>JBIQJX010000001.1:69681-84598 GCA_044507105.1 Nitrosomonas sp.
ACAATATACGGAAATCCGCCAACACCTGGAACGAAACAGTTATCGCTGGCTGATTACGGGTGTGGCGGGATTCATTGGATCCAATCTACTGGAAGCGCTACTTAAATTAAACCAAAATGTAATCGGGCTGGATAATTTTTCTACTGGCTACCGACATAATCTTGATCAGGTAAAAACTGCGGTTGACTCTGCCATTTGGCAAAATTTTCAGTTTATTGAAGGAGACATCCGCCATTTACAGGATTGTCGTGTAGCCTGCGAAAAAATTGATTTTGTTCTGCATCAGGCAGCGCTCGGGTCAGTTCCACGTTCGATCGAAGATCCCATTCTAACCAATGAAAATAATATTTCAGGTTTCTTAAATATGCTGGTTGCAGCCCATGACAGCGGGGTCAAACGGTTTGTGTATGCAGCTTCCAGCTCGACCTATGGCGATCATCCGGATCTGCCCAAGGTAGAATCAGTCATTGGCCGACCCCTCTCACCCTATGCAGTAACCAAATATGTCAACGAATTGTATGCAGACGTATTCGCTCGCTGTTATGGTATCCAGTCAATCGGATTACGCTATTTCAATATTTTTGGTCCACGACAGGACCCTAACGGTGCTTATGCGGCTGTAATCCCTCAATGGGTTGCTGCTTTAATCAGGAACAGGCCGCTTCATATCAACGGCGATGGTGAAACCACTCGGGATTTTTGTTTCGTGGAAAATGCGGTACAGGCCAACCTGCTTGCCGCTTTATCCATGAATCCGGAGGCAGTCAATCAGGTTTACAATATTGCGGTAAATGAGCGTACCAGCCTTAATCAGCTATACGCTATGATGCGTGAACTGTTGATTGACCGGCTCCCCTATTTAAATGGCCACCAACCGATATATATGGACTTTCGCGCCGGAGATGTGCGCCACTCTCAGGCAGATGTCAGCAAAGCATCACGGTTGTTGGGTTATGCTCCCGCCTACCGGATTGATCAAGGACTCAAACAGGCAATGGATTGGTATCTGACACATCTTTCCTGAATCATACTACCCTCGGCTATTCAGAGTAGTATTGAGCTTTATTCTTTTTCTGCCTTATGAAGATACTACCCGGATTTCCGGCTCAATCGCTCTCAGCAGCTGCTCGATTCCTCTTAATGTTCCGGTAATCGAACTGGGGCATGTCCCACATGCTCCCTGATAGTGAATACGCAAAACATTACCCTCCAGATTCAGAACGTGAAGATCACCCCCATCATGCTGCAAATAAGGACGAACCTCTTCATCAAGTAAGATATTGATACGCTCCAGCCGTTGCTGATCTTCTTCGCTGAGATGCGCCAGTACAGTACTGGCAGTCGCAACGACTGTTGCTGATTGGTCTGTTGCGGCCGGGGCTGCACGGATAGGGTCCGCCACTGCACGTGCCAGATCCTGCCAATCTGCTTCGCCGTCTTGAGTAATCGTAATCCAGCGATCCACGTAAAAAACATTAATAACATGATCAATATCGAACAAGGCCGCAGCAAGCGGATCTTCTGCCGCCTGTTCGGCGTTACTGTATGACCTGGTCACTCCCCAGGTAAGCGGTTCCTTCAGAATAAATTTCAATGCATTGGGGTTAGGAGTACCCTCAATTTCCGAGATTTTTGGCATAAACTTCTGTATTAATGATTATTTGCTACAAGTTTTTCTGCGGGATCATCGACCTCTGTTGAGGTCTTGCCTGTTGAATTCATGGCTGCCTGCAAAGTATGCCATGGCAGGACAGCACATTTGATGCGTGTGGGCAAATCCCGCACACCTGCCAGTACCTTGAGGCGTCCGAGGTGATCGAAATTACGGTCTGTTCCACTCACCAGCATTTCCCGGAATTCCCGAACCAGCGCCTCCGCTTCCTGACGCGATTTACCTTTAACAGCAGTGGTCATCATTGAAGAGGAAGCCTTGCAAATCGCGCAGGATTCACCATGAAAAGTGATTTGCTCGATACATTCATTTAGTATATTGACATCCAAATCAATACGATCTCCGCACAGGGGATTATGGCCAACAGCATGATGCGTAGGGCAATCAAGGGAACCGTAATTACGCGGTTTACGATTATGGTCAAGAATAACTTCCTGATAAATGGATTTCAGACTCATTGTGCAAAAACCTTTTGTACGGACCGAATACCCTCAACCAGGGCATCCACCTCACTTTTGGTATTATAGAAAGAAAACGAAGCCCGGGATGTCGCTGCTACGTTGAAATGCTGCATAATCGGCTGCGCACAATGGTGACCTGTACGCACAGCAATACCTTCCTGATTAAGCAATGTCCCGACATCATGCGGATGAATGTCATCAATGACAAACGATATCACTGCGACTTTATTCGGGCAGTCACCCACGATCTTTACCCCCGGAATGGCCCTGATTTGTTCAGATGCATAATCGAGCAGTTCATGCTCATAAGCAGCAATAGCATCAAGACCAATATGATTCAGATAATCAATTGCGGCACCAAAGCCGATTACTGCAGCAATAGGAGGGGTACCCGCTTCAAACTTATAGGGAATTTCGTTATAAATAGTTTTCTCAAAAGTAACTGACGCAATCATATCCCCGCCACCTTTAAAAGGCTGCATCGATTCGAGTAAATGTGCTTTACCGTATAAAATCCCAGCCCCTGTCGGACCGCACAGCTTATGTGCTGAAAATGCATAGAAATCGCAGTCAAGGTCCTGCACATCAATTTTCATATGTGGTGCAGCCTGCGCGCCATCGACCAGAACGGGTACAGCATGCTGATGCGCAACTGCAATCATATGTTTGATCGGATTAATGCTGCCGAGCGCATTGGAAACATGCGACAATGCCACGAATCGGGTTTTGGAATTGAAAAGTTTTTCATACTCATCAAGTATAAGTTCGCCCGCATCGTTGATCGGAACTACCCGGATATGTGCACCTTTCTCTTCGGCCAGCATCTGCCAAGGTACGATATTAGAATGATGCTCAAGTTCAGTCAGAATGATTTCATCACCCTTCTGGATGAATTTACGCCCATAACCATGCATCACCAGATTAATGCTATCAGTCGTCCCGCTGGTAAAAATTACTTCCCTTTCTTCACGAGCCCCGATGAATTGCTGCAGTTTGTGTCGCGCGGTTTCATACTCCTGGGTGGCGAGACCGGATAAATGGTGCACGGCACGATGAATATTCGCATGCTGACTTTTCTGATAACGTACCAGACAATCGATGACAGCCTGCGGCATCTGGCTGGAAGCAGCGTTATCCAGATAGACCAACGGCTTATCACCCACCTTGATATTAAGGATTGGGAAATCAGAACGAAACCGTTCTATTTCTGATACCGCTGTATGTTTTACAGCAGGTGTTAATAAAGCATCGACTATTTTCATAATTCAATTGATCCTGTGCTGGCAAGAACGTATTCCTCAAGCCGCTGCCTGAGAGAAGTTACCGAAACACGATTGATAACCTCGCCCCCAAATGCATAGGTCAGCAGATTGCGCGCGGCAGTCTCAGACAATCCCCTGCTCCGCAGATAAAAAAGCGCTTCCTTATCAAGCTGCCCTACTGTCGCACCATGCGCACATTTCACATCATCTGCAAAAATTTCGAGCTGGGGCTTGGTATCCATACGCGCCCTCTCCGACAGCAACAGATTACGGTTCAGCTGTCGGGCATCTATCAGTTGTGCATGGGGACGAACCATAATTTTCCCACTAAAAACGCCTCGCGCATTGTCATCCACGATACACTTGTGAAGCTGCCGACTCTTGCCATATGGCTTGGCATGGTCAATGAAAGTATGTGTGTCAGCCAGTTGATGACCGGCTATCAATGTCAATCCATCCACCATACATTCAGAATGCTCGCCTGCCAGCGTAATATTCTGGTCATAACGTGAAATATGTGCGCCCAGTGCAAAACTGGTCGCGTGATAACAGGCAGCGGATCCCACAAATACTGTAGTGTTTGCAACATGAAAAGCCTGCGAACTTTCACGCTGCACACGAACATGATCTACACAGGCCGAATCCTCAATATATACCTCTGTTACCGTGTTAGTCAGAGAAGCAGCTTCATGCAGCGTCACATATTCTTCAACGACTGTAACTCTGGCCCCGGTTTCCGCAATCAGCAGACAGCGCGGATAAGTGCTTACCTCTTTCTGTGAAGTGGCATATAAAATATAAACAGGTATATCCACAGCAACACCCGCCGGAATCATGATACAAACCCCGTCCTGCATTAAGGCAGTATTCAGTGCTACAAATACATCATCCTGAAAATCGGCAAGTCGACCGAGATGTTGCGTGACTGTCGAAACATGTTCGCCAGTCAGGCCGGATAAACTGCTGACAGTTACGGGACTGCCGTCAGTTATACCGGATAATTCAGGTATATACTGACCATCAATAAACACCACTCTGCAAGCAGTTTCATCAGGAATAACGGGTGCCAGATCACTTGCGGACAACGACGATGCTACAGCTGCCCTGGGAAAAGAGGCATTCCTGAGGGGAGTAATATCGGTAAAACGCCATTCTTCATCACGTAAGGTCGGAAATCTGAGTGACTCAGCACAATTTACTGCATTTGTACGAAGCTGATCAAGCCAAGAAATAGTACGGACAGGAGAAATCTCTTTCTTCCAGGACTCGATCAACTTCTTGAGGTAATCATCCCTGGTAGCTGTGTTCATGGCTGCGCTCCGCCAGGCACATGATTATTAGCATGAATCCAGTCATATCCATGGGTCTCCAATGCCATTGCCAGTTCCTTCCCACTTGTTCTGATGATACGACCAGCTTCCATCACATGAACATAATCGGGAATGATATGGTCCAGCAGGCGCTGATAATGTGTTACCAGAATAATCGCATTATCTTTATTGGAGAGCTGATTGACCCCATTCGCCACGATTCTGAGCGCATCGATATCCAGTCCTGAATCAGTTTCATCCAGCACGGCTACGCGGGGCTCAAGCAGCGCCATCTGCAGAATTTCATTACGCTTCTTTTCACCGCCTGAAAATCCTTCATTGACACTGCGATCCAGAAAATCCGGATTCATTTTGAGCAATTTCATTTTTTCCCGCACGAAATCATCAAATTCAAGCGGATCCAACTCTTCCTTGCCACGTTGACTCTGGACAGTGTTATAAGCCAATCGCAGAAACTGATCATTGGCAACTCCCGGTATTTCAACCGGATACTGAAAAGCAAGAAATATACCCGCACGTGCGCGCTCATCCGGTGCCAGTTCTGAAATATCCTGGCCGTCGAAAAGTACTGTGCCCCGAGTTACCTCATAAGCCGGATGACCAGCCAGGACTTTGGCGAAAGTACTTTTACCTGAACCATTCAACCCCATGATGGCATGAATCTCACCACTCCTGATGATGATATCCACACCCTTGAGAATCTCTGTTCCATTGACAGTCGCATGCAAGTCACGCACTTCAAGCAAAACTTTACTGTTGGCCTCAATCATCCGACACTCCCTTCCAGCTTGAAGCTGAGTAGGTTCGTGGCCTCTACCGCGAACTCCAAAGGCAATTGCTGGAAAACCTCCTTACAAAAGCCATTAATAATCATTGACACTGCCTCTTCAGCATCAATACCGCGCTGGGCAAAATAAAACAACTGATCTTCCCCAATCTTGGAAGTCGATGCCTCATGCTCGACTTGCGCACTATTATTCTGTACCTGAATATAAGGAAATGTGTGCGCTCCGCACTGATTGCCAATCAACATCGAATCACATTGTGAATAATTACGGGCATCCCGGGCAGTTGGAGCAATTCTCACCAGGCCACGGTAGCTACTGTTGGACTGCCCGGCTGATATACCTTTGCTAACGATGGTACTGCGTGTATTCGCACCAATATGGATCATTTTAGTCCCGGTATCGGCCTGCTGATGATGATTGGTCACAGCAACAGAATAAAATTCTCCTACTGAATTTTCTCCGCGCAGAATGCAAGAGGGGTATTTCCAGGTGATGGCTGAACCTGTCTCCACCTGTGTCCAGGAAATGCGTGAATTTTTACCCTTTGCCAATCCACGTTTAGTTACAAAATTGTAAATACCCCCGATCCCGTTCTCATCCCCGGCATACCAGTTCTGTACAGTCGAATACTTGATATCGGCATTATCCAAAGCAATCAACTCGACTACCGCCGCATGCAGCTGATTGGTGTCAAATCTGGGGGCAGTACAGCCTTCCAGATAGGATACAGATGCCTCTTCTTCCGCAATGATCAGCGTACGCTCAAACTGCCCGGACTCTTCCGTGTTGATACGGAAATAAGTGGACAAATCCATGGGGCATTTCACACCTTTAGGAATAAAGCAGAAAGAACCATCAGTAAACACGGCAGAATTAAGTGCGGCATAGTAATTATCTCCCGGCGGCACAACTGTCCCCAGATACTGCTTGACTAACTCAGGATATCTCTGCACCGCCTCTGAAATCGAGCAGAAAATAATACCCACTTCGGCCAGCTTTTCCTTATAGGTCGTTGCAACCGAGACGCTGTCGAAAATGACATCAACCGCGACACCCGCCAATGCTGCCCGTTCATGCATCGGTATGCCTAATTTCTCAAAAGTACGTAACAGTTCCGGATCAACCTCATCCATACTGGCGAGCTTTTTCTTCGGCTTGGGTGCGGAATAATAACTGATATCCTGAAAATCAATTTTAGGATATTTCACGTTCTGCCAGGCAGGCTCTGTCATAGCGAGCCATTTCTGGTAAGCTTCCAGCCTGAACGCAAGCAACCATTCAGGCTCATTTTTTTTGGAAGAAATCAGCCGAATAATATCCTCATTCAGCCCTTTAGGCGCAATGTCAGCCTCTATGTCTGTAACGAAACCGTGCTTATATGGCTGATTAACCAAATGTTGTAATGCAGCGCTCATTTTTATAATTCCTGAATTTACTAAGTTTTAAGGCTGAAGCTCTCTCCACAGCCACAAGTGTTATCTATATTGGGATTACGAAATTTAAACGTGCTGTTCAGTCCCTCTTGCACAAAATCAATTTCCGAACCTTCAAAGAAAGACACCTGATCACGTTTCACAATAACCTTGGCGTCATATGACTCGAATAACTGATCATCTTCCTGCAATTCATCTGCGTAATCAAAGAGGTAAGAAAACCCTGAACAACCGGATTTCTTAACACCCAGTCGCAGCGCAAGTCCCTTACCCCGCTTCGTCAGCTGCTGGCGGATCTGTCTGGCTGCACGCTCAGTTAATGTAATTGCCATAAATGATTCCACCTCATATCAAATGATCAAAATGCCGCCTCTCGCATGTCATACAGCTTGACCACCGCTTGCTCGCGCTGTAATTCGCGCTGGCTCTGCTCATCTACCAGCCGCTTTAGCGTGACATTACCGAGATAATCGAATATGATCTCGTTCAGTTTTGCCCATAAATCGTGCGTCATACACTTACCGTCACCCAGGCAATTCTCCTTGCCACCGCACTGTGTGCTGTCGATGGGTTCATCCACCGCCAGAATAATGTCAGCTACCGATACCTCGTCAAGCTCTCTGGCCAGACAATACCCTCCACCCGGCCCGCGCACACTGTCGACCAGCTTTCGCTGGCGCAATTTAGCGAACAGTTGCTCCAGATAAGACAGTGAAATCCTCTGTCGCTGGCTGATATCAGCCAGTGCAACCGGCCCGCTGCCATGCCGCATCGCGATATCCAAAAGTGCCGTTACCGCGAATCGTCCCTTTGTCGTCAGTCTCATTGCTATTCCTTAATTACATGGTTAAAGCGGTTTCAAAATTATTCCCGATCGTTTTGGTCAACTATATAATACTTGACAATATTAGTCAACTATAGCGGGCTCCTCCTGCCTGCTTGCAAACTTGCGCAATGTGCCATAAGACAGTGCAGGCCTGCATGAATTCCTTCAAAAAACAAGCACTACCGACGATCGCTGGCTAGAGCTGCATATCCGGGGAAAACCGAACTTCAAAATCGCCGGGAGGGGGCAAAATCACTCCAGGCGATTCAAGAAATTTGAGGCGCAGGGTATAATGAGACTTTTGCGGATTTTCATGAAACAGCTCATCCTCTCTCTGTTTTTTCTGGGAGCAATTGCTCCGGTATGGGCACAGCAACCGGAGCTGTCGGTCGCTGCCAAATCTTTTGTCTTGAGTGATTTTCACAGCGGTCAGATACTTGCCAGCCACAATCCGCATGAGCGGCTGGATCCTGCCTCACTTACCAAGCTGATGACCGCCTATATCGTGTTCTCTGTTCTGAAGCAGGAACGTATCACGCTGGATCAGGTCGTGCCCGTATCCAATAAATCCTGGCGGATGGTGGGGTCGCGTATGTTCATCGAACCCAACAAGCGGGTAACTGTCGACGAGCTGATCCACGGGATGATTGTACAATCCGGAAATGATGCCTGTGTAGCGCTGGCAGAACTGATAGCCGGCTCGGAAGACTTGTTCGCGCATATGATGAACGAGGAAGCGAAACGTTTAGGTATGCACAATACGCATTTTATGAATTCGACGGGCCTGACTCACCCCGAGCATTACAGCACTGCACACGATTTGGCGTTACTGGCCGCAGCCATCATTCAGGATTTTCCAGAACGCTATTCGCTCTATTCCCTGCGAGAATATACTTATAATGGTATTACTCAGCCAAACCGAAATCGCCTTCTCTGGACAGACCCCAATGTGGACGGGATGAAAACCGGCTGGACTGAGGCTGCCGGGTATTGCCTTGTCACTTCAGCCAAACGTGATCATCGTCGCCTTATTTCCGTGGTAATGGGGACAGCTTCACCTAATGCACGCAGCATCGAAAGCCAGCGCTTGCTAAACTACGGATTTCAGTTTTTCGATACCGCACATCCCTACAAAAAGCATCAACCTGTAGCCAATATTCAGATCTGGAAAGGATCGCAAAATAAACTCAAAGTCGGATTTGCTCAAGATATTTACTTTTCCCTTCCCAAAGGCAAGGTCGACGGACTGAAAGCCCGGATGGAATACCGTCAGCCGCTGGTTGCACCGATTGATCAGGGCCAGGAAATAGGAATGGTAAAATTTGTTCTGGACGGGCTGGAAATAGCCACTTACCCTTTGATTGCGCTGGAAACTGTTACCACAGCTAATTTCTTCGGGCGCACTTGGGACAATCTGAAAATGTGGTTTAACTGACCGGGCCAGTGTCTCCAGAAACCAGCATGATTTATCTCAACGGCAAGTTCCTTCCCATCGAGCAGGCCTCTGTTCCGGTACTGGATCGAGGCTTCATCTTTGGCGATGGTATTTATGAAGTCATTCCAGTCTATTCACGCAAACCATTTCGACTGAATGAACATCTTTTCCGTTTGCAGCACAGCCTCAACGGTATCCGACTCAAAAATCCTCATTCCGAAAAACAATGGCGCAGTCTGGTAGAACGCATTGTCAAGCTGAATGAAGGGAACGACCAGTATCTTTACCTGCATATTACCCGGGGCGTGGCAAAGCGTGATCATGCTTTTCCGCAGGGAGGGACACCTACTGTTTTCATGATGAGCAGCCCGTTATTACCCCCGCCCAAAGAACTGCTCGTAACCGGGGTCACCGCGATAACTGCACAAGACAATCGCTGGGGACGCTGTGATCTCAAGACCATCTCGCTGTTGCCCAATATCTTATTGCGTCAGCTTGCAGTCGATGCCCAAACCATGGAAACCGTCTTGCTGCGTGATGGATTTCTGACCGAAGGAGCGGCCAGCAATATTTTTGTTGTAAAAGATAATCTTCTGCTGGCTCCTCCTAAAGATCATCGCATATTGCCCGGTATCACCTACGATGTAGTACTGGAACTGGCTGAAGCAAATGCCATCCCTTATATGGCGAGAGAAATTTCCGAAGCCGAGCTGCGTACGGCACAGGAGATTATGCTGACTTCTTCCACCAGGGAAATCCTCCCCATTACCCGATTAGACGGACAGCCCGTTGGGGGCGGTATTCCCGGACCGGTATTCCAGCAACTTAACCAGCTTTATCAGGCCTACAAAGTGACGACGATGCGCGGACATTCCGCATCCTAGTAAAACCATCTGATGACAGAAGAATCGCTTATCAAATATCCTTGTGATTTTCCGATCAAAATCATGGGTAAATCGCAGAAGGGCTTCACTCAGACTATACTGGCCATTGTCAAAATGTATGCACCTGATTTTGATGAGGCTACTCTCGAAGTTCGCACCAGCAAAAATGGCGCTTATCTCAGCCTGACCTGCACGATTCGCGCAACTTCCCGTATGCAACTGGATTCCCTCTATCAGGCATTAAATGATCATCCAATGGTAGCGATGCTGTTATAAACCAACTGCTGGCAACCGGCAGCAGCACCAGCCGTGCTATGTGACTCTGATCATGGAAAAAATCGATACTCTGTTTGAAATCATCCTAAAAGCCGCAGCTGACTGTCTGTCACCCTTCAGAGACGGCGATGAGCAGCAGGCTTACTGTTTGTCGTATGCCAGCGCAGTGGGTGACAGCTGCCCAGCTGGCGGCTTTGCACCTCGTTGCGGGAAATCATTACCCGCCTTGTTACCTCTTACCAGACAGCACGCCAGCCACACACTTGGATACATGTAACCCCAGTTTTCAGGATAATAAACTATACGGGCCGGATAATGGATCAGTCAGCAGACAACGTTCTTCCTGTCGTTATAAAAAATATAGGTACCATGGAATATCTTGCTGCCTGGCAGGCCATGAAAGATTTCACAGCGCGGCGCAACGGCGCGACATCCGATGAAATCTGGCTGCTGGAACACCCCCCTGTCTATACACAGGGAATTGCCGGAAAATCCGAACATCTGCTCTATCAGAATACAATTCCCGTCATAAAAACTGACCGGGGCGGACAAATCACTTACCACGGTCCCGGACAGGTAATCCTCTATCTGCTGCTGGATTTACACCGATGGCGACTGAATATCAGGCAACTGATCAGAAAAATGGAAGGTGCCGTGATAGACTTATTGAACGAATATCATATCGTTGCACAAGGTCGGGAAGATGCGCCGGGGGTGTATGTCGGCGATGCCAAAATTGCTTCATTAGGATTAAAAATAAAACGTGGAGCCTGCTATCACGGCATTGCATTCAACGCCGAAATGGATCTTCTTCCTTTTACTGCCATCAACCCTTGCGGCTATCCTGGTTTGCGTATTACACAGGCGAAGGATCTTGGTATAAGCGACGGCAAAGATATGCTTGCTGCCAAGCTGGCGCAACATTTCCTGGCTCAACTAAAAAACTCACGCTCAACAAAGGAAAACAATCTCTTATGACCGCTGAAACCCATCAACGGGGTGCCGCCAAAACAGCCCGTAATCCAGTCAAAATCGAGCGGCAACAACCCGATCAACTGCTGCGCAAACCCTCCTGGATTCGGGTACGTTCATCCAACAGCCAAAGATATCTGGAAGTTAAACGTCTGCTCCGCGAAAACAAATTACATACCGTCTGCGAGGAAGCCTCTTGCCCCAATATCGGAGAATGCTTCGGGCGCGGTACGGCAACCTTCATGATACTGGGTGATCTATGCACCAGACGCTGCCCGTTCTGTGATGTTGCGCACGGCCGTCCTCACGCACCCGATCCGGATGAACCCATGCACCTGGCAAATTCCATCGCCGTGCTGAAACTTAATTACGTCGTCATCACCAGCGTGGACCGTGACGATTTGCGGGACGGTGGCGCACAACACTTTGCAGACTGCATCCGCGCAATACGTGCTCAATCTCCCCAAACACGCATCGAGATTCTCGTTCCGGATTTTCGCGGCAGATTGGCCATCGCCCTGGAAAAATTATCTGCCTGTCCGCCTGACGTTATGAACCACAACCTTGAAACTGTGCCACGTCTGTACAAACAATGTCGCCCGGGCGCAGATTATACTCATTCACTGCAACTGCTCAGTGATTTCAAGGCAGCTTTTCCGAACATTCCCACCAAATCCGGCCTGATGCTGGGACTGGGAGAAACTGATGAGGAAATCATTGAAGTCATGCGGGATTTACGTGCGCATCAGGTCGATATGCTGACTGTCGGTCAATATCTGCAGCCCAGTACCGGTCATCTTCCTGTTATGCGCTATGTGTCACCGGAAGATTTCAAGACATTCGAACGTATTGCCGCCAATCTTGGATTCAGCCATGCTGCCTGCGGCCCGATGGTACGTTCCAGCTATCATGCCGATCAACAGGCGCATGAGGCGGGAATCGGTTAAGTCAACGTTTGATCAACAGCACGGCTGGCCGCCTCACGCACGACGACTCTGAATAACGCCGGCAGGATATTTCTCATCCGACCCGCTTTCAGAGTCATCATCCTGATTTATATTGACCTTCATAGCAGGAAGCGGCTCTTCGTCAAAGGCTTTATCCCCCTCTTCAGTGGCAATACCGTGCGGTTTAAGTCCAATAAAATCATAGCGGTTGATATCCGCGAGATGAGAAAGCTGAATATTTTGTAAAGCGGTGAACATTGTTTCAAGACGACCGGGAAACTTCCTGTCCCACTGTTGCATCATCTCCTTAATCACCTGCCGCTGCAGGTTTGGCTGGGACCCACATAAATTACACGGAATGATGGGAAACTGTACCAGAGAAGCATAAGCAGCCAAATCCTTTTCTTTGCAGTAGGCCAGCGGCCGGATTACGATATGGCGACCATCATCACTCACCAGCTTGGGAGGCATGGCTTTTAATTTACCTCCATAAAACATATTCAGGAAAAAGGTTTCCAGAATATCGTCGCGATGATGCCCCAGCGCAATTTTCGTTGCTCCCAGTTCACTCGCAACACGGTAAAGTACTCCTCTGCGCAAACGGGAACACAAGCTGCAGGTCGTTTTACCTTCGGTGATTACCCGTTTCACCACACTGTAGGTATCCTGCTCGACGATACGGAAAGGAATACCTGCTTCACTCAGATAACCAGGTAACACATGCTCGGGAAAACCCGGCTGCTTCTGGTCGAGATTGACTGCAATCAGTTCGAAATCCAGCGGTGCATGCGCCTGCAAATTACGCAAAATATCCAGCAATGCATAACTATCTTTCCCTCCGGATAAGCACACCATGACCCGGTCACCGTTTTCAATCATATTGAAATCGGCAATAGCGGTCCCGACAAGACGCCGTAACCGCTTGCGTAATTTATTAGCGTTATAATCAGCTTTTCTGGACAGCATTTCTGTAGCCATACAAATTCCGGGTATAGATTGCAAAAGGTACAAATGAAAAATAAAGAGAGATAAACAAATCAGAATGCAAAGAATATATGTGGAAGTGTAATATTAACCAAATGAAATAATAATTCGTAATTTCTGCCTTCTGTCCACACTGCGGGGAACATATGAAAAGAGTTTTGATCGTATCCTTCACACTGGCCTGTCTGGGATCTGCTGGTGCTTATGCTACCGCAGACCATAGCCATGCAGCAATCGGCGAGCCGGGCACTCAGGAAAATATTACACGTACCATCAGGATTGAAGCCTACGAAAACCGTTTCTCACCCTCTGACATCACCGTCAAACAAGGCGAAACGATCCGGTTTATTGTTAAAAATACAGGGGAAAAGAAACATGAAATGATGATTGATACCATGAAACACCTTCGAGAGCATAAAAAACTGATGCGTAAAAATGACCATGTTCCCCATGATGAGCCCAACCAGATAACGCTTGAACCTGGCGAAGAAAAAGAGTTGATATGGCACTTCACTCAAAAAGGAGTTATCGATTTTGCCTGCCCCCTTCCCGGTCATTTCAAAGGAATGCGTGGCAAGATTACAGTAGAGGAAAAATGAAAAAACAATTGAATAAGCTTTTTAGCCGATCCATCCTGATGATTGCCTTAACCGGCACCGCCATCTGTATTACAGCAGCCCCCACGGTAGAAGTATACAAAAGTCCGACCTGTGGTTGCTGCAGCAAATGGGTTGACCATCTGCGTGATCATGGATTTACAGTTAACACACATGATATAGGCAATGAAAAGGCCCGGGCCGAGGCTGGCATTTCCTCTGACCTTGGATCATGCCATACCGCGACCGTTAACGGCTATGCCATTGAAGGCCATGTACCGGCTGATGACATCAAACGGCTCCTGAAAGAACGGCCCCGCGCAGTCGGGCTGTCAGTCCCGGATATGCCGCATGGTTCTCCCGGAATGGAAACAGGCCGTATCGACCCCTACAACGTACTGCTGATCCGGAAACCGGGTGATAAACGCAATGCCGCAGAAATCTATAACCGGTATGGAACAGCCAAACCACAACAAATGAATAAAACACCTGGAAACAGCTCGACAGAATCTGTTTTAAGGCTCAAGTAGACGTGATATCTGTCAGAACTGTATTGTTCCTATTATTACTTCATATTGCCGCCTGCTCAGAACAACAACCTGCAACGTCTTCAACCAATACGCTGGACCGTATTCTGGGCAGATCCATAAACCCGGAACAGGTAACACGGAATTTCGATCCGCAACAGGTCGCACGTGGCCAAACCATTTTCCGGCAATACTGCGCAGGATGCCATGGTCAGAATGCGGAAGGTACACCAGACTGGCGCAAACCACTGGAAAACGGCAGGTACCCCCCTCCTCCATTGAATGGCACAGCTCATGCCTGGCATCATTCCACGGAGGAGCTGAAAAACTTCATTTTGAAGGGCGGTCCTCCTGGAGAAGGACGCATGCCCGGCTGGGCAGGTATCCTTAAAGATCAGGAAATTGACGATATCCTGGTCTGGATCAAATCTCTATGGCCGGATGAAGTTTATGCAGGCTGGTATACCAGAATCGAGAACAGACCGCGATAATTCGCTCCCTCAGTTCTGCAGCCCGATATCGG
>JBIQJX010000044.1:0-3789 GCA_044507105.1 Nitrosomonas sp.
AAAATTCTACAGCTAACTCGGAGGAGCCCGTCACCTTTCGAGGGTGACGGGCCAGAGAGTGCGCCCGAAGGCACGAGGGGAGAAAGTATGCAGCTATATTCAATAAGTAAAATAAGCCTATATCACCTTTTCTTACAGATCTGTGCGTTTACGCACATAATTGAAATTAATTTAATTTTTCTGCGTCCACGATGAAATTTATGTCTGTTGGCAGGTTCTACGGATGTGAATGCCGAGTATATTGCGAAAGTGAGATTAACTATACTCATGGCAGACTCTCTGTGCACTTGTTTCAATAATTTGGTGTCGGCACTAATACCTGCTGTATTAGGAAATATACGTTTGTTCTCTCGTTTGCGTATTGCCACCATCGGCTCCTATTCATTGGTGAATAGAATAGTGATGCTGTAAGAAGCTTCAATATTATCTTCTGAAGGGAGTGTGTATCGGCGTTCATTATTAGTGCCGATTTATCGACGATATTAGCCAGTTCTCCCGCGAGCTTGCCGGTAATTGTGAAAACAGTGCCGTAGCGATCATAGCGGCACTCTCATTCACTTTGTAGTGTGTTTATGTTCATTTAACTGTACTGGGTCGGAGGGTATGAACCTGAAATATTTTTAAGTATTAAGGCCCCTCCCTTTCAAGGTCTTTTCCCTGCAGCCTGTTTGAGGACGCATGCAGTGGAGACGTGCGGGCGAGCGAGGGGACGGGCGACGTAGCCTTTCACTTGGACGATTTTGGGTTTGTTGCCTGGGGTTCATGCGTTTGGCCAGCCGCAGCAGGTGTTCGGTACTGCCTTGCACAGCGCACGCAGCACCACAGGCTCGGTGCGCTGCACCTTGGCATACAGCGCAGCCAACGACACCGGCAGCCGTTCGGCCATCTTGCGCGCGGCTGCATGCAGCGAGGGGCGCAGCCCCAGCGTGACCAGCAGCATCAGTTCCACCACGCTGGAGAACAGCAGTTCGCGCGGGTACTGCCGCTGCCGATGTGTTTGAAATACTTCGTCGATCCAGTTTGCTGGTAAGGCCCGATCCAGCGCCAGATGCGCCATTACCGCGCCCGGGGCTTGCTGTTCGAATCTCTCAATGACTTCTTGCCAGATAGTTACCTCCCGCATCCCACGTAAAACCGTAAAATCATAAGTTTAAGCGATCAAGCTCGAAATACCTTGAAAGGGATGGGATTAACGCCCCTTAATTGGGAGTGATTTATTCCTCCTCTGAGCAAAACGCCAACGAGAGCTTTGGTATTGGACTTTATCCTGAAGGATTCTGCGTTACTGTAAATAATCAGTTTTAATTGTAATTTTGCAGTCTTTGTTCACAAGCGAGTAGAATTGCGCCGGTTTACTGATTAAGTACAGGTGTCGCATGAATTTTGATAAGGAGCTGGATGTGCGCGGGCTTGTGTGTCCGTTGCCCATCTTGCGAACAAAAAAATCTCTAACTGATATGGGACATGGGCAGATACTCAAGATTATGGCTACTGATCCCGGAGCAGTTATTGATTTCCAGGTCTTTGCTGAACAAACCGGACACGAACTGCTGTTCTCCTCAGAAACAACTGGAGAATTCTTGTTCTATCTCAAGAAGAGATAGTATCCCTTCCCGTAAATATCTATTTGCTGATACAGATTAGTTAAATAGCTGAAAGTAAGACTTCCGATCCTTCTTCCAGATTTATAACAGCAATCCTATAGCTTGCGCGTTTTCGTGCTGAGGAGTTGCTATACAGCTGCCCCTGCAAAAAATGAAGTGTTACAGCAGGGCAATTCTTTCTCTGTGCAAGTGTCTGTTCCTGCGAAATTATCCCCGCCACGAGTAAATACTCCGAATAATCTTCACGTCTCCTCCAGGAGGACAATTTACTTCCTTAACGATCGGAAATATCCGTTACGGCCGTGCTGTGCTGGGGAGATGGCTTGTGAACTTTCGTTCGTTGCCGTTTTGCTGGCAGGTGAGCATACTTCAGATCCTTATCTTTCTCTGCTATAACATTTATATGGAATATATGTCATATGATTCAAGGTTGAACTTTGTCAGATTTGTGCTATCTTATAAATGCCTGAAAAAAAACAGGCAACTTTATTCACATTAAATAGGAAAGGTGATTGCCATGAAAGTCGTTAAATCCGGGAATTGTATGAGTCTGATTCGGCTGACAGAAATATCTTCAATAGCCCGGAATTGCCCTAAATCAAATTTTGTCCAGAAGCCTGACTGGTAACGTCAGCTCTGGTTTTAGATTCTTGCAAGAAGGAGTAATTTTTATGTCTACAATCTCAAACGATAAAGTTGCACAGCAGGCTGCGGATAAGCCCGCTTACGACGTCTCAGAGTGGTTCGATGCCAAATATTATAAATTCGGACTGCTACCTATTTTAGGTGTCGCTGTTTTCTGGGTCTGGTTCCAGCGTACCTATGCCTATTCACACGGTATGGACTCGATGGAGCCGGAATTTGACCGGATCTGGATGGGCCTGTGGCGTGCCCACATGGTAATTCTGCCCACTACGGCACTCCTGGTTTGGGGATATCTGTTAAAGACTCGCAATACCGTAGAACAGATCGCCAGTCTGACTCCCAAACAGGAAATTAAACGCTATTTTTATTTCCTCATGTGGTTGGGGACTTATATATTCGCCGTTTACTGGGGGTCCAGCTTCTTTACCGAGCAGGATGCTTCATGGCATCAGGTGATCATCCGGGATACAAGCTTTACGCCTAGCCATATTCCTCTGTTTTATGGCTCTTTCCCGCTGTACATCATCATGGGTATATCGATGATTATTTATGCCAATACTCGGTTGCCTTTGTATCACAAAGGATGGTCATTCCCGCTGATCATGGTAGTGGCCGGCCCGCTGATGAGCTTGCCGAACGTTGGCCTGAACGAGTGGGGACATGCTTTCTGGTTCATGGAAGAGCTCTTTAGCGCACCGCTGCACTGGGGCTTCGTCGTCCTTGCTTGGGCTGGTTTGTTCCAAGGTGGACTTGCCTGTCAGATCATTGCACGTTATTCCAACCTGGTTGACGTGGAATGGAACAAACAAGACAGAGCCATATTGGATGATGTCGTAACTGCCCCTTAATTGGGTAGCCTCAAGCCCCCTGAAGCAATTTTCACAGGGGGCTGATGATTGTCCAATCATTTTCTTTCCCTGATTACCAGAGTGTAAAACTGCCAATTTATCTTCAGTCTGATTGATAAACGGTTATACCCCGATAAGTCAGTTATGACCGAAAGAGCGGCGTTGATCACAGCATGGCATCGCCAGGTAATCAAGAATTTCCGCAGAATTTCTACAGGCAAACAGCAGCGGCTGTTGTTGTTTGCACCCGTCAGTAAGACGGGCTTCATGAGCACAGGGGCTCGGAGCCAGGTCAGCGGCCTCCTCCATCCATCTCTCCGACTGATTTATTCAGCCCGGGCCCCGCTTCTCGCAGAGATAACCACTCCGGTAAATATAACAGCTGCACATAGCAAGCAAACGCCGGACCAGGGGGAAATCAATGCGACTATAATCAGGCGTACAGAGCTGCTATTGTGGCGTCCCCATTGGTATTCCCAGGGTTGCTTCACCTTTTGTATTCGTGAAAATGTAGCGCGAATTCGCTTTGCAATTGATAATGTCGTTCAGTCAGTCACTGCAATTGGTTTTTCCTAATTGTAAGTTACTGATTATTCTTTTCCCGGCACTTATTTTTCAGTGATTAGGATTTTTGGTCTGCTTGAATCAGTCATGCCAGAAAAGAGTTGAAGAGTTACTGATCCCGATTCCGG
>JBIQJX010000044.1:3889-17303 GCA_044507105.1 Nitrosomonas sp.
TGTTTCTGAAGCATTAGATCATGTCATACATGCAGCGCCATTTCGTCAAATGACAACGCCGGGTGACTTCCGAATGTCAGTTGCAATGACAAATTGTGGCGATTACGGCTGGATATCAGATAGCACTGGCTATCGTTACACTGTAAATGATCCGCGAGATGGCAGATCATGGCCGGACATGCCCGATTCATTCCTGCGACTGGCGCAGCGGGCTGCTGCCAAGCACCGGTTATGAAAATTTCAGACCTGATGCGTGTCTTGTCAACCGGTATCATCCGGGCCCATAACAAGCTGGCAATGAGGATCGACATAAATGGATGCTCCGGTCTGTCAGCGATACAGTAATTCCCTCGATGCTCAGAAAAACCATCCTCTAATTTGCCGGATTAAAGGATCTTGATTATTTATGTGAAGTACAGGGAGGAATTACACAGAGCCAGTGGAGAAATATATTACATATAGTTTTGATGAGAATGTCATTTAATCAGTAAAAAATATTTATGAAACTGGAGATAAATGAGATAGCGGGTCTTTGCTGATCCCTGTCAAATTTTCCTGTTTTTAAATATTACAGGACGCTTGCTGCATTTATTTTTGTAATACTGTTCTTTGTCTTTCATCCGGTTGCAAGGGTGTTTTCCAGCTTGCAGCTGTCAAGTAAGAGTCTTTTCAGATGAGATTGTCCGGCGGTTGGGATGGCTTACGGGTAGTGACAGCACCGCCTGTTGGCTCAACATGAGCGAAGGCGGGAAATTTTCTATCCATCACGGTTTATACAGAGACTGATAAGCGATCAGCTGCGGTTTACCGGTTTATCACAGTCATTTTTGATTCAAGAAAAATTAATACACTTGAGATAGTTAAGACATAAATGGTGCGTAGTGTGGCTACGCACCCTGCTGTGCAAAATACAGGAAAAATATGTCTTTAATTGGAAAGAGGGTATCTCATGAATAATCAAAGAACGACGGCAGTCATAGCTGCCTGTATACTTCTGCTTCTGGCAATCGTGAATGTTGTGTACGCCGCAGCAAGCGACCGTGACAATACAGAAAAATTCTCGGTCATGCCGCCTGAAAAGGGGAAATTAAAAGTGCAACTGGGGCCGCGGCCTTTCTTTCTCGTAGATGATATGGATGAAGGCAGTCTCAAAAATAAGCTGCTGTCTTGTAGAAAGGGTCCTTTCAAAAAATCCGATTTTTCGATCGGCCATCGTGGCGCACCGCTGCAGTTTCCTGAGCATACCAGGGAATCCTATCTGGCAGCGGCCCGGATGGGGGCGGGTGTGCTCGAATGTGACGTGACTTTCACGCAGGATCAGGAGCTGGTATGCCGTCACTCACAATGCGATCTTCATACTACGACCAATATTCTGGCCATTCCCGAGTTGGCCGAGAAATGCTCGATACCGTTTACGCCCGCTGAAATCGATCCGGTTAGCGGAGAGGTGTTGCAGCCGGCAGCGGCCCGCTGCTGTGCCAGTGACATCACGCTTGCAGAATTCAGGATGCTGAGCGGTAAAATGGACGCCAGCAATCCGAATGCGACTACTGTGGAAGAATATCTGGGTGGGACAGCCGACTGGCGCACCGATCTTTATGTCAGTCGGGGAACACTGATGACCCACAAAGAGAGTATCGAGCTGTTCAAACAACTGGGAGTAAAAATGACGCCCGAGCTCAAGGAAGCCAGTGTACCCATGCCATTCCAAGGGAGTTTCAGCCAGCAGGATTATGCACAAAAGGTGATAAATGAATACCGGGAGGCTGGCGTGAAGCCTGCCCGCGTTTATCCACAATCTTTCAATCTAGATGACATCCTTTACTGGATTCAGAATGAGCCTGCTTTTGGAAAACAGGCCGTTTATCTGGATGGCCGTTATGAAACAGCAGAGTTTGACCATACTAATCCGGCTACCTGGGAGCCCGACATGGAAGCGCTCGTGGTACAGGGTGTTAGAATCATTGCACCGCCAATACCGATACTCCTGACGATCGACAAAAATAACCGGATCGCCCCATCTGTTTATGCAAAAGCTGCCAGGGAGGCGGGGCTGGATATTATTACCTGGACATTGGAGCGTTCAGGGCCATTGAGCAACGGCGGTGGATTTTATTATGAGACAGTGAGTCAGGCCATCAACAGCGATGGAGATGTATATGAAGTGCTGGATGTGCTGGCCAGACAAGTCGGTATTATTGGCATCTTTTCAGACTGGCCGGCAACAGTCACCTATTATGCTAATTGTATGAATTTTAAATAGATCAGAGTGCAGATTTGCAAGAAACGGTAAATTATATCAGTCAGACTGTAAGCGGTATTTTGTCGGGCTCGCATTGTAATGCAGGCCCCCATTACGTCAGCTTTTTCAGTATCTGATCCGAACCCGGTAGGTCAGCACAGTTTTTTCATTGGCTGGAATAGTAACCGGCCATTCAGCCACATTGGCAGAAGGTTTCGTATGAGGCTGAGATTCTGAAATTATCGTCCAGTCACCGGGAATAGGTTCCTGGACGCGTACTGTAACGGCCTCTTGACGGGCATTACGGATTTCGATCTGGTGGGCAGTTTCGATAAGCGGCTGAGGGGTGGTTGCAAGTTGCTGAAAATCTGTCTGGGTTCTTTCAGCAGTCACATCGAAAGCCTTGCCGAGCTTTATACGCACTGATTCATTTCTGGCTGTATGGTCGATACGATCCTCACCTACGAATTGTGCATTGTCCCGGGAATCATTTTTATAGACGCGTATTGTTCCTTTGGGCAATGGCACGCCCAGATCATCACCTTTGTTTTCGAACTGGATAAAAACGGACGGCTTCAGTTTGTCGCCGATATTCACATATTTTCTGGAGTAATAAACATCGGTACCCCGCAACAGGAATTCCTTGCTGACAGGAATACCGGTTGCGGACATCAGGGCGACCTGTTTTGTCTGGTTCTCTGCCAGCGTAGTAGGAATCGGCAGCGTGTAGAGATGATATTCGAACAGGGATTCTTCCTTTACTTCCTGATAATCAGCTGTTTCGACGGCCATAGCCATCACTTTCCCCGTCCGGTAAAGGTCGGGGCGGATCTGATTGATATCTCCGGCAACCAGCTGCAGGTGCGCATTGTGATAGGCAATACCGCTGCGATTAGCGAGTGTGACCAGTCCGCTGAGATCCAGCCGGCTGTCACTGGCATCAAGTTCAGCCACATAGTCGGCATGCCAGGAAAGCCCGGAGGTCAGATAAGACAGCTCCAGCTCATGCTCGCCTGGCAAAGCATCGGTCAATACGAGCGACAGGGTGGGGCGGTCACGCAGATGGCTGGGTACCCCGGGAAAGGCGAGCCGCCCCGGGAGGCCGGTTTCGATACGATCATCGAATTTGAGTACGACTCCGTCGTTGGTAGACAGTACCGTAGCCGCTTCCCTGGTTTCTTCACCTGTTGCCGGATTGACATGGATGAGGGTAATTACCTGTCCAAGATATTTTTCCAGCAGTTTCTGCGGAGTGAGCAGGTCGAAATCGAAATTTTGTTCCAGTAACCGGAATCCTGCAGGTTGTGCGGGGATTCGCAGCAATGCCGTTTCCGGGCGCATCTGGGCAGACACTTCGCGCCAGGCAAGTCTGTTGATACCTTTATCGAGAGAGACATGGCGCAGGTCTTTGATTAATGCCAGATTCTCATTATAGATCGTGATCTTTACCTGTTTCTGATCCTGGAGCGTGGTAGTTTTTTCTTCTGATGGCATGGCCAGCCCGTTGAAGGCGGTAAGTGACAGTGTCAGAGACAGGAAAGTCGTGCACAGAATTTTCTGCAAAGTCATTTCTCCCGAATATTGAATGGTTGATTGGTTCGTGCGGTCCTCTGAGAATCTGTAGACAGATTGTCAGTTTTTATTCTGTCATACCGGTCATTGCCGGGTTTTGTTCATTTTCCGGGGAATCGTCAATGTCCGGTTTGTATTATTTCAGCATTTTCGGGCAGAGCTGTCGAATTGTCGAATTCATCAAGGGCTTCTGTGTGCAGGAATCCGGCTGCGGCGGCCGACGACTCTTCGCTGTCCTCGGAGAAGCAGCCATTGGAACTGCTGTTACCACCTAAAGTTGCATGGGTAGCTGCTGTTTTTGCGAGTATACGCTCTTGGATAATACCGGTTGCCTCAATTTCTGCCTGTATTTTTTGTGAGGCTTGTGCGATGGCCGCCTCATCTGCCCGGATACGTGCCAGTGCGGCTTCTGTAGCCCTAGTTTCAACAGCTTCCCTGGCAATAGCATGTTCGACGGCCAGTGCGTCCTGTTCTATGCGTGCCCGTATTGCCGCCAGAGCTGAAGTCTCTGCCTGAATTTTATGCAGGGATGTTGCAGCAGCTGTTTCAGCAGCTTTGAGTTTTTCTTCTGTTTTGGTCTCTGCGATGATCCGGCGCTGAGCAATAGCAGTAGCGAGTTCAGTTATTTTTCGCTCCATTTCCAGCCGAGCGGCAATGGCAACTTTCGCCTGGCGAATGGCTTCCATTTGTTTTTTCTTGTTTTCGAGCAGACGCTCCTCCGCTTCTGCCAGCTCATTGGTTTCTTTTTCCACTTGTCTGTCCAGCGCAGCTCGCTCCTCAGCCAGTTCCCGGGTGCGTATTTCGGCCGTGATCTTGTCTTCTGCTGCTTTTCTGGCGGCAGCTTCGGCTGCAGCACGGGCACGGAATTGCCTGATGACAGCTTCCTGTGCTTCGATACGTTCTTTCACGGCATCGGTAACAAGCTGATCTGCCAGTATTTTCTCGTTGAGAATGGCAGTTTCCTGCCGCTTCGCCTGCAATCGAGCTTCAGTCGCTGCTTGTGCCTCATTTTCAGCGGCTATCTGCCTGTTCATTTCTTCCTGTAACCGGCTATCTGCCCGGGAACGCTCCCGGGCGGCCAGGGTTGCCTCTTTTTCCGCCTGGACAGCATGTTCTGCAATTGCTGTAGCTTCCTGTTCCGCTTCTATTCTGGCCCGACCGGCAGCGGCTGCCTCGGCCTCAGCCGCAGCACGGGTTTTGGCTTCCGATTCTGCAGTCAGATCGATTTCCCGGCGGGCTTCTGCAGCTTGGGTAGCCTTTTCCTCTGCTTCGAGCCTGGCCTGTTCCGCTTGTCGTGCTCTGGCTTCCGCCTCTAATCTTTCCTGTGCTTGTGCTGCCAGACCGGCCTCAGCTTCCGTGCGCAGACGGATTTCTTCGATTGTTTGACGTTCAGCTTCAGCCCTGGCATGTGCCAGCGCAGTTGCTTTTTTTTCTTCTTCCATTCTGGTTCGAGCCAGTGTGGCAGCTTCAGTTTCAGCGGCAGTTGCGGCAATGGCAGCTTTATGCGCCTCCTCATCCGCTCGTGTTCTGGCAGCGGCAGCTTCACTCAATTTTGCCTCTGTCAGTTCCCTTTCTCTGGCTTTATGCAGTGCCAGTGCTTCTTCCTGGGCCCGTTTTCGTGCTTTTTCAGTGATAGCGGCCTCGGTTTGTACCTTGGCGCGTAGCGCAGCGACGATTTCTTTTTCTGCTTTGACGGCATCCTCGACGGTTTGGCGTAGCTTGGCCTCCAGTTCCTGGCGTGCCTGGGCTTCTCGTGCGGCCAGCGTTTCTGCTCTGGTGCGTGCCCTGGCTTCTTCCGTGGCAGCAGTTTCGGCCCTGATCCTCGCCTCGGCCGCCAGTCTGGCACTGGCCTCGACTCTGGCGCGTGCCTCTGCTGTCACACGTGCCCTGGCTTCTGTCTCGATCCGGTTCCTGGCTTCACGAATTGCCGTATCTTCAGCTTCCAGTCGTGAGGGATTGCTGTTGTCCGGGGATAAATCGTAATCTCCCTCCTCAGGAGCATCAGGAGTAGCCGAAAATGTATCGCCGGATAGGGTCTCTCCGGTACGGATGGCGACTACATTTGATTCAGCTTTACTTTCCGGTAGAGGAGAGATATTCAGAATCGATCTGAGACGGGATTTGAATAGCATGATGAGTACCGTTTTTTCAGGGAATTTGTGCGAATGATGCTTACCTTACCAATCCCTGCTGAAATATGATCTGTTGAGGAAGAGGAAGAAAATCAGCCTGTTCATAAAAATGATGAACGGGTAGGAGAAGTGTGCGGCAATATTTTTAGAGTGCCAGTTTCATGGTGTTGTTATCCCGCCGGATAGCGTATCCATCATGGAGAAACCATTCTGAAACATCTGGCCAACGACGGGGGTGAAGTAGGGCAGTGCCCATGCCATCATCAGCAGGCCGATCGCGAGTGTCAGCGGAAATCCAACTGCAAAAATGTTCAGCTGTGGGGCAGCACGTGTCAGGATGCCCAGTGCGAGATTGGTAATCAGCAGAGCAGTCAGGACGGGTAATGCCAGGCGCAATCCCAGCATAAAAATTTCTGTTCCCCAGTTTACAAGTACAGCAAACGAAGCAATCTCCATACTTTCCGCACCGATGGGCAGCGTGGTGAAACTTTGTACAAGCAGGGCGATGATTTGCAAATGTCCGTCGATCGCCAGAAATAAAAGAGTCGCGAACAGTCCGTAAAAGCGGCCAATCAGCTGAACCTGGCTGGATTGCTGGGGATCAAAGAAGGTGGCAAAGCCGAGGCCCATCTGCAACCCTGTGATTTCTCCTGCCATTTCAACGGCAGAGAAAACAATCCGCATGGAAAAACCCAATGCCAGCCCAATGATGATCTGCTGCAGCAGAATGATGAAACCGATACCTGATCCGGGTTCAATGCGGGGCAGCGGAGGTAGTACCGGTGTGATCAGAATGGTCAGCAGCACTGCCAGCCCCAGTTTAACCTGAACCGGAATAGTGCTGCTTCCCAGCAGCGGAGCACCAGCTATGAGGGCAAGAATTCTGGTCATGGGCCATAGCAGGGCGGCCAGCCACTCATTCAATTCTGCAGTGGTGATACTGAGCATGGTTCGGATTACCCGGTCACCCGCAGGGCTAACCGCTGATTATCCAGGGAATACCGGCGTAGAGTCTTTCGATATAATCAAGCATGACCTGCAGTATCCAGGGGCCGGCCAGTGCCAGGGCGGCAAACATCGCCAGCAGCTTCGGGATAAATGACAAAGTCATTTCATTGATCTGTGTGGCTGCCTGGAAGATGCTGATAATCAGACCGGTCACTAGCGCTGCCAGTAATAACGGTGCGGCAACCATGAAGGTGATCTCCAGCGCATGCCGGCCGATGGCCATGGCCTGTTCCGGACTCATTGATTTCTCCTCCTGTCAGACATAGAAGCTCTGCGTGAGTGAGCCGATCAGCAGATGCCAGCCGTCTGCCAGTACGAACAGCATCAGTTTGAACGGCAGCGAAATGATCATCGGCGAAAGCATCATCATTCCCATTGCCATCAGTGTGCTGGCCACGACCATATCGATGATCAAAAAGGGGATGAACACCACGAATCCGATTTGAAAGGCAGTTTTCAGTTCGCTGGTGATATAAGCAGGGACCAGAATTTTCATCGGTACCTGCTCCCGGCTTTCGATTTCCATGCCCCCGGCAATTTGCGCGAACAGGGCGAGATCGGTCTCGCGTGTCTGGCGCAGCATAAAGGTCCTGAGGGGGGCACCAGCTTTTTCCATAGCTTCGATGATGCTGAGTCTGTCTTCGGAGAACGGCAGATATGCTTCCGTGTAAATTTTATCGATGACTGGTGACATGATGAAAAAAGACAGGAATAACGCCAGCCCGATCAGTACCTGATTGGGAGGAGAGGCTTGAGTGCCCAGCGCCTGCCGCAGGAGAGACAGAACGATGATAATGCGTGTGAAACTGGACATCATCAGTACGATTGCCGGCAGAAACGTCAGTGAAGTCAGCAGCAGCAGAGTCTGCAAGCTGAGGGTGTAAGTCGTTCCGCCCTCCGCAGAGGGGATACCGGTTACAGCGGGAAATCCTGTTTGGGCCAGTACCGGGCAGGCAAAGCCAGTGCCCAGTAGTATAATGCCCGATATGACGCCGTATCCGGAGAAACGCTGCCGGGTACCGCCATCAGGGTTTATCGAAAATTTAGTGCTCATGGTCCTGTTTCAGATTAGCCTGCAGTTTCTCGGGAAAACTTTCAGTCGGTACAGTATCGGCTGTATCGTCAGCGGGTGTGATTTTCCTGTGCATACGGTGCAACAGGCTGACATGTCCCGGCGCAACCCCCAGTATCAGCCAGGTATCATCGATTTCGGTCAGAATGATTCTTTCTTTCTGGCCCACGCTGACTGATGCAACGACTTTCAGCAAGCCCGATTTATTGCCGGGATGAATCCCGATTTTCCTGAATAACCAGGCGATCAGTATAATCAGCACCAGTACCATTAGCAGTCCTGCGGATAATTGCAGCATGTTTCCCGCTGTAATGACCGGGGAAGGCGGAGTGAAATTCTGGTTCCCGGCGGATTCGGCAAACAACTGCTTCGGCAGGAACAGTGCGGCACAGATCCAGGTGCATATGCGTGGCATAAGTTTAGCGGTTGAGTTTGCGGATACGTTCGCTGGGGGTGATGATATCGGTCAGACGGATACCAAATTTTTCATTGACAACGACTACCTCACCCTGGGCGATCAGACAGCCGTTGACCAGTACATCCATCGGTTCTCCTGCCATGCCATCCAGCTCGACCACAGAACCCTGTGCCAGTTGCAACAGATTTTTGATGGCGATTCTGGTGCGGCCAAGTTCAACTGTTAGCTGTACAGGTATGTCCAGAATCATGTCTATGTCATTATGTGTGCCGTTCAGGACATCATTTCTGGAAAATTGTTCAAATACCGGCGATGGCCGGGCCAGTTCTTCGGCGGATGGGGAAGAAGGTGAATCGGCAACCGGTTCATCTGCTGCAGATTTTCCATGAGTATCCGGGGCAGATGCATGAGTTTCGGCTGCCTGTTGTTCCGCCATGGCTGCTGCCCAGTCGTCCTGTCCGGTTTGTGATTCAGTCTGTGATTCAGTCAATGTGGGTTCATTCATATTCCGCTCCGGATATCAGTCAGTTTCGGTTGGAGATCGTATGGTCTTGACCTTCAGCGCATAACGGCCATTGAGGATGCCGTAATGGCAATCCATGACCGGTACACCATCTACCAGTGCTATTACCGTATCAGGAATATCGAGCGCAATAACGTCACCTTCCTGCATATTAAGAATCTGGTGCAGTGTCACTCGCGTATGGCCGAGATGGGCAATGAGTTCCACTTCTGCACTCTGTACCTGTCTGGTCAGTGATTTGATCCAGTGCTTGTCGATTTCCGAATGATCTCCCTGCAGGTTGCTGTTGAGTTGTTCGCGTATCGGCTCCAGCATGGTGTAGGGAATGCAGATGTGGAATTCACCGCGATTACCGCCTATATTGAGTTCGAACGATGTTGCAACAACAATCTCGGCAGGTGTTGCGATACTGGCGAATTGCGGATTCATTTCCGCGCGGATATATTCGAATCTGACCGGATAGACGGATTTCCAGGCATTTTCATAATCTTCGAACAGGACTTCAAGCAGGCGCCGAATGATGCGCTGTTCGGTCAGGGTGAATTCCCGTCCTTCCACTCTGGTATGGAAACGTCCGTCTCCTCCGAACATGTTGTCTACGATCAGAAATATCAGGTTCGGATCAAATATAATCAGTGCAGTGCCACGCAGTGGCTTCATGCTGATCATGTTGATATTCGCAGGTACTGCCAGCGAACGCACAAACTCATTGTATTTAATGGTTTTGACCGGACCGGTCGAGATATCCGCCGCCCGTCGCAGAAAATTGTAAAGTCCGGTCTGCAGGAATCTGGCGAAACGTGCATTGATCATTTCGAAAGCCGGCATACGTCCGCGCACAATATGCTCCTGAGTAGCCATATCGTAGGGGCGGATGCCGGAATCGGATACTTCATTTTCCGCACGAATATCCTGCTGATGCTTGCTGACGCTGTCGTGGTTCAGCAGTGCATCGACTTCATCCTGAGTAAGGAAGTTTTCAGCCATGATGTGCCGGTATCACTGAATGATGAAGGAAGTGAACAAGACATCCGAAATATCATCTTGCAGTATTTCGGATCCGATCTTTGATTTGACCGCCCCGGTAATGTCCTGACTCAGTTGCTGTTTTCCTTCCAGATTGCTGATTTCCCCGGGTTTTTTGCTTGACAGCAGCAGCAGGATCTGGTTGCGTATTTCCGGCATTTTACGTGTAATGACGTTGACAACCTCGGTTTCGTTTGCTTTGATCACCAGTTCGACCTGCAGATAATGCAGTTCGCCATCTTCCGGCTGAAGATTTACCGTGAAAGTGTCGAGTTTGACGAAAGTTACCGGTTTTTTTCTGTCAATTTGTGCGATTTCAGATTCTGCGCCCTCATATTGGTTTTTCATGACATACCAAGTGCCGCCAATTCCTGCGCCAACGGACAGTAATACGACCAGAACGAACAGAATCGGCTTCGTTTTGCTGGCGGTGCCGGTCGTTGCGGCAATTTCACTCATGACCTCTCCTGGCGGGTTTAAACATACCGCGCATTATGCGTGACACCGGAAGTATCTGATCGCGAAAATAATCACCTAATCTATGGCCATTTCCACATACTGGCGGGCCCGAAAATCCGTAAAAAAATTTTCGGTGACGAGGCTGTTTCAGTGCGATGGTCTGCAAACACTGCGCAGCGTGCGTTTGTACGAATAACCCTGTAGGGAGAAAGATGGAATCGTGATGCAGCAGACCACCCCGAATGTCCCGAAAAATCGGGGCGGTTTCAGATTTTTACGGCTCCAGCAGATTATGGGCCGCGAGAGACAGTTTTCTACCGGTCAAAAACTGACGCATTGAAGGGATAAAAGCGCGGCGTATGTTGAACAGTTATCCACTGATCAGTCGTGAAAGCGGCAATCGCCCAGACGCCGTTGAAGCGGCCGATACCCGAGTTTTTTTCTCCCCCGAACGGATTATAGGGTAAATCGTTGACCGGCTGATCATTGATATGCGCCATACCAGTTTCGAGCTGTTGCGCAAAGCGCAGACCGCGCTCGGTATCGGCAGTGAACACGGCGGCGGCCAGCCCGAGATCGGTGTCGTTGGCAATATCCAATGCATCTTCTTCGTTGCGTGCACTTATTACGGGTGCAACCGGGCCGAACGATTCAGTTTGTGCCAGCGTCATCCGGTTGGTTACCCGGGAAAAAATATGGGGGGGAAGAACGAGCCCTTGGGCCTCCCCACCTGCCATCTGGTGTGCTCCTGACGAAATGGCATCCTGAATTTTTTGGCGAAGCCCGTCGAGTTGAGAAGCATTGATAACAGGACCAATCATGGTATCCGATTCGCCCGGATCGCCTGCTTTTAAAAGATGGACCCGATTAACCAGCCGTTCCAAAAATTCATCGTGTACCTTTTCATCGACAATGAAACGATTGATACTCATACAGGTTTGGCCCTGGTGGAGGAATTTACCAAATACTGCGGCCTCCACTGCCTGTTCCAGATCAGCATCCTTCAGCACGACAAAGGGGCCGTTGCCCCCCAGTTCGAGCTCGAGTCGCTTCAGCACCGGGCTTTCTGCAGACAATCTGGCAATATTACGACCCACCGGTGTCGACCCTGTAAAGGAGATGACGCGAGGAACAGGATGCGTGACAAATGCATCGCCAATTTCGCTGCCTGCGCCTACAACCACGCTAAACAGATCAAGCGGAAGTCCTGCTTCTTCAAAAATTTTCGCAAGCAGCAGCCCGCCCGTTATCGGGGTGTCACTGGCCGGTTTAACAACGACTGCATTACCCACTGCCAGAGCGGGCGCAGCAGAACGTGCAGTAAGCTGTAAGGGCCAGTTCCAGGGGCTGATTACTGCGACAACGCCGACTGGTTTGCGATACATGCGGCTTTCCTTGCCTGGTATGTCCGCAGGCAGTATCCGGCCTTCTACCAGATAAGGCAGTGTGGCAGCTTCCTGCAGTACACCATGTACTGCCTCCCATTCCAGATTGGCCTTGATACGGGTGCCGCCAGATTCGTGGATCAGCCAGGTAACGATTTCTTCCCGCCTTGCCTCCATGATTTGAGCCGCTCGCCGCATCACGTTTGCTCGATCACCAGGCAATAATGATGCCCACTGGCGTTGTGCACGTTGTGCTCCGCGGTAGGCTTCATCCAGATCATCAAGATTAGCATGCGGTATTTCGGCCAGTACACTGTCATCGTAGGGATTCAGGTCACGCAGAATTTTTGTTCCCTTTCCCTGTCGCCACTGGCCATTGATAGGAAGCTTATCAAAATTTGTGTAAGAGGAATATGATTGCTCATTTGCTGCCATAGTCTGTTTACCTCCTGTAAATGGTTGTGAATGTTACTGTTATTACCGGCTTGACAGAGAATATTCGTAAAAGTGAGCCATCTCGGATATTCCCCAGGCGGCAGTTTGCATTGAAGTGAGCTCACCAGTTTTTTTCAGTTGATGATACGCTTTTCCAGCTTCTACGGTTTTATCAGCGTGATTCTTTCCGGAGTGGTAGCAGAATATTGCAAATTTCATTACTGATAAAGACGGCCATTGTGCCGGATCCATCCTGCCACATGTTTACCCCTGGGGTCATGATGAGTCCAGTGGATGACGCCCCCTTGTGCATTCCATTCGTATTCGCCATTGAACTCGACATAATCGCCTACTTTCAGCGTATCGATTCGGTCAGCCAGATCGATGTTATGTGCTACCAGTAGAGTCTGTCCCGATGCCAGACGTATAATGAATCTTTGATGCCTGCTTCCTTCGTTATCATCGGCAAGCAACCGGATAACCTCGCCTTTTCCCTGAACCTGATAGCTGTTTCGGCGTTCTTCAAATGCAGTTGCCAGTATCTGGTCAGAACTGTTGCTGAGACTGCTGACTGTAGCGCTGCGTTGCGCCGGAACCGGTCTGTTTTCAACACTGTTGAAATATGCGGCAATTACGATCAGGAGGATGGCGGGTATAAACAGTTTTTTCATTTTCTGGTGCTCAGAGATTCAGTCAAAGGTGGTAATAATTTTAATTATCCGTTAAACACGTCAGCAGGACGGATGAGAGGCTGCCGAGGACTAAAACGGTGCCGGCAATCGAAAATATGACAGCGCATTTTATTTGGGATGATTTCTGGGCTACGTAATCATCGAATTTCAGCAGAGCGTCAATAGTGCTGTCGGGATATTTTCTTGTGGAAATCAGTGCCAGCAGGTTGATGAGTGAGGAAATAAACAGTAAAAACAGACCTATAAAATTGGAAATGATCAAGAGAGTTTCACCTTTGCTGATATGGATTACCGAATCTGATGAGGTTGATAACTGGACAATCGAAGTTGTGATGATGAGCCCCGAGAAAGCCAGTGTAGCACCTGCTTTGACTGCCAGATCTTCGTCGCGATATCTGATGCTGTCCAGAATACGCAGCTTTTCCTGATCCAGCCTGATTTGTTTTCTAA
>JBIQJX010000045.1:0-16250 GCA_044507105.1 Nitrosomonas sp.
AAACCGGTGTGTTATCGGAGAAATTAAACCAAATTCGCTCGCTGTCATCTTTGCATGGTGGGATTTACTGAAAATATCGGGCTATTCGAGGTGCCCTTTTGACTGTTCTGCCGTAAATATCTGCATATTTTAGACAGGGTATTTTTCCTGTACCGTGGCATTGTTTGTGACTGACTTGGTCTGCCTTCTGCTGTAACGTAGCTCCCTGTAGATTTTCATCTGATCTATCTATTCTGTTTATCCGATCTCTTGCCATTTCTCTGTTTAAGGTATATTATTCTTTAAAGGAGAACGATCGGTGTACTTTTGTGTCAATGAAGATAGTACCGGGTAATCTCGGGTAACAGGCAGAAACGCGAGATCCCTTCCTGCAACTTATTTGTCATGGAGATCCAAAGATGGCTGATCCGAATATCAAAAACATCATCAATGGGATTGACCTTGAGCAATCTCAAATCATTTACGATCAAGTCAAGACGGAGAGCGACAGCGATATTGCCAGGCCTCATTATCAGGCAACGGTTGTGTGGGACAACGGTTACCACACTACCACGAATGTAAACGGTGATCAGACGATCATTGGCGATGAACCGGTTCGCTATGGTGGCGAAGGAATGGGTGCCACCCCACAGGATATGCTGCTTACTGCCGTCGGCCATTGTCTTGCTGCTACTTATATCGGAGGATTATCTGCCGCTCGAATTAATGTGGAATCACTTCGTCTGCATGTTTCAGGGCGGGTTAATTTCCGTGCGGCTTTTGCGATTGAGTCGGGTAATCCCGGATTTGAGGATATCAAGGTCGTGGTGGAGATACAGACTGACGCACCGCAGGAAGAGGTGGCTGCACTCTTGAAGAAATTACAGCGGATAGCGCCTATACCGGATACCATCATACGTCCGGTTCCTGTCAATATCGAGATTCATCATCAGTCAGGGCAGACGACACGTGCTTCATGACTGGCGGATAACCGTAACAGTTATTTCGCAGATCAGATCATGTGCCAGTAAGCGTTTTTGGTTGGAACGGGAAAGAGGGTAAGAGATGAAAGTCAGCGATATCCACGATGTGGCAGTAATCGGTGCCGGTCCGGCGGGTTTGTCAGTGGCATATGAGCTGACAAAAGCAGGGCTGGCCCCTCTGGTATTGGAACGCACACCTGCGGTGGGAGATGTCTGGCGCAACCATTACGAGGGTCTGCGCCTTAATACGGGCCGTTTCTTTTCGAAGTTACCTGGCAGTAAATTTCCACGATCTGCTGGTGCCTGGCCCTCCCGTGATGCGGTTGTGCATCTGCTCGAAACCTTTCCTGCGCGTGGTGGCTTTGCCGTACAGACTGGAATAGAAATCAAAACTGTCAGCTATGATCGCGATCGTGAGAGCTGGCTGATCACAAGTAGTGATAATCAGCAATTTGAATCACGCGCGGTTGTCATGGCGATCGGCACGTGTCGTATCCCGTTGATTCCTGACTGGACAGGAAAAGAGACTTTCCCGGGAGAGATTGTTCATTCTGCCAGGTTCAAACGTGCACAGGATTATGCAGGAAAGCATGTACTCGTGATCGGCAGTGGTAACTCTGCAGCAGAAATCGCCAGCCGACTGACTGAATATGCAAGCTTGGTAACGGTATCTGTAAGAACCCCTCCCTATTTTTTGCCCAAAAGCATCGGTCGTATTCCGTTTGTAGGCTGGGGAATATGGCTGAAACATTTGCCCGACAATTTAATAGACAGGTTGCTAAGTTTCCTGCAGCGCAGAACAACGGGGGATTTGACAGCTTATGGCCTGCCGTTTCCGGTAATGCCTCTTACCCGGCAGTATGCTATAAGCAATGTGGTACCGATTCTATATGGCCCTTTCGCTGATGATGTGCGTGCTGGCCGGATCAAAATTGTCGGGCCCATACAGAAAATTTCGGGCAGGACGGTACACGTTCTAAGCACTGTCGGAACAGCACCGGAGGAAGGGAATGCTCCCGTAACAACACTGGAGCCTGATGTTGTCGTTGCAGGAACCGGTTTTCGTACCGGGATCCCGGAACTTGTTCAGATACCGGGAATTGCCGATGAGAAAGGCAGATCAAAAATTTCGGGTGATCAGGAATTTGAAGGAGCTCCCCGCCTTTATTTTATCGGACAAATTAACCCCCTCAGCGGCCAGCTACGGGAAATTCGCCTTGAAGCCGGCAGAATTGCCAGAAAGATTAAGAAGCGGCTTGAAGAAAAAACGAACAAAAATGTTTGAAAAACTTACCTCCTTCAACAGCTAAGAATTATGGTTCAACTGGTATGGGAATGGATGCCTGCCTATCGGATTGCGAACTGGCTTGACGATGGTGCCTAAAAAAATTCCTGTAGAGAGCAAAATACTGCAGACAGCACGCCGTTTGTTCTGTCGCGTAGGTATTCATGCGACAGGGATTGCCAGAATCATCGAAGAATCCGGTGTATCGCGGCGCAGTCTCTATACGTATTACGGTTCGAAGGAGAATCTGCTCAGGGCTGTATTTGAGGCAGAAGCAAATATATGGTTTCGCTGGTTCGATACTGATCTTCCGGCAATTGAATGTTCTCCGATCGAGCGTGTCTTGGCCTTGTTCGATTTGATGCGAATCTGGTTCGATAGTGAGGATTTTTATGGCTGTGTGTTTATCAATGCAGTAGCTGAACACGAAAAGGGTAACGGCTGGATACAGGAAATTGCTAACGGTCACCGGGAGAAAATCAGTGCCCGGCTTCAGGCAATGGTTGCAGAATGTGGCGCACGGGATCCGGAAATAGTGACAGAGAAACTGAACTTGCTGATCGATGGCACTATTGTAACGGCAATGGTTACCGGTAACAGCGAAATTGCGTATATAGGTCGAATGGCTGCGGAAGATATTTTGCGCCATAGGGACTGATTCTGTACTTGCATCACAAATTAGCAGATAGTGCCGCGTGGATACTGATAGTGTATCCAGAAGAGGATTGAGCCTGGTTTTATCCTTATGAATTGGCATTTGGTGGAGAATTCGATGGCAGGATATGTGGGTGATGTGGCTACCGCTTACGATCGCGATTTGGGGCATGTGCTGTTTGAGCAGTATGCAGCTTATGTCGCGAGGCGCACAGCAGAAAGGTCGGTCCGTGACGTACTTGAGGTTGCAGCCGGTACAGGAATTGTGACAAGACAGTTACGGAATGTGTTACCTAAAGATACCCAGTTGATAGCCATTGATATCAGCAATCCCATGATGGACGTTGCGCGCGCAAAATTTATTCCTGATGAGCAGATTACATTTCAAATTGCCGATGCGACTGATCTGCCGTTTAATGGCGAAGCATTTGATGCAGTGATCTGTCAGTTCGGGATAATGTTCTTTGATAAAAATACAGCATTTAGGGAGACATACCGGGTATTGAGACGGGGAGGGCAGTATCTGTTCAGTGTTTGGGATTCCCGTCAGTACAATCCCTATGCCAGCGTGACTTTTGAGGTCATGAAGCAATTTTTTCCAGCGGATCCGCCACGGTTTCTTGAAAGTACTGTTTCATCCTTTGAAATTGATCCTATCAAGGAAATGCTTATCCGTGCCGGTTTTGATCGAATAAATATTTCGGTTCAGCGAAATGAATACGCCATTGCGGATATCAGGGCCTTTGCACGCGGGTTGATATTCAGCCCGATCATCAATGAAATCAGAGAGCGTGGTGAAATTGATCCTGAGCTTATTGTCGAAGCTCTGGCAGAAGCATTCGTCAGCGAATATGGTTCGAATCCCACACGTTTTCCAATGCAGGCTATACTGTTTGAAGCGGAAAAACCTGAAAAATGCATACCTTAATTGTAAATCAGGCAATACGTACCTTATCCGGCTAACGGTGAGACGCAAGACAACTGCAGCTAATCTCAGAAGGAGGTATCAGTCATGAAAAGAAAATTTTTTATTCCGCAGCTCTGTTCCCTATCGCTGATAGGTACACTGGCATATAGTGTTTCTTACGCAATGCCGGGTATGCACGACGCCGAAGGCAGTGGATCGGCTGAGCCGCCTGCTGCATCAAAAGATATGGGGGCGCCCCTTAATTCATCAGGTTCAGAAATCGAAATTACCTACAGTGCGGACGGCAAAACAGCTATTTTTGTATCGACCCGTGAAGGCAGCATCGAATCACCCGGTAACCCGTATAATTTCGATATATGGATGTCACACAACGTAGACGGTGTCTGGCAGTCGCCAATTCACCTGGGGCCTGATATCGATCCTGCTGTCGGGCCGAATATCAACACATCGGCCTGGGAATTGGAGCCCAGTTTTTCCGACGATGGCAATGTCATCTATTTCACCAGATATGAGCCCGGTAATTTGTTATCAGGTGATTTATACGTGGTTCAGAAGGTGGATGGTATATGGCAGTCAGCCAGAAACTGGAATGATGTTCCGGAACTCCCGAGTATCAATACGCCGACGGGTGAGGAACACTGTCCGATTATTGTTTCTGACAGCCTGATTTATTTCAACTATAGTCAGCCCGGGGTAACCCGGGAGAGTGATATCTGGAAGGTTGAGAAGAAAGACGGGATATGGCAAAAACCAGTGAGTCTCGGAGCAAAAATTAATTCTCCCAAGCGGGATCACATGCACTGGACCGGGGTGTCAAAAGATGGCAAAAGTATGGTCATTACCAGTATGCGGACTGATTTGGGTTCCCGGGGTGGACATGACATGTGGATTTCACATCAGGATGCAAAGGGTGAATGGCAAGAACCGATCAACCTGGGTGACACGATCAATACCTCCGGGGAAGAAATGTGCTGGACTTTTACCCCTGACGGGAAGAAATTTACCGGCAGCTGGGGGCCTCAGAATACTTTCGATACAGATTTTCGATGGATAAACAAAGACGATATTCCATTGTTGAAAGATTTTGAGCCCATTGGACCGCCCCCTAATTTACTTGCCAATACTGCCGCCAATGCCAGGGATTGAATCATTCTTTTAATGGTCGCTATTCAGCTAGGTACTGGCAGTGCGGGTAGATATTGAACACAGCAGCCTGCTCAAAAATCCGGAGCCCGTTATCGTTTTTTGATAAAAACACTCCGGATTGTTTTGGGAAAGTACGCTGTTCCTGTCTTTGTGATTCAAAACAGCTGATTTTCCATTTGGTCGGTGATGCCAAAATCTCTGAAAAGATAGTCTGTTTCAGGAGGAAGCTGTTCCTGGAAAAAATATTCATTGAGCGTGCCCTCCTGATCTCTCATACCTGTTTCCGGATTGATCTTTGCGACGACGACTCCTTGCGGTGGAGAAGGGTTCGCGCCAGGGATCGATTTGAGTGCACTGGCCATATAGTCGATCCACATAGGCAATGCAGCGCGCCCTCCGGTTTCGTTGCGCCCCATTGATCTGGGTTCATCAAAACCCATCCAGGCGACCGCTACCAGATTTTTCTGAAAGCCGCAGAACCAGGCATCGATATAGTTGCTGGTAGTCCCGGTTTTCCCGGCAATGTCCCGGCGACCAAGAACTTTGGCACGGGTGGCTGTTCCTCTTTGAATAACGTCCTGCATCATGCTGGTCATCAGAAAAGCATTGCGCGGATCGATGACTTGCCTGCTGTTCGTAGCTGAGGCGGTATGTTCCATTATCTGTCCCTGCTCGTCTTCGATTCGTTCAATGAAGTAAGGATGAATACGATAACCTCCGTTGGCGAACGTTGCATAGCCTACGGCCATCTGCATCGGGGTGACAGACCCTGCACCAAGCGCCATGGGCAGTACCGGGGCATGATGTTTTTCATCGAAACCGAATCGCTTGATGTAGTCCTGCGCATAGGACGGGCCGATAGCCTGGAGGATACGGACGGAGGCAAGGTTCTTCGAATGAGTCAGTGCCGTACGCAACCTGATCGGCCCGCTGAATTTTCCGTCAAAATTTTTGGGCTCCCAGGTTTTGCCGCCAGTCTGGGCGGGCCCCAGAAACAGCGGCGCATCATTGATAATGGTGGCCGGGGTAAAGCCTTTTTCAAGTGAAGCGGAATAGATGAATGGTTTGAAACTTGAGCCCGGCTGGCGCCAAGCCTGAGTAACATGGTTGAATTTGCTGAGATTGAAATCGAATCCTCCCACCAGAGCGCGAACGGCGCCGTCTCCCGGGTCGATCGCAATCAGCGCTGCTTCGATTTCCGGCAATTGAGTGATTTGCCAGCTGTTTTTATCTGCCTTCTTTACCCGGATCAACGCACCGGGGCGTATCCGTTTCTCTGCAATTTTTGGATCGTTGACAAGAAATTTGCGGGCAATTTTCAGCCCATCCCCCGTAATCCGAATTGTTTCACCATTCTTGCGATAGGCCTCGATAGCATCGGAGCTCACGGTTAGTACCACTGCAGCCAGAATATCATCGCTGTCACTGATGCCCTGCATGATGTCCTGCAATTCATCACGCTTTGGTGGCAGCTTCAAGAATGCCTCAGGACCGCGATAGCCATGCCGGCTGTCATATTCCAGTACACCTTTGCGCAGTGCACGATAGGCTGCTTCCTGATCTGATTTTCTCAATGTGGTGTAAACTTTGATGCCACGGGTATAAGCTTCTTCACGGTAGCGCTGGTAGACGACCTGGCGCGCCATTTCTGCGATGTAATCAGCCGGCATGGCGAAAACTTTCACCGGACGGTGGATCGTGACCGGTGTTTCTTTTGCCAGCGCCAGTTCTTCTCCTGAAATATACTCGAGCTCATGCATTCTTCGGAGCACATATTGCTGTCGCGTTTTGGCTCGTTCCAGATTGGCGACCGGGTTGAGACGCGAGGGTGCTTTGGGAAGCCCGGCCAGCATGGCTGCTTCTGCCAGATTGATATGAGAAAGGGATTTGCCGAAATAGGTCTGTGCTGCTGCAGAGAACCCGTAACTGCGCTGCCCGAGATAAATCTGATTGATATATAGCTCGAGAATACGGTCTTTTCCGAGGCTATGCTCAATTTTGAACGCCAGTAATGCTTCACTGAATTTGCGGGTGAGGGTTTTTTCCTTGGTCAGAAAGAAATTACGTGCTACCTGCATGGTGATGGTGCTGGCACCCTGAAGTGCGCCCCCCGCTGTAAAATTGGAATGAATGGCACGCAGGACCCCAATGTAATCCACTCCATAATGCTGGTAAAAGCGGTCATCCTCAGCTGCCAGAATGGCTTGTTTGAGAGATGCGGGCACTTCATCAATTTTTATGAAATCCCTGCGTTCCTCGCCAAATTCTCCAATCAGTAAATTTTCTGCGCTGTAAATTCGTAAAGGTATTTTGGGACGGTAATCGGTCAGTGTGTCCAGCGCAGGTAAAGAGGGCAATGTAACCAGTGCTGCAAATATCAGCAGCAACGCAGCAGTCAGACCAATGGCCAGCATGGCCAGAAATAAACGGAAGAACCAGCGGATTAACATCAAAAGGCAGTGTAGTGTGGGGAAAAATAATCCAATACAGGATTATAAAGGGTATATCAATCGTTATTGCATGAATTAACCCGTTCGCCGGTCTGGCAAAATTCGACTGAGTTACCGTATTGCATCCGGATCACAACCGGAATGCGGAGAAATAAACAAATTACATCCGATTCACTGAAGTGTTCCGGTCGAGGCATTACGCAAATGAAAGCAGAGATGACTTCGGATCAGTCCCTGTTCGGGAAGTACACCAATATCAGATTCGATCTGCTGACGACAAGCCCCTCCCGGTTGTTGGGTGTGGATATCAGTGCATCTTCCATAAAAATGGTGGAACTCTCCAGAGCTGACAAATCAGCTTCCTCATATCGCCTGGAGCGCTATGTAATCGAGCCGATGCCGGTGGATGCAATCCAGGAGGGCAATATCAATCAGCTCGAACAGGTGAGTGAGTGTCTTCGGCGTGCCTGGAAGAGGATGGGAACACGGCAGAAAAAAATCGCAATGGCATTGCCGGCAGCATCTGTCATTACCAGGAAAATAAATGTGCCTGCAGGCTTGCGGGAGGATGATCTGGTATTTCAGGTAGAAACAGAAGCCAATCAGTATGTGCCGTTTGCGATGGATGAGGTCAATCTCGATTTTCAGGTGATCGGGCCGGTCCCGGATTGCCCTGAAGAAGTGGAAGTGCTGCTGGCGGTTGCTCGTAAAGACAGAGTCGAAGATCGTGTGGCAGTTGCATTATCTGCAGATCTGAAAGTAATGATAATGGATGTCGAGCAGTTTGCTGCACAGACTGTTTCCTCTACTGTCATTGTGTCGCAGTTGCCGGATGGTGGCAGGGACAAAGTGATTGCGCTGGTGGATATCGGCGCGAGTAATACGCGGATCAACGTATTATTAAATGATGCATCCATTTATATGCGTGATCAGTCCTTTGGCGGGGATCAGCTGACACAGGAGATCCGGAATCACTTCAACCTCTCTCAGGAGGAGGCCGAAACGGCCAAGCGCAACGGAACCCTGCCGGAAAATTATTACGATGATGTATTGCAGCCTTTCTGTGCAATGCTGGCGCTGGAGGTGGCTCGTGCCCTGCAGTTCTTTTTTACTTCTACACAGTATCCTCAGGTGGACCATATTTTTCTGTCGGGAGGATGTGCCGTAATTTCCGGTCTGGAGGAGATCGTTTCTGAGCGTACCCAGGTCATTACTCGGGTCCTCAATCCATTTGCCGGCATGGAACTGTCCGGCCGTATCGCACCGCGGCAACTGAAAGCGGACGCTCCTCTGCTGTTGATTGCCTGCGGGCTGGCAATGCGCGGATTCGATCCCTTATGATACGAATCAATCTGCTGCCGCATCGTGAACTCAAACGCAAAGTGCGTCAGCAGCAATTTGTCGTGCTGGCCAGTCTCACTGTCATACTGGGAGTGCTGACTATATGGGGAGTGCATGAAATAGTCCTGGATAAAATCGAATATCAGAATCAGCGTAATCAGTATCTGCAGCACGAGATCGCCGTACTTGATCGGCAGATTGCAGAAATCAGGTTGATCAGAGAAAAAGTTCAGGAATTACTGGCGCGCAAGGGTGTAGTCGAATCGCTGCAGAGCAATCGCGTCAAGGTGGTGCATATGCTAGATCAGGTGGCACGGCGGATACCGGATGGTGTTTACCTGAAGAGCCTTAAACAGACAGGCCGGCATCTTCATCTTGCGGGATATGCTCAGTCCAATGCGTGGGTATCGACACTGATGCGTAACCTCGATGCTTCCCCCTGGCTGGAATCTCCTCTGTTGATCGAAATCAAGGCGGTTACTGTAAATGGTATTCGACTGAATGAATTCGATCTGAACATCGGGCTTAGCGAATCACCAGAAGAGAATGGTCATGATAGAGAAGCAGGCATGTCGCTGGAAGATTCAGTTGCGGTGGGGCAGTCATGAACCTGCTCGAAGAATGGCGTTATATCAATCCTAATGAGCCCGGGAGCTGGCCGGTTCCGATCAAGGGTGGCGCGCTCCTACTGTTGTTGATAACCATTATTTTGGGAGGGTATTTTCTGGATTGGGAAGAGCAGTGGACGACACTGGAACGGATGCAGGAGGAAGAAACTGTACTCAAGAGTACATACCTTGCCAAAAAGACCAGTGCGGTCAATCTGGATGTCTTGCGTTTGCAATTGACCGAAATCCAGCAGTCTCTAGGGGTTTTGCTGAAGCAGTTGCCCGACAAATCCGAGTTAGATGCATTGTTGATGGATATCAATCGGGCCGGACTGGGGCGCGGGTTGCAGTTCGAGCTGTTCAAGCCGGACCCCAGGGAAACCATTCGGGAGTTCTATGCCGAATTGCCGGTTTCAGTCAGGGTGACAGGCAGTTATCACGATATCGGTGCTTTTGCCAGCGACGTGGCTCAGCTGCCGCGTATTGTCACATTGCACGATATAGAAATTACGCCGGGGAGAGATCATCAACTGGTGCTGAATGCGATTGCAAGGACTTTCCGTTATCTCGATGATGAAGAAATAGCGGGCCGGCAGCATGCAGGAAGGACACCGTGAACAGCCGGCCCCGCTTGTGGGCGTCCGTTCTGGCTGCTTTGCTTGTGACTGCGTGCGGTCAGGAGAATTATGAAGATCTAAAAATTTTTGTCAGGGACTCCGGAGCGGGCCTGCAAGGCAAGGTGGATCCTTTGCCGGAAATTCAGCCGCTGGAACGCTTTGTCTACCAGGCGTTCGATATCCCTGATCCCTTCAGCAGCCGGAAAAATAAATCGGACAAGACAGAGCGGGGCGAACTCCAACCTGATCTGAAGCGGCCTAAAGAAGCACTGGAGAACTTCCCACTGGAGAACCTCGTCATGGTCGGTTCCCTGCAGCGCGGAAAGCACACCTTTGCCCTGATCAGAGCCCCGGACAACACAATTCACCGTGTCAGAGCCGGTAACTACCTGGGGCAGAATTTCGGCCTGATTACGGGTGTTTCTGAAATGGAGGTCACTTTGAAGGAAATCACGCGGGACAGCGGGGACGACTGGATCGAACGGGCGGGCGTGCTCATACTGCAAACTCGGGAGCAAAAATGATGGAGCGGATGAGTGGGAGCGAATGGCGCAGAGAATGTATATGCATGATTGCTCATAAGTTCTTTCAGATACTGGCGATTGGTATGTTGTTAATTACGTGGATGGCGCAGGCTGCCTTGTCACCCACTTCTGGAAATACGATTCGTGCCTTGAATATATCAGCGCAAACGGATGGTCGGCTGATTGTCAAAGTGGCGCTGGATCGGCCGATTGCGGCTCCGCCTGTTGGTGTGCTCCTGAATGATCCTGCCCGTCTTTATTTCGATCTGGAACAAGTGACTGGCGTATCGGATAAGTCCGGCAGGGTAGCAGGCCGCGGTGTGTTGAACAGTATCGATATCGCACCGACTGAAGACCGTACTCGCCTTGTCTTGAATTTATCGGAAGTAGTGACGCATGAAACCCGGGTCGAAAACGACCACCTGTTGATATTGCTCAACGGGAGTACACATGTCAGTGAAATTTATGACGGTGCACCTGCTTCGGTTATTGCTCCAGCCCTGATCCGGAACGCAGCACAACTGAGCCTGAGAGACATCGATTTTCGGCGGGGTACACAAGGGGAGGGAAGAGTGGAAGTGGAGTTATCACAGCCGGGTGCGATGATTGATGTACATAGCCGGGGAGGGCGTTTGCTCGTGGAATTCACGAAAACCTATTTACCTCCTAATCTTGAACGAAGACTGGATGTCATGGATTTCGCCACGCCGGTCCGGATCATCGAGACAATTGCACGGGAAGGTAATGTACAGATGACTATTGAATCGCAGGGGCACTGGGAGCATACGGCTTATCAGACAGGAACCAGGTTCGTATTGGAAATCAGACCGCCCATCGAGCATGAGGATATTCCTATTCACAAAAAACTGATTGATGGAGGGTATACTGGTGAAAAACTTTCGCTCAATTTCCAGGATGTTGAGGTCCGTTCAATTCTGCAGGTCATTGCAGATTTTACTGATCTGAATATCATTGCCAGCGATTCTGTCAAAGGTAATCTTACCTTACGGCTCAAGGATGTTCCCTGGGATCAGGCGTTGGATATCGTGCTGCAGACGAACGATCTTGACAAGCGCAGAGCAGGAAATGTCATTTTCGTGGCACCGCGGGAAGAAATGGCCGCCAGGGAAAAACTGCAGTTGGAGCAGCGCCAGCAGATATCAGAGCTGGAAGTACTGCATACCGAGACTTTCAAACTGAACTACAGGACCGCCAGTTCAATTCCGCTCAAAGGTATTCTGAGTCAGCGCGGTTCGCTTGAGGTTGATGACATCAGCAATACCTTGACTATCACCGATATCCCTGTGAGGCTTGCGGAAGTAGCTAAGCATATCGCCAATCTTGATACGCAGGTGCGTCAGGTGATGATCGAGACCCGGATTGTCGAAGCGACCGATACCTTCAGCCGTAATCTCGGAGCACGTTTCGGAGTGCAAAATGCCACCCGGATCGGGAGCCGGAACCTCGGTATCTCGGGAAATCTAGATCATTCCAGTGATTTGGCAGCCGGGGTAGCACCCGGCGGTGGACAGAATCTCAACGTCAACCTGCCGGCTGCAGCACTGGCCGGAGCTGCGGGAGGACCGGCTGCGCTTGGTCTGAGTCTGATCAAGATAAACAACGGTACTCTGATCAATCTGGAATTGTCCGCTCTTGAATCGGACAGCAAAGGACGTGTCATTGCGAGTCCGCGTCTGGTCACCGCTAATCGTGTGGAGGCAAGTATTGAACAGGGCACAGAAATCCCATTCCAGATTGTCAGTGCAACCCGGCCTCAAATCCAGTTCAAGAAAGCTGTGCTGGGTCTCAAGGTTACACCTCAAATAACACCTGATGATAATATCATCATGAAGCTGCAGGTTAATCAGGATACCCGGGGAGAAAACACACCGGCCGGGCCGGCTATCGATACCAAACAGATTATCACCGAAGTGCTGGTGGAAAATGGAGGTACAGTGGTGATTGGCGGTATTTTTGAACAGGTCGAACGGCAGGATCGTAACAGAGTCCCTTTACTGGGAGACGTGCCGATACTGGGACATCTGTTCAGAAATACTGCAAAGCGTGATGACAAACGGGAGCTGTTGATATTTGTCACACCGCGCATCCTGAACGAGAATTTGAGCGGCCACATCCGTTCGGCGCTGAATCACTGAACCGTCCATCCGGCAGGAAATATCAGTTTATATATATGGCCACTTCTTTTGCAGTGGCCATATATACCAAGATCTCTATGCTGTCCGGAGGGTTCATTAGGAGACCCCGGGGCACTATCCGCTCTTTCATTTGTCGATCCACTGTGTAGATGAGCATATGGGTAAAGATGGGTAAGTGAGGCAGATGATGAAAATTCGTATTTTATCAGCATCAGAGGTGAGGCAGGCTTTGCCCATGGCAGAGGCGATTGCCGGTGTGAGGCAGGCTTTTATTCAGCTTGCGGCAGGACAGGCAGATATGCCGTTGCGCACGGGAGTGAGCGTGACAACCGCGTCGGAAAAAATAGCTGGAACCGTGCTGGTCATGCCGGCGTATTTGCGTCAGAGTCAGGCGCTGGCGGTAAAAGTAGTGTCAGTCTTTCCGGGTAACCCGGCACTTGCTCTGCCTCTGGTGCAGGGAGTCGTGCTGGTACTGGAAGCCGAGACAGGGCAACCACTGGCATTGCTGGAAGGTGGGGCGGTGACTGCTATTCGCACCGGCGCGGCTTCGGGAGTTGCTACTGATTTGCTGGCTCGGCCCGATGCGACGGTAGCAGCCATTATCGGTACGGGTGTCCAGGCGCGAACCCAGCTGGAAGCAATCTGTACGGTGCGTACTATTCAGGAAGTACGTGTCTATGGCCGGACTGCCGCCCATGCCGATCTGCTGGTCGCTGAGATGGCCGGATCGGGTCCAGTTCCCCGCCAGATCATCGCAGTCAGCAGTGTAAAAGCGGCTGTTACAGACGCCGATATCATTTGTACCGCCACCGCTTCATCCAGCCCGGTTTTTTCCGGAGAATGGCTCAAACCGGGAGCTCATGTCAATGGAATTGGTTCCTATACCCCGGAAATGCAGGAGGTGGATAGCGAGACCATTCTGCGCTCACTGGTTATTGTTGATTCTAAAACGGCAGCATTGGCTGAGGCAGGGGATTTGATCATTCCTTTGCAGCAGGGCCTCATTACTGAGGCACATATTCATGCTGAACTGGGAGAAATTCTGCTTGGTGCGAAGCATGGCCGCACTTCTCCGGATCAGATCACTTATTTCAAATCTGTCGGGGTTGCTGTACAGGATATCACCGCTGCCCATATCGCTTACCTGAACGCTCTGGCGCGCAATCTGGGCGTAATGGTTATGTTGTGAGCCAATGTAAAAAATTCCGGTTATTTCACCTGCCAGCGAGTAGCCATTCCGGCTATCATGTGATCACTGACATGACAATGAAACAGCCAGTCTCCTGATGAGCGGGGAACCATGTCGACCGATGTCATGCTGGCCGGCATAAGTTCGACGACGTCGGTTCTGCGGCCGTGATCAAGTACAGTTTGACCATGCCAGTGGACAGTATGATTGTCCACTTCATTGCCCAGGGCGGTGAGATGCCAGCGCACATGCTGTCCCCGTTTCGTTTCAAAGCCTGCGAGATTACCAAAAATCCGGCCATTGATTGCATGTTTGAGGCCGCTTTCTTCATCATTTTCTTCATTGAATATCATATACAGCGCAATGAATTCCTGGTCAACATCCCGGGGAGCAGGATCTTTATCTGACCGTGCCCTGCCTGCAGCGGTAATGATAATCGATCCGATCAATCCCAGATTGATTTCTTCCTCTGCCATGACGTGGGAATGATAAAGCCAGACGACCGATGAAGGATCAGCCGGGCCGGGACCTGCATCTGCATCGACGATCCAAGTGTAAGTATACCGTTCACCTGGTGGAATACTGCTGCCTTTACCGCCATCGGCACCTTCATTATCTCCATCATACAATACCCCGTGCGGGTGTATAGAAAGTGGTCGGTCAGTTCTGTTCAGGAAATGCACTTTGAGAGTATCACCTACCACTGCACGGATCGTAGGTCCGAGAATACCCATCCATGCAGGTCGGGGTATGGGCTTGGTATAAGTGTTGTCGGTATAACCGATATAGCGGTATTTGGTGTAAGTCAGTGTTTTGCCCCATACCTCGAGATCGTTCTCCGGCTCGATTAAATTTTTACCGGTCGGGGCGTAGTTCCAGTTGATTTTTTCCGCAGCGATCCAATATTCCCGAATATTTTCAGCCTGTGATGAAGCGGAGAATAGCGCCAGCAGGAATACAGCAATGAATCTGACCAGATATGTAAATAAAAATGGATTCCTGTTAATGGTGTGCATAGATCGGTTTTTTTCTCTCGGGGATCAGTTATTAATTAATAGAAGCTTCTGATTAGGAAGAATAAATCGTATTATAGATATAAGCTAGGAGGAAAGTTGTGACGCGGTAATAATCAGGCTGCTGACTGATTCAACGGGCCGGGGCTGATGTAGTGACGACAGTTTTGTGCCAGGTTTTCCACAGCCTTGCTAAAAGTAGCCAGGTCGGACCGCGCCAGAATGGCACAGTATTTACGGGTACGCTGACAATATCGTCTGACAGTAAAAAAGTCTTCATGGTTGATGCAATCAGCCGGACAAATGACGATATTGACACAATCGAGCAAAGCGAGCAGGCATTCTGTATTATCCTGAGCACCCCCGCGAAATACTATGAAATGGCCACCTGCTGCCTCAATCAGACGATGGTAATCAGGATAAAGTGCTGCCCGCCCGCCTATGCAGAGGACAGATCTGCCTGCAAGATGATGTCGACCGGTTTTCAGGCGGTTGACAGTGAGGTAGGCATGATACCGGGATGATGGCTCTGTTCTGACCCACGGCATTCGTATGTCATCAAATATGACTGGGGTATTTTTATCCGTCTGATAATCATCGGGATGATCAGTGTGCCGCGGGGGGGCAGACTGATGGCGGAATATTTCTCCAAGTGCAGTGTGAGTTGAGGGCACGCGAATTACGCCAATCCGCCGGCACAGGTGTTTCAATTCGTTATACAGTCGGAAGAAGAGGGGTGAAGAGAATATATTGTCTGTCGTCTCATTTCGACGATTATTGTCCAGTCTGCCAGGATTCGAGTGCATGATTCCCTGATATGCCGGCTCCAGTACTGCTTTTTCCAATAATTTCATGATCGACTGTCCCGTGTCCTAAAAAAGGCTGGCTTGCCCGGGAGGAGGGGCTGGCTTGCCATCAAGTCACTGGAAGAGGAGAGAGAACTGCCAGTGATAATCGAGAAAGTTTAATATGTGCCTGTCAGCCTTGAGAATGTTGCCAGGGGTCCGTTTACCGGTTTATTTCGTCAGTATCAGCTTGTCGTTACGCGTCAGACGCAAATGATATTGCTCTCCCCGATGCTGAATGAGTACTTCTTTGCCCATTCCAAACAGACTTTCACTACTGATCAGTTTGATCGGAAACTGTGCAAACAGGGCAGTTAACTCATCATTGGCTTTTGGATTTACATCGTAGTTAATATGAGTCGAATTCATAATATTTTACTTAACCGGATACTTAAATTTATAAACGAGAATGATTATCATTATAATGAATAAAAAATTTTATGCAAGTCTTTTCCACAAAAAACCTTACCCTGGTTACTAGAGCATTTTCTATTCAAATATGGACATACCCACAGGACGCAAAGTAGTGTCG
>JBIQJX010000046.1:0-15897 GCA_044507105.1 Nitrosomonas sp.
AAGTATCCGGCCACAGCAGTGCTGCAACTACTTCGCCAACTCCAATGTAGTGCCGAATTGTTATAGTATTATTTCCCGCTCAGTACGTTCTGTAACAGCAAATCATTTAGCCGTTTGACAAAACCTGCCGGGTCATCAAGCTGACCGCCTTCGGCAAGCAATGCCTGATCAAACAAAATACGGCTCCAGTCGGCAAATTTGGCTTCTTCATACTTTAACCGCTGCACCATGGGATGGTGTGGATTGATTTCCAGAAATGGTTTGCTGTCGGGGATCTTCTGTCCGGCTGATTTGAGCAGACGCTCGAGGTTGCCGCTCATGTCGTGCGTATCTGCAACCAAACAGGCGGGTGATTCAGTCAGACGGAATGTGACACGCACATCTTTGACCTGTTCTCCCAGCACTTCTTTCATTTTGGCGGTTAATTCCTGAAAATCGTCTGCTTCTTTTTCCTGCTCCTTTTTTTCTTCCTCATCTTCCAATTTGCCCAGGTCGAGATTACCTTTGGCGATAGATTGCAGGGATTTACCGGCATATTCAGACAAATTCGCTACCAGCCACTCATCAATGCGATCATGCAATAACAGTACTTCGATACCTTTTTTACGGAATATCTCAAGGTGGGGGCTGCTCTGGGCCGCTTTTAAACCATCAGCAGTAATGTAATAGATTTTTTCCTGCTCGGGTTTCATTCGGGCGATGTAATCATCCAGTGAAACCGTCTGTTCTTCGCGCTCATCATAGGTCGAGGTAAATCTCAGCAGTTTGGCGATACGTTCACGATTACTGACATCTTCGGCTATTCCCTCTTTCAGCACCTGCCCAAATTCACGCCAAAAAACTTTAAATTTCTCCTGTTCTTCGCTCTTTTCACTGGTAGCAAGGTCTCCGATCAATCCCAGAATTTTTTTCACTGAACCCGCCCGAATACTGTCGATATCTTTCGATTCCTGTAAAATTTCGCGAGAAACATTCAAGGGTAGATCATTCGAATCGATGATGCCGCGCACAAAACGGAGATATCCCGGCAACAATTTTTCAGCGTCATCCATAATAAATACGCGTTTGACATAAAGCTTGAGACCGTGGCGATGTTCCCGGTCAAACAAATCAAACGGGGCATGGGCGGGAATATACAACAGTTGAATATATTCCTGCTTGCCTTCCACCCTGGCATGCACATGAGCCAGTGGCGGCTCGAAATCGTGAGCAACGTGTTTATAAAACTCGTCATACTGCTCCTGGGTAATCTCACTCTTCGGCCTTGCCCAGATTGCGCTTGCCTGGTTGATGGTTTCATCCTCATCACTTATCTGATATTCTTTACTTTCATCGTCCCACACCTCCTTTTTCATGACGATGGGAAGTGTGATGTGATCCGAATATTTGCGAATGATGGAGCGCAATTTGAAGCTGTTCAGCAGCTCATCTTCCCCTTCACGCAAATGCAAAATGATTTCAGTGCCCCGCTCCTTCTTTTCCAGGGTTTCCAGTGTGTATTCCCCTTCCCCCCTGGATTCCCAGCGTACACCATGTTCAGCAGTCAGTCCTGCACGACGAGAAGTCAACGTTACTTTATCTGCAATAATAAAGGCTGAATAAAAACCCACACCGAATTGCCCGATCAGGTGGGCATCCTTGGCCTGATCCCCGGTCAGGGAATTAAAAAATTCACGTGTACCGGATTTTGCAATAGTACCGATATTATTGATGACTTCCTGTCTTGACATACCGATACCATTATCGGTAACTGTGATTGTGCGTGCTGCTTTGTCGTAAGCAATACGGATCTTCAGATCAGGATCTGATTCATACAAAGCAGCATCCGACAATCCCTCGAATCGCAGTTTATCTGCCGCGTCTGAAGCATTTGAAATCAGTTCCCTCAGGAATATCTCCTTATTGCTGTATAGGGAATGTATCATCAGCTTCAAAAGCTGATTCGCCTCGGCCTGAAAGTTTAAATGTTCGACGTTTTCCGCGGTTTGCATGCTCTCCTCCTTAAAAAATGCGCTAACATTATGGGGTCTGATTGCCGGACTTCAAGTCATTTTTATCTGAAAATTATTATTTCCAATCTTTTTTTCATTTAGTCGTATGAAATTTTTGCCACTTTTTTCTTTGGTATTACTGTACACATTCATTTCTCCGGCCAATGCCAGGGAACCGGTTCTGCCACTTGATAAAATCCAGCTACCGCCAGGTTTTTCCATTAGTGTATGGGCAAATGTACCGGATGCACGGGCCATGGCACTAGGAGACAAAGGGACCGTATTCGTCAGCTCCAAATCAGCGGGTAATGTCTATGCTGTCACAGAAAACGGGGGAAAGCGGCAGGTCCGTATCATTGCTGATAAGCTCAAAATGCCCACTGGCGTAGCCTTCCGTGAAGGAGCATTGTATGTAGCAGCCGTTAACCGAATTTTGCGCTTCGATGATATCGAGAATACCCTCGATCGTCCCGTACCCCCCCACATCATCACAACTGATTACCCCAATGAAACTCATCATGGCGGGCGTTTCATTGCTTTTGGTCCGGATGGCTGGTTATATGTCCCGGTTGGTGCCCCCTGTAACGTGTGTGAAGCTGATCCGGACCGCTATGCGCTCATTTCCCGAATCCAGCCAGATGGTACCAATTACCAGGTATTTGCTGCCGGGGTTCGTAACACTGTAGGATTCGACTGGCACCCGGATACGCAGGAATTATGGTTCACTGATAACAGCCGGGACTGGATGGGAGACAATTTACCGCCTGACGAGCTGAACCACGCGCCTGAACAGGGTATGCATTTCGGTTTCCCTTTTTGCCACGGACAGGAAGTTTCTGATCCAAAATACGGGGCAAAACGTGATTGCAATAAATCTGTTCCACCTGCAGTGGAGCTCGACCCTCATGTCGCCCCATTAGGTATGCGGTTTTATACCGGCAATATGTTCCCTTCCGAGCACCATGGCCAGATTTTTATCGCTGAACATGGTTCCTGGAACCGCAGTAAAAAAATCGGCTACCGGCTTGAACAGGTACGACTGGAAGCGGACAGGGTGATCGAAAAGAAAATTTTTGCTGAGGGCTGGCTGCAGAATGAGGAAGCCTGGGGCAGACCGGTCGATGTCTTGGTTATGCCAGACGGCGCACTACTGATCTCCGACGATCTGGCGGGCGTAATCTATCGTGTCAGCTACAGCCAACCCTAAAAAAACAGTCTTTTCCCATGGGGATGGTTTGTTTCCTTCTGCGCGGCCAACCGTTGCTCACATCGAATGCTGGATGGCGTACAAGCTCAGCCCCATGAGCATCTGAGGAAATATTCCCAGCATTATCACGGCCAGACCATTCACACTGATAAGCAGCCTGACATCCGGCTTGAATATAATCGGGCGGTTATGTTCAGGCGCATCAAAATACATAAATTTGATAACACGCAAGTAATAAAACGCACCAATCAGGGAAAGTAGTACTGCAACTACCACAAGCCATATGTATCCCGCTTCCAATACTGCCTGTAATACTGCCAATTTTGCATAGAATCCGATCATCGGAGGAATTCCTGCCATGGAAAACATTATCAGCATCATCATTAAAGCAAGCCAGGAATTACGCTGATTGAGCCCCTTGAAATCACTGATTTTATCTGCCTCGAATCCTTCACGGGAAAGCAGCATGATGATGCCAAATGCGCCAAGCGTCATCAATACATAAGCGATCACATAGAACATAGACGAACTGTAACCATTCTCCCCGGCAGCAATAAAACCAAGCAGCACGAAACCCATATGTGAAATAGTGGAATAAGCGAGCATCCGTTTAATATTTTGCTGGGCAATTGCCACGATGTTACCAACTGCCATAGAGGCAACGGCCAACAGCACCAGCATTCCCTGCCAGTCTGCCACCATTTCACCAAGGCCTTCCACCAATAACCGCATGACAAAACCAAATGCTGCCAGTTTAGGAGCCGATCCGATAAACAGAGTCACAGCCGTGGGAGCTCCTTCATAAATATCCGGTGCCCACATATGAAACGGTACCGCGCTCAGCTTGAAGCCGATGCCAGCCACAATAAATACCAGGCCGATGACAAAAATAGCATGATCGGCTTCACCGGAACGCATGATCATCGTCAGATCCGGAGTGTATAAGGTTCCGGTCGCACCATAGATCATAGACATGCCATAAAGCAGGAAACCCGAAGCCAGCGCACCTAGTACGAAAAACTTTATGGCTGCTTCGGTGGCCACCGCAGATTCACGTTGCAACGCCACCATGGCATAGAGCGAAAGAGACAACAACTCAAGTCCCAGATAAAGCGTAATGAGGTGGCTCGCAGATACCATGACCATCATGCCCAGCGTAGCAAACAGAGCCAGGCTGAAAAATTCCCCTCTCATCAACCCTCTGGCACTGATATAGGCACGCGAATAGATCAGCACTGCAGCAACAGTCGGATATATCATCAGTTTGAGCGTATCGGACATAGCATCATCGACAAACATACCGGAAAAAGTACGATGAACCTCTGTAGAGTACGAGCTGTAGGTAAGCAGTGTACAACCGGCAAGCGCCAGCAAGGATAAAACAAATGCTACATGGCGATTTTTCTCTCCTGCACATAAATCAGCAAGCATGACCACGCAGACCATGAACAGCAGAAAAATTTCCGGGTAGGCAGGGGTGAAGTCAGGGGGCAGAAAATCCATGAAGTATCCTTAATTTTCCAGGAGGAAAATAACTTTAATCGTCCAAAAAACCTTAACAGAAACCCTCAGATCTTGGTGCGTGCAATATGCTCAAGCAGATTATCGACTGTGACGTGCATGACTTCGGTCAGTGGTAATGGATAGACCCCCAGCCCCAAGACAGCTACAGCCAAAATAGCCAGGATTGAAAACTCACGTATGGAAATATCCTGCAACCCTTCCACTTTGGAATTAGCCACCGCACCAAATATAACCCTTTTATACATCCATAAAGTATAAGATGCGCCCAGGATCAATGTCAGTGCTGCAAAGAATGCATACCAGAAATTCACTTCGATGGAACCCATAATCACCATAAATTCTCCGACGAAACCGCTGGTCCCTGGTAATCCGGCATTGGCCATTGCAAACAACATAAAGAATGCTGCAAAAACGGGCATTTTGTTGACCACCCCGCCATAGTCCGCAATCTGACGAGAATGTAACCGGTCATACAATACTCCCACACACAGGAACATGGCTCCGGAAATGAATCCATGCGAAATCATTTGTACCATGGCTCCTTCTATCCCGTAAGGGTTGAACAGGAAGAAACCCAATGTAACGAAACCCATATGTGAAACTGAGGAATAAGCAATCAGCTTCTTCATGTCCTGTTGCATCAATGCAACGATACCGATATACACGATAGCAATGAGAGACAGCGTAATCAGTAACCAAGCCAGTTCCTGACTGGCATCCGGGGCAATGGGCAGGGAAAATCTGAGAAAACCGTAACCGCCCAGCTTAAGCAATATAGCTGCCAGGATTACTGAACCACCGGTTGGAGCTTCGACGTGCGCATCCGGCAACCAGGTATGGACTGGCCACATTGGCACTTTAACCGCGAAAGCAAGCAGAAAAGCCAGGAATATCAGTATCTGGGCATTCATCGATATGGGAAGATGATGATAATCCAGAATAGAGAAGCTGCCTCCGGAAGTCTGATACAAATAAATCAGGGCTACCAGCATCAGCAAAGAGCCCAATAAAGTGTACAGAAAAAACTTTATTGCTGCATAAATCCGGTTCGGGCCTCCCCACACCCCGATGATAATAAACATCGGAATCAACGAGGCTTCCCAGAAAGTGTAAAACAGCACCGCATCCAAGGACGCAAATACGCCATTGACGACACCGGACATAATCAGAAATGCTCCCATATACTGGGAAACACGTTCACGAATTACCTCCCAGCCGGCAATCACGACCAGTGGTGTCGTAAAGCAATTCAGTAAAATCAGCGGCATTGATATGCCATCGACTCCCAAGTGATAATAAACATTGAGCCGTTCAAACCATGCATCATGCTCGGTAAACTGCATTGTACTCACAGTGGAGTCAAATCCGCTGTAAAGTGGTAGCGCTACCAGAAAGCCGGCTACAGATCCTGCCAGGGAAAACCAGCGTACAGCCTGCATATTACGATCACCCATCATCAGAACGATGAGGCCGGAAACAATCGGCAACCAGATAATCAGACTTAACAACGGGAATCCAAACAACATGATTTTTTCGTCTCAAATTGCATATCAATGCGTATTAGTTATTTCAGGGATAAAAGCAGTGAAATTACTTCTAATTTCCCTGAAGCCTAGAAATGAAACAGCCACAGACTCATCAAAACAAATACACCCACAATCATGCTAAACGCATAATGGTAAATATACCCCGATTGAAACCGGCGGGCGACTGCCGCAAACCAGGCTACAAACCGTGCCGAACCGTTTACCAGTAAACCATCTATGATTTTGATATCTCCGTACTTCCACAGCAGCGTGCTCAAATTACGTAAACCTCCTGCAAACAGCCACGAATACAGCTCGTCGATGAAATATTTGCGATCAAGCAGGGTATAAACCGGGCCGGCAATTTTCTTAATCTTCGCGGGTAATTCGGGTTTGTACTGGTACAGGAACCAGGCAGTAAAGATACCTGCCATCGCCAGCCAGAAAGGATAGGTTGACAGAGAATGAAGCATCATGCCCCAAACACCGGTATAAGTTTCCTCCATTCTGGCCACGACATCATGCTGTGCTTGTATATAAATATTCTCAGCAAAAAAATCTCCGAAAAGCATCGGGCCAATCAGCCAGCCTGCAGCCACAGTCGGAATCGCCAGTATAATTAACGGCACAGTCACCACCCGAGGTGATTCATGTAAATGTTCCCGGGTATGATCATCCATACGCGGCTCACCATAGAAAGTCATGAACATCAGTCTGAAGGTATACAGCGCAGTAACGAAAACTGTACTTAATACACAAAAATAGGCAAATTCAGCGCCAGGAATTTCAGAAAAATGAACCGCCTCGATAATTGCATCCTTGGAGAAGAATCCGGAAAATCCTGGTACCCCTGCACTAGCCAATGCTGCAATGAACATAGTGGCAAATGTTATAGGCATATAGCGCTTGAGACCTCCCATTTTGCGCATATCCTGCTCATGATGCATCGCAATGATGACCGACCCGGCTCCCAGAAATAATAATGCTTTGAAAAAAGCATGGGTCATAAGGTGAAAAATAGCTGCCGAATAGGCCGATGCCCCCAGCGCAACTGTCATATACCCGAGTTGTGACAGAGTAGAAAAAGCAATAACCCGCTTGATATCATTCTGAACTACTGCAACCAGCGCCATGAACAAAGTGGTAATCCCGCCAATTATCAGAATGGTCGATAATGCAGTCTCCGAATGTTCAAATAAAGGAGACATACGCGCTACCATGAAGATGCCTGCAGTCACCATAGTCGCTGCATGGATCAGTGCTGAGATCGGAGTGGGACCTTCCATCGAATCCGGCAGCCAGACATGCAATGGAAATTGGGCAGATTTACCCATTGCACCAACAAACAGTAACAGGCAGATTACTGTCATTAGCATCCATGACTGATCAGGTATGATTTCTATGGATCGGGGAGCCATATATTCCGCATGAGCAAAAACCAATTCATAATCTAAGGTCCCGAAATGCATCAGCACCAGGCCGATACCCAGTAGAAAACCAAAATCTCCCACCCGATTGACAAGAAATGCTTTCAGATTTGCATAGATTGCCGTCGGACGGGTATACCAGAATCCGATCAGCAAATAAGACACCAGTCCTACAGCTTCCCAGCCAAAAAATAATTGCAGGAAATTATTGGACATTACCAGCATCAGCATCGAAAACGTGAACAGCGATATATAACTAAAGAAACGCTGATATCCCGGATCCCCCTGCATATAGCCGATAGTATAGATATGCACCATCAGCGATACGCCAGTTACTACTACCATCATCATGGCAGAAAGCGTATCGATCAGAAATCCGATTCCAAATACGGTTTCACCTGATGCCATCCAGGTGTAAACAGTGCCGTTATAAGAATTTCCCTGTAATACATCGAGGAAAACCACAAGGGATGCGATGAGGGATAATGCCACCAGCGCAATTGTCGTACGGTGACTCCAGACCTGACCGATCTGTCGTCCGAACAACCCGGCGATGACCGCCCCCGACAAAGGTGCCATCGGAACCAGTAAATAGAGATTTTCCATCTAAGCTATCAATTAACAGTATTGGTTCAACAAACGACCTGCAGTATCAAAATACAGAAACCGATCAACCTTTCAGCTCATCCAGATCATCCACGTTGATAGTATGCAGATTTCTGAATAAAGCGACCAGAATTGCCAGACCGATGGCAGCTTCGGCTGCAGCCACAGTCAGAATGAAAAATACAAAAATCTGCCCGGCCGTATCCTGCAAATAATGAGAAAAAGCAACAAAATTCATATTGACGGCGAGCAGCATCAGCTCGATGGACATTAACAGGATGATGACATTTTTACGATTAAGAAAAATACCGACAACCCCTATGGCAAACAGGACAGCACCCAGCACAAGATAATGCGATAGCGATACCAAAATGATTACCTTTCAGACAAAATAAAATGAATGGTCGAGATCCCTGACGGAAATATTATTCTTTTTTCTCAGCCTGCATGGATACTACTCTTAACCGCTCGTCACGGCTAACTGCTATCTGCCTGGCAGCATTCGATGGTTTCTTGTCAGTACGGTAACGCAATGTTATTGCTATGGCTGCAACCATTGCCACCAGCAGAATAACTGCAGCCAGCTCAAATGCATATACGTAATCGGTATAAAGCAGACGTCCCAGTTCTTTGGTATTGCTGTAATCTGCGGGCTTGTACTCAGGAGTCGGCATATCCTCGAGTCCAAACTGCTTGCCCATCAGCACCATGCTTATCTCTGCCGTCATGATCAGGGCCAATATGGCCCCGAATGGAAACCATTTCCAGAATCCTTCTCGCATACGATCCAGGTTGATATCCAGCATCATGACCACAAACAGAAACAGCACCATAACCGCACCGACATACACCAGCACCAGGGTAATCGCCAAAAACTCAGCTTCCAGCAGCAACCACAATCCGGAAGAGGTTACAAAAACAAGCACCAGCAACAATGCTGAATGGACTGGATTGCGCAGTGTGATCACTCCCAGTGCGGCAATTACTACTACACTGGATAAGCTATAGAAAACAAAATCCTGGAAATTCATGAATTCATAACCATTCGTTTATCGGTAAGGAGCATCTGCCGCTCTGTCCCGAGCTATCTGATCTTCGTAACGGTCACCTACAGCCAGCAGCATCTCTTTGGTATAGGTCAGATCACCACGAATTTCTCCGTGATATTCCAGCACGCGAGTCTCGACAATCGCGTCGACCGGACAGGCTTCCTCACAAAAACCACAGAAAATACACTTAACCATATCGATATCATAACGGGTAGTACGGCGGGTGCTATCTTCCCGTTGCTCAGATTCTATGGTGATCGCCAGAGCCGGACATACTGCCTCACATAATTTACAGGCGATACAACGCTCTTCGCCGTTCGGATAGCGCCGCAATGCATGTAACCCTCTGAATCGGGGAGATTGCGGAGTCTTCTCTTCCGGGTAATGCACTGTAATCTTAGGCGCAAATAAATAACGCCCCGTAACTTTCATTCCTTTCAGCAATTCAAACAGCAGAAAGGATTTAAAGAAATGTTTGATACGTTCCATTTTGCTGTCTCCTTCAGCTAAACCAGAGATTGAGCGGAAAAGCCTGCCGGACAGTTTCCGGTAACTGCATCACCATACCCACTAAAACGATCCATATCAGTGTAAGCGGTATGAAAATCTTCCACCCCAGCCGCATAATTTGGTCATAACGGTAACGGGGAAATGTGGCACGAAACCAAAGGAAGAAAAACAGCATGAAGGCGATTTTTAACAGCAGCCAGATCATGCCCGGAATCAGATTAAAGGGGGCAATATCTATCGGGGGCAGCCAGCCACCCAGAAACAGGATACTGGCCAATGTTGCAACCAGAATCATATTGGCATATTCCGCCAGGAAAAATACTGTAAAAGCCATACCGGAGTAATCCACATGGAAACCGGCCACGATTTCCGATTCTCCTTCGGCCACATCAAAAGGCGCCCGGTTGGTCTCCGCCACACCGGAGATAAAATAAACCAGAAACATCGGAAACAGCGGGATCAGGTACCAGTTCAGTAAACTGCCCCCTTCCTGCCCCGCCACAATATCTCCTAAATTGAGACTGGCAGACATCATTAATACACAAACCAGTGCAAATCCCATCGCCAGTTCATATGAAACCACCTGCGCCGCAGAGCGCATCGCGCCCAGAAAAGCATATTTTGAATTTGAAGCCCAGCCGGCAATGATGACACCATAAACACCCAGCGACGTCATGGCCAGAATATAAAGCAGACCAGCATTGATATCAGCCAGTACCATTTCAGGTGAAAAAGGTATGACAGCCCAAGCAGCCAGTGCCGGTGCTATAGCCAAGACCGGGGCAAGAAGAAACAAGACCTTATTGGCGCCAGTAGGAACAATGATTTCCTTCATGAGCGCCTTAACGGCATCGGCAATAGGCTGCCCCCACCCACGCAACCACGGAATCCCGAAAAATGTCACCCTGTTCGGACCTACCCTAACCTGCATATAGGCGATAATTTTTCTTTCCGCAAAAGTGAGATAGGCCACCGCCAACAGTAAGGGGACGACGATTGCCACAATCAGCAGCAGATTTTTCGTCAGTAAGAAAATTGGTACGCCCCATTCGGTACCGAATAATTGCTCGAATAATGGTTGCAGATTATCCATCGAAAGATCCCGAATTCAGATTCTTATAATTTTTCCAGCGTGATTTCACCAAACATCGCGCCCAGCATGGCTGTCTGCGGATGTGCACACACCAGACGGACACAGTTATCAGGTAAATTATCATCGCATGTAATCGTCAACTGGATCCCTTCTCCTTCCTGCCGGATTCTAACTGTTTCTCCCTCCTGAATTCCGGATCTTTCAAGCAGAACGGATGAAGCAAATGCGACGGGTGAAGCAGCATCACGTGTCATCTGTAATGAGGCTGCACGCCGCACGATCGGGTCGGCCTGATAAATCGGTATTTCCCCGACCCTTTCGATTTCACTGTTTTGCTGAGGCAGCTCATCAACGGAAAATATACCCAGCAAGTTATCCAGATTCGGCACGAATTGCTCGCTCGAAGAAATAACTTCCGTACGAATCTGCTCAGATGAATCAAAATCAAAACCGTCCAGTTGCAGCAGATTCCCCAGCACACGCAACACCTTCCAGGCCGGGCGTGTTTCCCCCAATGGAGGCACCACCCCAGTGAAACTCTGTATCCGTCCCTCGGTATTGACGAAGGTGCCGGATGTTTCAGTATAAGGTGCCACAGGCAGAATGACATCCGCATAGTCGGGAATATTCCCTTTATAACTACTCAGGGAAATGACAAATTTCGCCTGATTCAACACCTGTAACGCGCGCCGGGTATCGTAGCAATCCAACTCAGGCTCAAGATTCATCAATAAATAAGCCTGACAGAGAACTTCTCCGTCTGAAGCACCCAATCCCAGCATTTGTCCCGCATTCAAACCGGGTTTTGCTGATCCGGAGCCATCCGCAGATGTCATATCACCCGGCACCGCACCAGCAAAATAGGCTCCCACGCTGTTCGCAGCTTCCCCTAATATGCCAAAGCTTGCTCCGGTTATTTCTGCAATTGCAAGTGCCACAGTGTGTAAATCGGTATAGCGGGGATGATGCTGTGCAAGATTACCCAAAAAGACAGCAGCTGGAGAGTGATCGATGAGGCTGGCTGCCATTGCCCGGGCCACATCCGAAATATCAACCGAATTTGCTGCTGATCTAATATGTTCCGGTACGGAAATGCCTTTAATTTCGGCTGCAGCCTTTAACACCTGAATCATCATCTGCAACATTGCAGAAGGGGCTGCAACAGCACGATGAGCAATCGGAACCAGCAAATCATCATCTGACGGATTGATGATGCTCAACTGCCCCCCTTGTTTGACCGCCTGGCGCATGCGCTGGGCCAGCAACGGATGATCCTTGCGCAATGTACTGCCTATAACCAGCATCGACTTGAGCCGGGAAACATCCGCGACTTGCATTCCCAGCCAAGGTATACCCTGCAGGACTGGGTCTGCCCGAAAATCAGACTGCCGTATACGATGATCAACATTTTGGCTGCCCAGCCCGCGCATCAGCTTCTGTAATAAATAAAGCTCTTCCAGCGTGCTGTGTGCCGACCCCAGCGCACCTATACTTTGCGCACCATGTTTTTCGACTGCAGTTCTAATACCTTCTGCAGCAAAAGCCAATGCTTCCTGCCAGTCGCAAGAACGCCACTGTCCACCTTGCCTGATCATCGGAACCGTCAGTCGGTCTTCCGAATTTAGCCCTTCATAGGAAAAGCGATCTTTGTCCGACAGCCAGCATTCATTTACAGCTTCGTTTTCACGAGGCAGTACTCGCATGACTCGACTCTGTTTCACCTGCACGATCAGATTGCTGCCCAGTCCACAATGCGGGCTGATAGACTTCCTGCGCGACAACTCCCACGTGCGTGCAGAATAACGGAAAGGTTTACTGACCAGCGCCCCGACCGGACACAGATCAATCACATTACCGGAAAGCTCGGAGTCTACGGTTTTACCGACGAAAGTCAGAATTTCCGAGTGCTCTCCCCGTCCGGCCATACCCAGCTCCATGATCCCCGCAATCTCCTGACCGAAACGTACGCAGCGAGTACAGTGGATACAACGTGTCATATCCGTGGAAATGAGCGGACCAAGATTTTTATTGGTTACAACCCGTTTGGCTTCCTGATAACGGGAACCGCTCGAACCATACCCAACTGCCAGATCCTGTAACTGGCACTCTCCTCCCTGATCACAGATGGGACAATCCAGGGGATGATTGATGAGCAGAAACTCCATCACACCTTTTTGTGCAGTAACTGCCTGTTGGGAATGCGTGGACACCTTCATACCTTCTGCTACCGGTGTCGCGCAGGCAGGAAGGGGTTTGGGTGCCTTTTCGACTTCTACCAGACACATGCGGCAGTTAGCAGCAATGGACAGTTTCTTGTGATAGCAAAAATGCGGGATATATACCCCTATTTGCCTCGCAGCATCCATCACTGTACTGCCTTGAGAAACAGCTATCTGTTTGCCATCAATTTCAATATTAATCATCAGCCAAAGATTCCCGGGTTAGCGGGAGGAATCAGATAAACAATATGAATAAAACACGGAATACCCCTATACCATGCACTTTTTGTGTTCGATATGGAACACGAATTCATCCCTGAAATGCTTTAACATTGCCCGCACCGGCATAGCAGCAGCATCCCCCAGCGCGCAAATAGTACGCCCCTGAATGTTATCGGCGAGATTATCGAGCAAATCCAGATCTTCACCTCGTCCTTTCCCATGTTCAATACGATTGATAATCCGGTAAAGCCAGCCTGTACCTTCTCGACAGGGAGTACATTGCCCACAGGATTCTTCGTAGTAAAAATAGGAAAGGCGCTCCAGTGCACGCACCATACAAGTTGTATCATCCATGATGATCACTGCACCCGAGCCAAGCATGGAGCCGGCTTTCGCAATTGAATCATAATCCATATCGGTTTCCATCATGATGTCTCCGGGCAGTACCGGCATCGATGAACCACCGGGAATACATCCTTTCAGCTTTCTGTCACCCCGCATGCCTCCGGCCATTTCCAGTAATTTCGCAAAAGGTGTACCCAAAGGCACCTCATAGTTGCCCGGCTTGTTAATGTGTCCGGAAACAGAGAATATTTTGGTACCGCCATTATTGGGTCGACCCAGTTGCAGATAATTCTCCCCGCCGTTGCGCATGATCCAGGGAACAGAAGCAAAGGTTTCGGTATTATTGATCGTGGTTGGTTTGCCATATAGACCAAAATTGGCAGGGAACGGGGGCTTGAAACGGGGCTGCCCTTTTTTACCTTCTATGGACTCTAGCAGTGCCGTTTCTTCTCCACATATATAGGCCCCATATCCATGATGATTGTAAAGCCTGAAGCTAAAATCAGAGCCCAGTATGTTATCCCCCAGGAATCCCGCAGCATTAGCCTCATCCACGGCCTCTTCCATCCGCTCATAGACGTCCCATATCTCGCCATGTATATAGTTGTAACCGGTACGAATACCCATCGCATAAGCAGCGATCAGCATACCCTCGATCAAAACATGCGGATTGTAGCGCATGATATCGCGGTCCTTAAACGTCCCTGGCTCACCCTCATCAGAATTACAGACGAGATATTTCTCGCCCGTATACTGTTTTGGCATAAAACTCCATTTCAGGCCTGTCGGAAAACCTGCCCCACCACGGCCCCGTAAAGCGGACTTCTTGACTTCCTCTATCACCGCCTCGGGGGGAATCTTCTGAGAGAGAATTTTTTTTAATGCGGCATAACCATCACGCTGCAGATAGCTCTCCAGTCTCCAATTGGCAGGATCAGCGGCATTGATTCCTGCGAGGATGACTTGCACGGGCTGAGTCATTTTTTCAATTCCTCAAGTAATCTGTCTATCTGATCATTGGTCATAAAGCTGCACATACGCTTGTTATTGACCAGTAATACGGGTGCGTCTCCGCAGGCACCCATACATTCACCCTCTTTAAGGGTAAACAGGCCATCTGCGGTGGTTCCATTGAAACCAATATCAAGTTTCTGTTTGAGATAATCTGCTGCCTGATTCCCGCCCGACAATGCACATGGAAGATTGGTGCAAACCGTAATCTTGTATTTACCGATCGGCTTCAGGTTATACATATTATAGAAAGTTGCTACTTCGTAGACTGCAATAGGCGGCATTTCCAGATAGTCTGCAACAAAATCCATGGTTTCAGTCGCCAGCCAGCCTTTTTCATCCTGTGCAATAGCCAGCGCGGACATAACTGCGGACTGCTTCTGGTCAGCAGGATATTTTGCAACTTCCCGATCTATTTTTTTCAGAGCTTCAGCACTTAGCATCAATCAACTCATCTGTCTATTTCACCGAACACGATATCCTGAGTACCAATAATTGCCACCAGATCGGCAATCATATGTCCCCGGGACATTTCATCCAGCGCTGCCAAATGGGCAAACCCGGCTGCACGAATTTTCAGGCGATAAGGTTTATTGGCTCCATCCGAAATAATATAAATCCCAAATTCACCTTTAGGATGTTCCACAGCCACATAAGCCTCCCCTCGCGGTACATGCATACCTTCCGTAAACAGCTTAAAATGATGAATCATCTCTTCCATGTTCTGTTTCATGGCCAGACGGGAAGGCGGCGCCACCTTATGATTATCAGTAATAACGGGACCCGGGTTTTTGCGCAGCCAGTCAACACATTGCCTGATTATGTGATTAGATTGACGCATTTCTTCCATTCGTACCAGATAGCGATCATAACAATCCCCATTGACACCGACAGGAATATCAAAATCCACTCGATCATAGACTTCATAGGGCTGTTTTTTACGCAGGTCCCACTCCACCCCCGACCCACGCAACATGGGCCCGGTAAAACCCAATGCCTTCGCACGCTCGGGCGAGACCACACCAATATCGACCAGTCGCTGCTTCCATATCCGGTTATCCGTCAACAATGCTTCATAGTCATCAATATAACCTGGAAACCGATTGGTAAAATCTTCAATGAAATCCAGCAGTGAACCCTGCCGATTTTCATTACGTATTTTGATGG
>JBIQJX010000047.1:0-11087 GCA_044507105.1 Nitrosomonas sp.
TAACAATACGGTTAAAGATGCCCATCCGGTTCCAGCGCACAAAACGGTTATACAGAGTCTTGTACGGACCATAGCCGCGCGGCACACCGTGAGACCGGGGAAAATAAGGCTGGATACAATTAAATTGTGACTTTTACAGGCATCATGCGTAGAGCTGCGCTTCCTCCACTTCGCCACCGTCCTGGGGTTAATCCCGTACCGCTGCGCCAGAACAGTCAGGCCCTCTTGACTATGTTGTATCGCTCGACGTACCGCCGCTGTCGTGCGGGCGCTCCCATGTAAAACATGTCCCATAAATCCTCCTGTGATGGTAACTCAGCACACAACACACCATCCATTACAAAATGGGACTAAACAGCCATCCACTCCAATAATCTGAAAGTACACGACTACCGCCGCCGCATCAAATCAATAATTTCGTTATAGCCACGTCTATTGAAAAGCATAGTAAGACCTCCATACGCTGCCCCCCCTGCAGCAATCATCATCAGCAATTTTGCCCACTGATTAATATTATCTGCAATTGATATATCCGCTATCCATACGGCCAGATACATTCCCATCCCCGAACTCATTGCCGGTGTAATAACATACCAGAAATCATGCAATCGAAGTCCTACAACCTGAAACATGCGGTGGATATTGATGATAAGTATTAATGGATAAACTGTAACCCACGCCAATGCAATACCTACTATTCCCCATTGGCTCCCGATCAGAAAAGCAATAGGCATTACAATCGAAGCAAGGAGCACATTCTTCACTCCAATATCAGGACGTCCCAGCGCATCCATAGCTGACGGCAAGAAATTGACAACCATACGTAACGGCATCATCAATGCCAGTAATTGCAGAGGCAATATCGCGCTGTGCCATTTTTGTCCTAAAAACAATAAAATTATTTCATTAGCAACGCTGGAAATCCCCCACAGCACAGGAAAAGCAATCAAACTGAGCAGGCGTATCGCTTTGAGTACGAAACTGCGAAATTGCTCACGGTTGTCCTGAATCTTGGAAAATACCGGAAAGGCGACCTGATTGATAATTGCGGAGATCCGCTGCACGGGCAATGATGCGAGTTGCATTGAAACTGAATAAAAACCAAGCATTTCTTTGCCCAGCAATTTGCCGACAATGACGACATCGACCTGGGTGAAAAAGAACCAGAGCAAGCGCGCTAAAGTGACATTCCCCCCAAATGACAGCAGACCGCGCATACCTGCCAATGAAAATCTTGGAAGCAAATGGGATGGCGCTGCTATGTTTACTGCCACTATATGCAATATACTGGCCAACAGATTCCCCAGTACAAGTGCCCATACTCCAAATTGTGCAAGTGCCAGTAGCAATGTCAGTATACTGCCGGCAATTGCGGCGACGAGGTGAATCAGCGACAGGCTCTTGAATTTCAATTGCCGATATAAGCGGACAACAGGAAGCTTACTGAAAATACCCAGCAGGAAGTGCAGTGATAAAACGCGGAGAATGGATATCAGTCTCTCCTCATCGAAAAAAGCTGCAATGAGGGGCGCCAACAGATTAAGCACAAGCAGCAAACCGATATTCATCATAATTACAATAGCAAAGACACTGCGTAACGAAGTCTCATCAAGATCCTGCTTTTGTATCAATGCGGGAGTAAGTCCAGCCTCGGACAGCATGAGCATAAGAGCAAAAAATATTGAGGCCATGGCCAGCAGGCCATAATCTTCCGGTGTCAAAAGACGCATCACCACAAGGGTGATTCCCCAAGTGATAAGCTGCGCCCCCAGTTTCCCACCTGCGGTCCACTTAAGACCTGTTATCGTCTGCTCCCGTATTGTCATATGATGATTATTACCACTGATTTATAAAATTAAGTCTACTCTCTGTTATTAATGACAAAAATAATCACTGTAAAACTTGAAATTATTCTGAAAGCCCCGGCAGGATATTGACTCGAATAACAGTCTCATCTATCGAATGGGGTAAGTGAAAGCGTAAACAGCAAACTCACTATTCATTGCAACCTTCAAAGATTAAACGATCACTCGTGACTTCCGGGAGGATAATAAAAAGACGCCATTAACAAGGAAGGAAAGGAATAGAAATTAATCCCCCACAGAGAAAATCGATACAGACTGATCAGGACCGGAACCTGATGAACTACGACCGGTCTGCTCCGGCCCCAGGTATATTGGTATATTTACTTATTTTTCCTGAACAGAGTCATTCCGCCCGCTTCTGATACTATCCAGGATAAGCAAGCAGGCTCCGCTGAAAATTGCCGAGTCGGCAATATTAAAAGCCGGCCAGTGGTAACCGCTCAAGTGAAAATCCAGAAAATCGACAACATGCCCGAGCGCGATACGATCCCAGAGGTTGCCCAATGCACCGCCCAAGATGAGACTTAATGCGATACAAAACAAACGGTTAGTAGTATTTTTATACAGCAGATAGATGATCAGGGCAGAGACCAGCATCGCAATTGCACTCAGAAACCAGCGCTGCCAACCGGATGCCTCACTCAGAAAACTGAAGGCCGCTCCCGTGTTGTAAGCCAGCACCAGATTGAAGAAATCCGTTATGACGATCTGCTGACCATATATGAGGGAAGACTCGATCCAGCGCTTGGTAAATAGATCGAGCGATAAAATGACCATTGCCAATATCAGACTGAAATGCAGCTTCATTACATCCCCTTTATGTCTGTTCGATGACGCATGACAGAGATCAGGCATGACACCGGGATTCCCCGGGTCCTGCAAGATTACTCACGCAACGGCTGCACAGCGTCGGATGATCGGAGTGCATTCCCACATCCTGCCGATAATGCCAGCAGCGCTCACATTTGGGATGAGGACTGGCTGCTACGGTGACGGTTTCTTCGGCAGCATCATCCACCCGCTGCAAACGGACCTCAGAGGTGATCAGCACAAACCTCAGATCATCTCCCAGCGAATCGAGCAGCACATGATTTTCTCCAGCTGCCTTTATTTCCACGATAGCCGCCAGCGATGAACCGATTTCTCCCTGTGTACGTGCATCTTCCAGTTGCTTTTGCACACGTGCGCGCAGTTCACGCAGCTGCTGCCAGCGCTGTAACAGCGCCTGGGTACCTGATGAAATTTCCGGCTGCTCCGGAAAGCGGTACCAAGTATGGAGAAACACACTGTTATTTACTGAACCACTCAGTTGCTGCCATACTTCCTCTGCAGTAAAGCTCAAAACCGGTGCAAACAGCCGTACCAGACTGTGCACGATGTGATAAAGCGCATTCTGCGCAGCACGACGTGGAACACCAGTCGCCATTGTGGTATAGAGCCGATCTTTGAGAATATCCAGATAGAATCCTCCAAGATCCTCGGAACAGAAATGGTGCAGTCTGGCCACTGCCTGATGGAAATCATAACGCTCGTAAAACTGAATGAGATCATGTTGCAGCATAGTAGCGGATGCAAGCATATAACGATCGATTTCCATCCAGTCTGCCAAGGGAAGAGTATCGATGGCAGGGTTGAAATCAGCCAGGTTAGCCAGCAGAAAGCGCAAAGTATTGCGGATACGACGGTAGGTCTCGACGGTACGTTTGAGAATTTCATCAGAAATGGACAGCTCGCCGGAGTAATCGGTAGAGGCTACCCAAAGACGCAGAATATCAGCACCAAGCGTATCAGCAATTTTCTGTGGGGCAATGACATTGCCCTTCGACTTGCTCATTTTATAGCCCTGGCCGTCCACCACGAAACCATGCGTAAGGAGAGCAGCATAAGGTGCGTGACCATCGATCGCACACCCTGTCAGCAGCGAAGACTGGAACCAGCCACGATGCTGATCAGAACCTTCCAGATAAAGGTCGGCCGGATGCTTCAGCTGCGGGTCTTTTTTCAATACCGTGGCATGCGTCGTGCCGGAATCAAACCAGACATCAAGTGTATCTGTCAGCTTGTAATATTGTTGCGCTTCTTCACCCAGCAGACTGGTGGCATCGAGATCAAACCACGCATCAATTCCCTCCTGTTCAACCAGGCAGGCAATTTCCTCCAGCAGCTCATCAGTGCGCGGATGCAACGCATGCGTATCTCTGTGAACAAAAAAAGTCATCGGCACCCCCCAGTTGCGCTGGCGCGAAATACACCAGTCGGGCCGGTTTCCGATCATCGCTTCCAGCCGCGCGCGGCCCCAGACAGGGTAAAAACGGGTAGCCTCCACTGCTCGCAGTGCCAGTTCACGCAACGGCTCTCCAACTGATTTTGAATCAGTTGCGATCTGCTGCATGCCGATGAACCACTGCGGCGTGGCACGGAAAATGATCGGGGTCTTATGACGCCAGCAATGGGGATAACTGTGCTCGATTTCCTCGGCATAAAGCAAATGACCGCTGCCTCGCACTGCATCGATCACAATATCATTGGCCTTCCACACAAACAGACCGCCCACCAGCGGAATTTCCTCCAAAAATTTACCATCCCCTTTCACCGGGCTATCGCTGGACAGGCCATACTGCTGCCCAATGAAATAATCATCCAGCCCGTGCGCAGGTGCGGTATGGACGAGTCCGGTACCGGCTTCGAGCGTCACATGCCGGCCACAAATCACGCTGACTGTACGATCGGCAAAAGGATGAAACAGACGCACTCCTTCGAGCGCCTCCCCCTTACAGGAGGCCGCTACCTCCCCTTCCAACCGGTAACGGGCAAGGCAGGCTTCCACCAACTCTGAAGCCAGCAGCAGCCAACCTCGGGAAGTCCTGACCAGGCTGTAATCAAATTCGGGATGCACACATACCGCCTGATTGGCAGGCAGTGTCCACGGTGTGGTCGTCCAGATAACGGCAAAGATTCTGGCATCAGCCGGAACCGGAGCCGCCAGCATTTTTGCAAGCGGATGGTCTGCTCCGTTTTCCTGCACCACTTCGAAACCGACATCTACAGCTGGTGAACGCTTGTTCTCATACTCCACCTCTGCTTCAGCCAAAGCTGAACCGCAGTCGATACACCAGTTGACCGGCTTCTGCCCCCGGTAAAGATAACCATTCCGGTAAATTTTACCCAGCGCACGAATAATGCCCGCCTCGGTGGCACGATTCATCGTGAGATAGGGATGTTCCCAGTCGCCCAGCACGCCCAGCCGGATGAAATCTGCCTTTTGCCGTGCCACCTGTTCCTGCGCAAATGCCCGGCACAACTGCCGTATCTGATCAGCCGGGAGGTGTTTGCCATGCTTCTTCTCGATCTGATGCTCGATCGGCAAACCATGGCAATCCCATCCTGGCACGTAGGGCGCATCGAAACCCGCCAGGGTTTTACTCTTTACAATGATGTCCTTGAGGATTTTATTGACAGCATGCCCGATATGAATATCACCATTGGCATAGGGCGGACCGTCATGCAGAATAAATTTCGGACGTCCCTGACTGGCAGCGCGAATTTTACGGTAGAGATTTTTCTCATGCCAGGCCTTGAGCATGAGCGGTTCTCGTCTGGCCAGATCCCCGCGCATAGGGAAAGGGGTATCAGGCAGATTCAGCGTCTTCTTGTAATCCATTGTCATATTACGAACCCAGGCAGAACGTTTCACAAGCCAGGGCGTCTACCCGGGAAAAATAGGTTCTGGCGTTAACGACATCCCGCTCGATCTGCTTCACCAGTGTTTCCATGTCAGGAAATTTTTCCTCGTCTCTGAGTTTTTGCAAAAAATCGACTCGCAGGTACTGGCCATAGATATCTTCATCAAAATCGAACAAATGTACTTCCAGCACGGGCTGTCCTCGTTCAAAAACAGTCGGCCGGACACCCAGACTGGCCACTCCTCTGATCTGTTCCGGACCGGAAGCATCCTTCCATCTGCTCACTTCCACTACATAAATACCACTGAGCGGAGGACGATTATGTTTCAGCTGAATATTGGCTGTCGGAAAACCTATTTTTTTCCCCAGCTTGCTGCCATTCACGACACGTCCGCTGATACTGTAGGGACGCCCCAGCAGACGGGCAGCCAGATCCGGGTTGCCGCCAGCCAGTGCGCTACGGACTGCTGTGCTGGAAACTCTCAGTCCGTCTACCGTAAAGTCGGGCATCACCTCCAGTTCGACATTCCCTGATCCGGAAAATAATTTGCGCAATAGAGCAAGGTCACCCGCACGCCGCGCACCGAATCGGAAATCATCTCCTATTAACAGCCAGCGAACATCGAGTTCCTGCTGCAAAATACGGGTAATAAATGTTTCTGCACTGATTTTTGCGAATTCCCGGTTGAAACGATGAATCTGCACCCGATCCAGCCCCGATCCGGACAGCAGTTCGAGTTTTTCATGCAGACTCGTCAATCGTGCCGGTGCCTGATCGGGCATCAGAAGTTCGCGAGGATGCGGCTCAAACGTCATGACACATGAGGCGACTCCCAGCCGACTGGCCGCCTGTTTCAGGCGTTCGAGCATGGCCTGGTGGCCCAGATGCACTCCATCGAAATTGCCGATGGTCAGGGCAACAGGCTGCCGTGCACGAATCGACGTCCGTCGGGTTATACGCATGCCAGCAGACGGAGGATCAGCCGGCCCGGAACATCTCCTGCCTGAATAAAATTGAGGTGACAGCGCGCTGAGGTGTCCATAGCCGCGACAGAGTCAGGATTGGCCGTCTTTCATACACCGCCGGCATCGAGACCGGCCGGTTCGCGATGAGGAAAATGACTCATCTGATAACCCGCCCAGAGCCGGCCGGCAATAAATTCGGCAACCGTATCAGCATGCTGTTTCAACCCCGGATTGCCCAGTTCGAGCGTCGTTTCCCGGAAAAGCTCCAGCCAGCGTCTGAACAAAGTCGCATCAAGTTCAGGCAGCGCAATATGTTTGGGCATGGGTGCACCACGAAAACGGCTGGTGCCACGCAGCTGGGCAGACCAGAAATTGATCATCTGCACAAAATGTGCATCCCAGTCGATCACATGCTCTTCGAAAATAGGGCCCAATGCAGCATCTTTTCTTGCCTTGGCATAAAATTCGTGCACCAGTTTCGAAATCTCTTCTTCGGTATACAGATTAGGATTGGGTTCGGGAATGGGTCGAGGTATCATGGCCATGAATCCGGTAAATATTGTATAAATTAAAGTTTGTACGCGCCGTGCCGGTTCAGGTAATAATCCGGTCGCTGAAAACACTTCATTAATTATTTTCTCACATTTACAATACTGCTTCGAGTCTTTGTACTATATGACCGGAATTCTGCTCACCATCCGCCAGTCACTCCTGCAAAAATTCCGGTTACGGCCGGAAGGTAAAAATCACTTCCCTCTATGGATATTTTTCTGCTTTGCAAAAAATTTCCGTAAAAAACATCGACATCAGGCTGGCGTACTTCTGCTGATTCTATCGCTGTCGGGCTGTGCAGATGTCTGGAACAATCCCTATCCCGCCTCGGATTCGGGTAAAAATATTCTCTACAATGCTTTTGCCGAGCGCCCTAAACATCTCGATCCGGTACAATCCTACAGCTCGAACGAAATCATGTTCACCACCCAGATCTACCAGCCGCCGTTACAGTATCACTTCCTGAAGCGGCCGCTTGTTCTGATCCCCCAGACAGCGCGTGATCTCCCTGCCGTTCGTTATCTCGATATCGACGGCGGACCCTTGGCGGATAATGCAGCGGATACAGATATCGCCTATTCAGTTTATGAAATTTCCATCAGGTCCGGCATTCTTTATCAGCCTCATCCCGCATTTGCCAGAGATGAGGAGAACAACCTGCGCTATCATGCACTGAGCGCACAAGATATGCAACCGGTATACACGATGAGTGATTTTGAACATACCGGAACCCGGGAGCTGGTTGCTGATGACTATATCTACCAGATCAAACGACTGGCACATCCAGGATTACATTCACCGATTTTTGGCCTGATGGCAGACTATATCGTAGGATTACGCGAATATGCCGATATATTGAGAAGCCATGCGCAATCTCTGCCTGGAAAAGATTTTCTGGATTTACGCAATTTTCCTCTAAGCGGCGTGGAACAGGTGGATGACTATACTTACCGCATTCGTATCAAAGGCAAATACCCGCAGTTTCTGTACTGGCTTACCATGCCGTTTTTTGCGCCTGTCCCGTGGGAAGCCGACCGTTTCTTCTCACAACCGGGAATGGTGGAAAAGAATCTCACCCTCGACTGGTATCCGGTAGGAACGGGCCCCTATATGCTGACTGAAAACGATCCGAACCGGATCATGGTACTGGAACGCAATCCGTACTTTCAGGGAGAATATTACCCCGACGAAGGCATGCCGGAAGATATAGCAAAAAATCTGTTGCGCGATGCAGGCAAACCACTCCCGTTCATCGACAAAATAGTATTCAGCCGTGAAAAGGAAAATATCCCGCGCTGGAACAAATTCCTGCAGGGATATTACGATGCATCGGGTATCGGCTCGGACAGCTTCGACCAGGCTGTACAGATAAGCGGACACGGAGAAGCGACGGTCACCCCGGAAATGGAAGCACAGGGAATCCGTCTTGAAACGGCAGTCGCCCCTTCAACTTATTACATGGGCTTCAACATGCTTGATCCTGTAGTAGGCGGCCGAACCGCGCAGGAAAAAGCTTCAGCGCGCAAACTGCGCCAGGCGATTTCCATTGCGATAGATTACGAAGAATATATCTCGATATTCGCCAACGGCCGCGGCATTGCCGCACAGGGACCACTCCCCCCGGGTATCGAGGGCCATCATGAAGGTAAAAAAGGCATGAATCCGGTCGTTTACGAATGGCAGGACGGGGAAGTCCGGCGCAAATCGATCAGAGAAGCCAAAGCACTGCTCGCGGAGGCAGGATATCCCGGCGGGATTGACATTAAGACCGGCAAACCGCTCGTACTGTATCTCGACTCCACAGCGCGCAGTGCGGATGACCGATCCATCATGGACTGGATGCGGATGCAGTTCCGGAAACTCAATATTCAACTGGTCGTACGCAGTACCGATTACAATCGGTTTCAGGACAAAATACGCAAAGGCAACGCACAGATTTTTGAATGGGGATGGAATGCGGATTATCCCGATCCGGAAAATTTCCTGTTTTTGCTATACGGCCCACAGCGCAAAGTCGGTAACAGTGGTGAGAATGCTGCCAATTACGACAACGCCGAATACAACCGCCTGTTCGAACAAATGAAGAACATGGAACACGGTCCGCAGCGCGTACAGATCATCGACCGGATGATCGCCATCCTGCGGGAAGATGCGCCCTGGCTGTGGGGTTATCACCCGAAGGAATTTGCACTGTACCATTCATGGTATCAAAATATAAAACCTAACAGAATGGCTTACAACACCGTCAAATACCTGCGCATAGATCCTGCTCTGCGCGAACAGAAACGACGCGAATGGAACGAACCGGTAATATGGCCGATTGGTGGAGGAATAATCTTACTGGCCATCGGCCTCATGCCGGCATGGTTCGCCTACCGCCGCCGGGAACGGCAGCAAAGTATCTCACAACGGATTGCCTGATCTGATTCCGGATTGCTATGCTGAATTACATTATCCGTCGTATGCTTTACGCCATTCCGATTCTGGTAGGGGTTAATCTTATTACTTTCGTGCTTTTTTTCGTGGTCAACACCCCTGACGACATGGCACGGATGCATCTGGGTACGAAACACGTCACAGATGAAGCCATCTGGAAATGGAAAGAGGAACATGGTTACAACAAACCTCTGCTGTACAACGATACCGCCGACGGGACAGAGAAATTCACCGATACCATTTTTTTCGAAAAATCAATTGCCATGTTCATGTTCGAGTTCGGTCGTGCCGATGACGGACGTGATATCGCCTATGAAATCAAGGCGCGTATGTGGCCCAGTCTGGCAATTGCATTGCCGGTATTTCTGCTGGGCCTGCTGACATACGTTACTTTTGCACTGGTAATGACCTTCTTTCGTGCCACATATGTCGACTTCTGGGGAGTAGTCCTATGTGTCGCACTCATGTCAATTTCCAGTCTGTTTTATATCATTGGCGGCCAGTTTCTGATCAGCAAACTGTGGCACCTGGTACCCGTCTCCGGCTATGGCAGCGGACTGGATGCCGGCCGGTTTCTTGTGCTGCCAATCATCATAGGAGTGATCAGCAGTGCCGGTGCCAATACACGCTGGTACCGCACTCTCTTTCTGGAAGAAATAAACAAGGAATATGTGCGTACCGCACGCGCCAAAGGGCTGCCGGAAAATATCGTCCTGTTCAGACACGTCCTCAGAAATGCCATGATTCCTATTCTGACCGGCGCGGTCGTGATTATTCCGCTGCTGTTTCTCGGAGGATTGATTACCGAATCGTTCTTCGGCATCCCGGGACTGGGCAGCTATACCATTGATGCCATTCATTCCCAGGATTTTACAGTCGTACGCGCAATGGTATTCCTGGGATCATTACTCTATATCACCGGACTGGTCCTGACAGATATTTCCTATACCCTGGCTGACCCGCGAGTCCGGCTGGAATGATCGCTGTCTTCAACTGCCTTGCCTCACTCGTACACCAATGACGGAACCCTATCGATCAGCACGTGATTTTCAGGCTGATAACTCAAGCGCTGCAGATTCTTTATCGGCAGTATTACTGTCTACCTAATCTGGAAGCCGGCGTTGAACAGCATTAAAAGCAAGATTGTGGTTTTTGCCGTAATTGCCACCCTGTTACCTGCGGCAGGTCTCGGTTTGCTGTCCTTTAAACAGAATGAGACATTGATTAGCGACAGCGTAACACGCGAGTTACGTACGCTCTCGGACAGCATCAGCCGGCAGATGGATCTGTGGCTGGATGAAAACACGCTGGCTGTCCGCGCTTTATCAACCTCCAATCCTGTCATTGAAGGATTATCTGTCCTCAACCGGCTTCCGAATGATTCGGATAACGAAGAAACGAAGCAGACACGATCCGCCATGGCCGGTTATCTGCATTCAGTTCAGGGAAAACTTGACCAGATCCTGGAACTGACCGTTTTCGATAACGCCCGACAAATTGTGGCAAGCAGCACTGTAATTTCTGAAGCGTATGTCATACCGGAACGCTGGCCGCATAATTCCCTGATCACGGGTGCCATCACTAC
>JBIQJX010000047.1:11187-15735 GCA_044507105.1 Nitrosomonas sp.
TACTACTGGGAACTGATACAGATGCTCGATGAGTCCATGACTTATGCCGGGTTGGCTTATCCGAAAGCAATCGGTCTGGCTCATACACTGGAGACCCTTCCCGTAACAGTTCTGGTAGAGCGGAATTACCATGACATACATCTTACCTGGGTAAAATTACGCAACCGTTTTCTTGCATTTGTCGGTATCCTGATCATTATCGTCACTGCCGTAGCGTTGTATATGGGACATTCCATTGTGGCTCCGCTAGAAAAACTGATCAATGCAATTAGAGAAATTGTGAACGGCAATCTCGATACCCGCCTGCCCGTCACCCAAAAAGATGAAATCGGTCAGCTGACTACCATGTTCAATCAGATGACCGACGTATTACGCCGCAAGCGCAGAGAAATCACGGCAGCTAACCAGGCCATGCAGCAGCAAAACCAGCTGCTGCAGAAACTTTCAGTTACAGATGGTCTGACCAAACTGTACAACCGGGGTAAACTCAATGACATCCTGACCGAGCAACTCGCCAGATTCAAGCGCCACCATCGCGCTTTCTGCCTGCTAATGATCGATGTTGATTATTTCAAAAATATAAACGATGATCTTGGCCATATCATGGGTGATAAAATTCTGGTCACGGTAGCTGCTGTCCTGCTGAAATCGATCAGGACCATAGATTATGCAGCACGTTATGGAGGTGACGAGTTCATGATCATTCTGACTGAAACCAATGCCGGTGCAGCGGTCAAAACTGCTGAACGGATTCGTACCCAGGTCAGTGCAGCCTGTCGCGAATTCACGGAACATCCGATCAAAATTACGCTGAGTATCGGCATTACCCAAAGTCAGCATGGCGACACAGTACCGGCAGACCTGATTGCACGCGCAGATGCTGCGCTGTACGAAGCCAAAAAAGCAGGACGCAATCAGGTGCACTGCATCGGCACAGTCATACACTGAGAACACAAGCCCTGTTACAAATTCAACATACAGATTCCGGCTGGATACAGATACACGAAAACACGAATGGAATTCAAGGATTATTACCAGATTATGGGCGTCTCACGTGACGCCACACAGGACGACATCAAACGCGCCTATCGCAAACTGGCACGAAAATATCATCCGGATGTCAGCAAAGAAGCCAGTGCTGAAGCACGTTTCAAGGAAATCGGTGAAGCCTATGAAGTGCTCAAGGATCCTGAAAAACGGGCGGCCTATGACCGGCTGGGCACCCGCTGGAAAAGCGGACAGGAATTTCAGCCTCCGCCGGGATGGGATCAGGGGTTCGAGTTTCACGGAGGCGGATTCAGCCGGGCAGATGCCTCACAGTTCAGCAGTTTTTTCGAGACCTTGTTCGGAAGGGGCCGACATACCCGGCAGTATAGCGAACAGGGATTCAATCTGCAGGGGGAGGACTCCCATGCAAAAATATCGATCGACCTTGAAGATACGTTTCAGGGGGGTGTCCGCAGTCTCACTCTGCAACATACCGAGCCGGGACAGGACGGACGGCCGCGGATCAGAGAACGTACGCTGAACGTCCGTATTCCGAAAGGAATACGGCAGGGACAGCATATCCGCCTGGCCGGCCAGGGAAGCCCTGGCGCAGGTCAGGGCAAGGCGGGCGACCTTTACCTCGAAGTCGTGTTCAAGCCGCATCCCTTGTTTAGAGCGGAAGGCCGGGATATCTTCATGGAGCTGCCTGTGACCCCCTGGGAAGCAGCACTGGGCGCTACCATACCGACACCGACCCCGGCAGGGGTTGTCGATCTCAGAATCCCTCCCAACTCCCGCTCGGGGCAAAAACTGCGACTCAGAGAACGCGGAATCCCGGGGACTTCACCAGGCGATCTGTATGTGGTATTACAGATTGTATTGCCCCCTGCTGATAGTGAACAGGCACGCGCCCTTTATCGCGAGATGGAGCAGAAACTCGGATTTAATCCACGTGCAGGAATGAATGTCTGATATATCCTTATCATGGAACACCGCATATTGAATGGCACTATCGTCGAAGAAAGCGAAGAAATCTCACTGACGAAACTTTGCCACATCTGCAAGGCCGATGCCGGATGGATAACAGACCTGGTACAGGAAGGTATTCTTGAACCCGCGGATACAGCAGCGGAACCATGGTACTTCAGCGGAGTTTCTCTGCGGCGTGCCCTCATCGTAAAACGCCTGCAACAGGATCTCGACATCAATCTGGCTGGTGCCGCTCTGGTGCTGGAACTGTTGGAAGAAAGAGAAATGCTGCTTGCCAGATCAAACCTACAAACGGCAGGATGACATACCAAACTCGCTCCATGAAATCACCGGACGGCACAGCAGCTGCGCAGCTGATTATGTTCCCATAATATCTTGTGTTCAACTGAAGTATTAAGGCCAGACAACGCAGCAATCATGAACTCTACCCAACTGAAAATCCGTATCCGGCTCGATCAGTCTGCTGCGCATGCTGTTTCGGGACAAGGCATACTCGAACAGACGGATCAATCCGCCCGGTCCGACCCCGATCCTCCTGTCTATCAGTATAACTGGCCCAGGATAATCATGGCAGCACTGGCCTGCCTGCTGATACTGGGGGCAATCGTCTGGGCTGCTGCCATCTGGCTGGCTGACAAGGATGACATCGAAATGCTGTCAGCGGATACATTCTCGCTGCCGGAAATGCCTGCTGATCCTGAGAGCGAATCTGCCGCACTGCTATCCTCCCCGCTCCCGGCGACTTCTCCACCCGTACAGTCATTCGGAACGGCCGATGTACAGGATAACCTGCCAGCAGAAATCATCACCGATCCCCCTGCAACAGCATCTGTGTCGGCATCAGAGCCGGAAACTTCAGCCGTACCGGATCCGTTGATCCAACCGGAAAACAAACCGGAAGCGACTGTCCTGGCGGAAAACCAGGATACCGGGCAAGGGATCACTTACCCTGCCCGCGTCCTCAGAGCACAGCTTACTTCGAATATCCGGCAGCGCGAGCCGGTCGACAATATCGATCATATATCCCTGGCCGGCAAACCGAGCCGGCGGATTTTTCTTTTTTTACATCTGCACAAACTCGGAGACGAACGAGTAACTGTCGACTGGTTCTACCGGGACACCCGGGTTGCTCGCGTTATACTCCCGATCGGCAATGATGACTGGCGCACCTATTCCAGCAAGATACTCAGCCAGAACAGGCCGGGATCATGGCGTGTCACGGCTTCAGACCAGTCAGGTAATCTGCTGGCTGAATTCAGATTCAGAGCGACTCACTGATGAAACTTCTCTCAACATGAAATTCTGCAGTCAGTGCGGCGGCACCGTTATTCTGCGCATCCCGGAAGGTGACACACTGCCGCGTTACGTTTGCCCGGCCTGTCAGGCCATTCACTATCAGAATCCCAAGGTGGTGGTAGGATGCATTCCCGAGTGGGAAAACAAAATTCTGCTGTGCCGGCGTGCGATCCCGCCTCATCAGGGGAAATGGACACTGCCAGCAGGATTCATGGAAAACAACGAGACAGTGATACAGGGCGCAGCACGGGAAACCCTGGAAGAAGCCAATGCCCGGGTCGAAATTCGCGAACTCTACGCAGTTTACAGTTTGCCGCATATCAGCCAGGTCTACATGCTGTTCCAGGCACAATTGCTGGACCTCAATTTTTCCCCGGGAATCGAAAGTCTGGAAGTCAGGCTTTTCGAGGAAAATGAAATTCCGTGGAACGAGATCGCCTTCCAGGTGATTCATGATCCGCTGAAACGCTACCTGGAGGAACGGCACAGCGGGCACCCGGTCTTTCATATGGGCATGATCGACCGGCGCTAAGCAGAGAATCCCGTTTGGATCGGTCGCAACCTGCCTGAAAATTTTTCATGGAGTGTCCCGAAATGAAATTGCTGATCAGACATCTGCTTACCGGCGCAGCACTGCTGCTGGGCATCCAGCTGCTGGCCCTTCCAACTGTACCTTTTGCAGCAGAACCAGCGCCAGCTCGTTCTCATCTGGCCCCGTCTGCTGAACAGGGAGCGAATGCCCCTAACGAAGCGTCCGTTCTCCTGCGTTATACCCGAATATTGGGAGGGGTAAGAGCAGGACAGCAAAGCCCCTCATTGACGCTGTTTGATGATGGTCACCTCCGCGTATTCTATCCGGATTACATGAAGCAGGCCGGCACCTACCTCACTCAGCTGAGTCAGGATGAGCTGGATCAGTTGTGGCAGAGACTTACTGATCCAGCGCTACTGGAATTCGATATCAACCAGCTCCGTCAGCGAATGGCATCATCCGGAGCAGATAACACTCGCTCTTCTGAGATTCGCAGTGTATCGGATGGCTCAACTATCCGCCTGGAACTCTATCCGAACCGGCACCCTGCCGCTCCATCGCTGCGGCCGGATAATCCCGATGACAGCAAAACGATTTCCTGGCACGGGCTGCAAAACGATGCCGAGCGCTATCCGGAAATTGTGGAAATCCAGCAGCTCCTCGCCATTCATCAGCAACTGGAAGCGTTCATGCGACACACCGACCTTATAAAAATCGATGGGGCACAATAAACCAGCCATGTT
>JBIQJX010000048.1:0-15629 GCA_044507105.1 Nitrosomonas sp.
TGGGAAGAGGGATCAAAATATTTTCGTATAAACTGGTGCAGACCTTCGGTATAAAGCGCACCACTGTGCAGAAAACCGCCATTGTGATCCCCTCTGATTTCCAGAAAATCTTTGGGGAAACTGGCAGCCTCAAATAATTCCTGCCCCATGGCAAAGGGAACAATTTCATCAGTCGGACTGTGTATGACCAGTACAGGGGATGTCACAGCCCGGAGGTATTCCACTGTCGGGTATTGTATACGGGTGATCAGATCAATCGGAAAAAAGGGATAAAAATGCCTGCCCATATTTGCGACGGAAGTAAAAGACGATTCAAGGATTACTGCACCGGCTGTTACCTGGCTCGCCAGCCACGCGGCCATGGCTCCACCGAGTGATTCTCCATAGATCACGATATCCTGTGGCGGGATATGGTATGTCTGTGTCAGATGCATCCATCCTGCTTCTGCGTCCAGATAGGTTCCCTGTTCGGTCGGACGACCTTCGCTTTGGCCGTAGCCGCGATAGTCGAGGATCAGTACCGACAGGTTCAGCTCGTGATACAGCTGCAATTTTTGTATCCGGTGAGAGATGTTACCGCCATTTCCGTGCAGAAAGAGTAGGGTGGCACGGGGATTTTTATGCGGTATCCACCAGCTGTGAAGTTTTACCCCATCCGCTGCGGTGAGAGTGATTGCTTCCCATGGCAAATCGAAACCGGACGGTGTGATCCAAAGAGTATCATCGGGAAAGTAGATCAGTTTCGACTGAAAAATATACAGCAACAGAGAAAACAGTAACCAGACTGCGAACAGGCTGGCAATGAGCGAAAGGATGATATGCTTCACAGCGGCTCCGGTATCTGAGAGAGGAAAGTACAGCAGGCGCTGGCCAGTACCGGGTTATTCTGCCACAACTTCTGCTGCTGACCGATGGATCAGCCATTTCCCGGGAACTGCAGTTAACCGCTCCCACCTGCGCCTTCAACCGTCGTTGCCAGGTTAAAAATATCGGGAGCAGAAAGATAGTCAATCGGGTTGTTTCTTCTCGGGCAAGCCCTCATGGCTGGTTTTTGCCAGTTCTTCGAGCTGATCCTCGCTCATCGATTCATACATCTCAAGAGAGGCACCTTTAAGGTCGGATTTTTTGATTTCACCGCGTTTGGCCGATAGCGCAGCGCCTGCAGCTTTCTGCTGCGATTTGGATTGTGCCGGCATTGTTGATGGCTCCTGTGTGTGGTTAATCTTAAAATGTTTTATCGGTAAATCTTATGGCTGTTCCTGTGCTGCGACAGACCGGGCCAGCGGTTCAATCAGCTGTTCGGGAATACGGCGTGCGATAACGGGCATGGTCGCATTCGATTTTCTTGCGTCGACAATGTTGTCATCGCCACGCCACTGGCGGAGGCGCCCTGCGAGATACTCAGGTTTCTGTCCGGCCAGAATGGGGTAATGAGGGCGCTTGCCGGGTGCATGACAGCTGGAGCAGGCAGGCAGATTGATTGCCGGCCAACCGTTTCTGACTATTTGTGCAGCCCATTTGTCTGCAGTGACAGGATCAATAGGGGCCGTGATCGCAGCATCGGGCATCGGTATCGGGTCATCGGCAGCTGTTTTTATTGAATCATCCGCAGCTGTTTTTATCGAATCATTCACTAAACCGGGCAGACTCGCGTAATGATCAGCAAGCGCACGCATAATAGCAGGGTCGATTCGTGCTGCAACTGTGCTCATTATTCCGCTGGCACGGGTACCTGATGCAAAAGCATTGAGCGTCGCCAGCAGATATTCAGATTTTTGCCCGGCCAAGATTGGAATGTCCTGCTGGTTGCGGCCATTATCTGCATGACAGCGCTGACAATTGGATAATGTCTCTTTGAAGCGCAGCGGCCCGCCGTCGGCAATAGGCTCAGAGCCATAAGCAAGTTCCCGATACTCTTCTGCTGTCATATCTGGCAATCGCCGTACGAACGCTGTCATGTGGCGGATTTCATCATCGCGGCCGAGCGCTGGCCACGCCGGCATCGGGGTGAACTTCACTCCATTTTTTATGATCCAGAAAAGCTGCTGGTCGCTCCATGTATTCACCGTTTCGGCAAGATCAGGCGGAGCAGGCGTTGAGGCCTGCATGACCGGTGAGGGCGACCTTCCCGGTGCGCCGTGACACAAAGCACAGGTCACTGCATAATGTCCGGCAGCTGAGACCAGCTCTTTCTGCTGCGCAATTGCAGGCGGATCAACAGTCAGCGCAGCTTGGGTGCGAACCGAGTTGCGCATCGCCCAGTGCAGAAACCAGTTGGTAATGGCCCAATGTCCGGTTGACGCGCCAATATTGACGACCCCCGACCAGGCAATTGTCAGACTGACAACAGCTAAAGTCCCTGCTGCAGCAAGTATCCGTTTCCATGTAATTTCCAGAATCATAAGGTTACCGTCCGGGATACAGAATGATCATTACGCAGCAGTCGGAAAAGTAACATGAGGCCACCAAACAGATAGCTGCAACCACCAACGAGGAGCATGACAATACCACCGAGCTGCTGATCAGCCAGCGGCGATAGGGTAATACCAAACCCAGCGAAACCCTGTGTGTCAAATAATGTGCGTGGCGCTAGCGTGATGAGTGCACCGAGTAAGGTCATGTGCATGGTCGTCAGCAGCAGTGCGATAACACCGGCTGCACTGCGCGCAGTTCTGCCGGTATGATGGGAACCCGTTCCCAGGCAGGCACTCCACAGTAACAGCCCCGCCGCGGCAAACATTATCTGTTCAAGTGCAAGGCCGGCAGGGCTTCCGGCGGCAAGTGCCCGCGCTGCCGGTACATGCCATCCCCACACGACCAGCAGCTCAAGTAAGGACATCAGCAAAGGGGAAACAAGCCGGGGCCAGCGCACTGCCGGATCGAAACGAGTGCTTGCAATACCGCCTGCCAGCAGAGGAGCTGCAATCGCGATGGCAGCCATATGGGCCACCATATGCGAAGTCATCGTATGTCCTGTCGCTGCAACTCCCCACGCTACGACAAGCGTTAAGAGTCCGGTCATGCACAAGATATATCTCATCGGCAATCCTCAAAGATAAAAGCCGGAATCGCGGTAAACACAATTGCAACAAACCCCAGGCACGCGAGTAGCAGACCCGCAGCAGCAAGGAAGTGTGCCCGATCTTCGCCCGTGCTCTTCGTGTGTGGGGACATCTCATTTTTCTCAATATGCGACTGAGTCCACGCACGATAGCCCAAGACAGTTACCAGCAGCAGCGCTACGGCAGTCGCAACTCCTATTGCGAACCGGGCCTCGTCGAGCGTCATAAAAGGCTCGTTTTTGGCACAGTGGACAGCCGTGAAGATATAACAGAACAGAAAATGCAGTCCCCATATCATCAGTGGCGCGATCAATGCCCATAAACTCGAATTCACCTGCCACACATTGCTCTCAAGCTTAATATTCATGCCAGCCTCGGAAAGTAGCCGATCACCACGCACGTGATCAGTGCACTCAATACCAGGAAATGGTGATACACGACGATATTTCGTACGTCACCATCGTAAACCGGTGTCATCCGTCCGGTTACACTGCGCGCTAATACATACAGCTGCATGACAATACCGAGAGCTGCATGTGCAGTAATCCAGATGGCAAGTACCCAAATGATTGCCGGATAAACATGCAGTGTTGGATCAAGTTCAGCCAGCCACGGGCCCGCCAGCATGGCCAGCGCTCCTGCACCGGTTACGACAGTCGCGATCAAGAGTGCGGTACGCGCCCGCCGGAGCTGGCCGCGCGCATTACTTTCGCGCGCAATGATGGTCGCTGCCCAACCGAAGGCAATCAGCACCAGGGCGAGTGTCGGCCAGAATGCTCCTGGCCCTGTAAGACCGGGTTGTATAGCCGGCGGAAATTCCGCATGAACAGTCCAGTAGAAAAAATAGCCAAAAATTAGGCTCACAAATGCCGTTGCATCCGCAATCATCGTGATGAACATTGCCCACCAGCCGGATGACGCGGGTCCTGAAGCGTAGAGTGGCAAAGTGATGCCGCAGCCCGCCAGTTTCTGTGTTTTTTCAGGAATAATTCCGGTACCCGTCCAGAGCCACCATAAAATGACAGCGAGTGCGAGGAAGGTGCTCACAAATGCTGCGGTATACAGATGAAATGTAATCAGGATGAAGACGCTGCCGAGCGTAATCGCCGCAAGCATTGGTTTGACACTTGGCCCGCCCACTCGGGCGATCTGCTGCGGTTCAGCATCGAGTACACTGCTGATCATCAGCTCGCGGTGGCCTTCTTCTGCATCGGGCAGAAAATAACGACCTTCATCCACATTCTGCACAAAACGCGGCTCATCCCAGAGGGGATAGCGACTACTGACCTGCGGTACACAACGTACTCCCCAGTTTTCCATTACCGGGCCGGACAGCCACTCAAGCGTGCCGGCTTTCCAGGGATTACGTTGGTCAAGCTGGCGCCGTGGGGAGAGGCACAGGTCCAGAACCACGACGGCAACTCCCAATGCGAAGAGATAAGCGCCTGCTGTCGATAGCAGATTCAAAATGTTGAGGCCGATCTCGTCGGAGTAGGTATAAACGCGACGGGGCATACCCATCAGCCCCGAAATATGCATCGGAAAAAAGCCAACATTGAAACCGACGAACATGAGCCAGAATGCAATCCGGCCGAGCCGGTCAGACAGTTTCTTGCCGGTATACAAAGGCCAGTAATAATAAAGCCCCCCAAACAGGGGTATTACCGAGCCGCCAATCAATACATAGTGCAGATGTGCAACGATAAAATAGGTGTCATGTGCCTGCCAGTTAAATGGTACCAGTGCCACCATGACACCGGTCAGGCCGCCAATGACAAAAATGGCAAGTGCACCGGCACCGTAAAGCAACGGTGTCGACCAGATAACGCGGCCCGCCCATAAGGTGGCAATGAATACAAAAATCTGTATTGCCGTCGGGATGGCTACTGCTTCCGAAGCAGCAGAGAAGAAGCCCAGACTGATGTTCGGCAGGCCCGTGGCGAACATATGGTGCACCCACAATCCGAAGCTCAAAAAACCTGTACCGACTGCTGCCAGCACGATCCATGGATAGCCAAGCAGATGTTGCTGCGCGAAGGTTGGCACGATCATCGCAAAGATTGCGATCGACGGCAGAAAAATAATATAAACCTCAGGATGACCAAATATCCAGAACAGATGCTGCCAAAGGAGAGGATCACCGCCACGTGTCGCATCGAAGAAAGGCCAGTCGAGCAATCGTTCAAGTTCGAACAGAATGTCACCCGCAATCAGAGGCGGAAATGCAAACAGAATCATTGCCGCAACAACGAGGATATACCAGGCATAGAGTGGCATCAGATTCAACCGCATACCGGGCGGCCGGCATTTCAAAACGCCTACGATGAGCTCGATGGCAGCAGCAATCGACGCTACTTCAATGAAGGAGAGGCCCAGCATCCAGATATCCGCGCCGATACCGGACAGTGAAGGATCTGTGGTCAGTGGCGGATACATAAACCACCCGCCATCGGGCGCGGCATTAAAGAAGATCGAGCCGGCAACAAACAGGCCGCCGATCAGGAAGCTCCAATAACCGAAAGCCGACAGCCGCGGAAACGGCAGATCGCGCGCACCCAGCAGTTGCGGCAGAATCAGGATGGAGACCGCCTCAAACATCGGCACGGCAAACAGGAACATCATCATCGATCCGTGCAGCGTGAATAATTGATTAAACGTCGATGCTGAGACAAGATCATTATTGGGAACAGCGAGCTGGGCACGAATAATCAGTGCGAGCACGCCGGCAAATAGCATCATGCCGAAAGCGGTCAGCGTATACCAGACACCGACTGCGCTGTTATTGACATCCGTCCAGCGGAAGAAGAGGCCTTGCGGCGGGGCCCAGGTTCTGCGCAATCGTTCTTCCTGTGCTGCCCGCAGGACAGGATCATCTTGATTGGGGGAAAGAGTGGTCGGGGAGGACATTTATTTAAGCTCCATCAGATAGATAGCGATTGCGTCCGCGTCCTCGGTCGACATGCTTTCGAAAGCAGGCATCAATGCACCGGGTTTGGTCAAGGCAGGATTGCGGATAAAATTTTTCAGGGTGGTGACCGTTACCGGCAAAGTGCCGGCAGCCAGTGAAAGACGAGATCCGAAGTGGGTCAGATCTGGACCAATCGGGCTTGTCGGGAAATGTCCACGTACTGCATGGCAACCATTGCAGCCGTAATCTCCGAACAACTGACGCCCTGAACCACCCACTGTAGTGGCTGGGCTGGCGACATTGGCAAGCCATTGATCGAAATCGGCAGGCGGCATTGCGATCACGTCAAATGCCATACGTGCATGGCTCAGGCCGCAGAATTCTGCGCAAACGCCGCGGTAAGTGCCGGCTTTGGTGGCATGTACAACGAGACGGTTGCGACGACCGGGAATCATGTCCACTTTACCTGCCAGTCCTGGTATCCAGAAACTGTGGAGAACGTCGGAGCTTGCCAGGGAGAAACTCACCGTACGGCCCACCGGAAGGCGAATCTCATTCGCGGTCTCCACTGTCGGGCCGTCTGGTGGTAAATAGCGTACACGCCACCAGAACTGCTCGCCGTCTACTGCTATCTCAAGGTCACCAGCGGCAACAGGCAGTGTCTTCATCATTGGTAACGATATTACTAACAGCACTGCCAACAATACTGTCGGGCCAATGGCACCGAGCCAGAGAATGACCCGTGTGCCACTCGCGTGATCCAGCCGTCCAGGGGGTGCACGCACAGCATGTATCGCCAGCCAGATGACACCAATCGTGATTAACACCCCGGCGGCGGCCATTACGACGATTAATTTCCGGATTGCCTCAGCTTCAACTCCAAAAGTTGAGAAGGTGGATTGCACTCCGCCACAGCCGCCGAGCAAGGCTGCCATGATCACAATTATCAGCAGGCGAAATAATGAAGCATGCTGCGCCCGTCGTTGCTGATCCACGGAATCTGCAGTGCTTTTGCTTGTGATGCCTGATGGCAATAGCTTTTCCAATTGCCCCGGGATCGGCAAGTCAGTGCAATATAAATATTTATATATCATGAATGATAAACATCCGGAAATATTTTCAATATGTGAGATTATTTTTATCTGATGAAGTGATGAAAATTTAGTTCAGCATATTTATTCCGCAGGCTGCAGCGGAATGTGTATCAATCTGGGGAATTTTTGATGAATCATATGCTTGAAGAATTTGTTCCTGTTGATCTGGCAAACAAAAAATTGCTGTGCACCTGATGACATCCCTGATCCGATGCTTGGGATCAGCATACTCAGTCAGCTGTATAACTCACACAAGATTAGATCAGGCAGGGTTAGCCGATGATTACCAGGGTAGATTTATCGCAATCGTTTTTCCTGGAGCGTAATGGCACGAAACATTCCTTCGCATCATTATTGGGAATATACAAACGATTAATTATTAAGATAAATTTACTGTTTGCTTAAGCACATCTATCGCAATTCGTGAATGTTATGTGGGATGGCGTACAGAAGCACGGATGAGGAGATCGTAATATTCATAAAATTTAGGCATCTGATGAGTGCTTAATCAGTAAATCCAGTTTTCTATGGAAATCTTTTAAAGGTGCGCTGCTTCATTTGATGCACACCTAATATTCCTCAGGAGAAGTGTATGGGTCATACTATCGCCGAACAATTGGTCGATATGCTCAAGACTGCGGGTATCCGCCGTGTTTATGGTGTCGCTGGTGACAGTTTAAATTTTTTCAATGATGCTTTACGTCGCGATGGCAGCATTGACTGGATTCACGTTCGCCATGAGGAAGCCGGCGCGTATGCTGCCATGACTGAAGGGGTACTTGGCGGAATTGGTTGTTGTGCCGGCAGCTCGGGACCAGGTCATGTTCATCTGATCAACGGTCTCTATGATGCTCACCGCTGGGGAGCGCCCGTGCTGGCACTGGCCTCGACCATTACTTCCGAGGATTATGGTACAGAAAGTTTTCAATCCACCGATCTGCGTATGTTCGACGGCTGCAGTTATTACAATGAAGTGGCAACCACCCCGCAACAGTTGCCGCGTATGTTGCAGCAGGCGCTTCAGCAGGCATGGAGTCGCCAGGGGGTGGGAGTATGCGCTTTCCCGGGTGATTTGACGACGTGTAATGCCGATGAGGATGCCCTGTGTGCTGACCTGTATCGGCCACAACCGATCTTGCGCCCTTCTGATGCAGAAATCCAGCAGCTGGCAGAGCTGATCAATAATTCTGAGGACATTGGTATCTATGCTGGGATCGGCTGCATAGATGCTCGTGCCGAGGTGCTTGAACTGGCCGGCAAACTCAATGCGCCTGTGGCCTATACTCTTAAGGCCAAGATGATATTAGAATATGACAATCCTTATGCAGTTGGACTGACGGGGCTGCTGGGTAATAAGGCCGGCGCTCGAGCCATCACCGGCGGCAAGCTGCTGCTCATGCTCGGCAGTGATTTCCCCTGGAAGGAATTTCTCGACAGCTCAATCAAGGTCGTTCAGATCGACTCCAAACCGGAACGGCTGGGCCGGCGGGTTGCATTGCACATGGGATTGTGCGGCGATATCGGCCCCACATTACAGGCATTGTCGCCTTTTATTAATTCCAAAACCGATAATCAATTTCTCAATGCCTGCCTGGCTGATTATGCAGAAGTGAAAGAAGACCATCGCGTTCACGCCGCAGATCCCGGTGAAGAGAACCTGATTAAACCAGAATTTGTTGCCGGCATGCTTGACCGGTTAGCTGATGATGATGCTATTTTTACAGCAGATACCGGTATGGGCACAGTATGGGCAGCGCGTTATCTGAACGGTACCGGAAAGCGTACGCTGATAGGCAGTTTTTCTCATGGATCCATGGCCAATGCCATGCCGCAAGCGATCGGTGCCGCACTCCATTCCCCCGAGCGCCAGGTTATCGCATTTTGCGGGGATGGAGGCATCTCGATGCTCATGGGGGATCTGATGACCATTGTCCAGTATAAACTGCCAATAAAACTGATCGTTTTCAATAATCGCAGCCTGGGTATGGTCGAATTGGAAATGCAGGTGGCCGGTTTGCCCGACTGGCAGACTAAGATGATGAATCCTGATTTCTCGATGGTGGCCGAGGCCTGCGGCATGCGGGGCTATTCGGTAACCAACCCCGATAATCTGGAAAAGGTCTTCCAGGAAGCATTGTCATACAGCGGCCCGGTACTGGTCGATGTATTCACTAACCCGCATGTGCCGACTCTGCCACCACATACTTCCGTAGGCGTAATGTCCCGCTATATACAATCTCAGGCCAAGCTGGCGCTGGGAGGCAGAATGGACGAAGTATGGGAAGCGTTCAGAACCAATATAAAATATATCCGCGATTTATAACATGTCTCCTAAATCGCCTGCCCCATGCTGACCTGTAGACGGAAGTAACTATGCTCAGAGGAGGTCAGGGTGGGTTAGTATGTTTGAGGATTAAGGGCATGTTTGTAGTGCGCTCGCTATTTTCCCGTAATTATCTAAAAACCACAGTTCAACGAGTGGTGGCAGACACGGTCGAAGGCCTGAGTATCCGGACTGTACCGATAAATATTCCGTTAGCCCGCCATTTGTATCAAAGATAACCCGCTGGTGGATACAAGAAGGAAACGTTTTCCTACGCAGGTCTGGTTTAAATAATGGGTACAATTATATGCCCCTTCTTCAATGGAATATAAGCACTAACCTTCTTGGCAGTAATGTTTTTAAAAGTTGCATAAAGAATGTATCATTATCATGTGTAGAAGTAAATGCACGATAGTAATTTATGACAGAGTAATCAATTCAACTGTGGGTTATATAGCTTGCAGTTCACCATGGATCAGGAAATAATATTTATGCTTAAATATATTAGAAAAATAGTGTTTTTATCTATTTTTATCTTACCTTTTGGCGTACAGGCGCAGGAAAGTAATGAACTTGGATTCATTAATGGTATTTGGCAAAGTTATGGTTCACCTGAACAACCCGAAGCCAGGAATGAGTATTATTCGCTCCATTATAATGGGGAGACACTAATTCTCATTAGTTTGCCATTCTTGGAATATACACGTAATACTTTGATGTCTACTTTCATTGGATCAGGATCTACTAAGGATTTTTTACTTGAAGGACTTAATTTTGATCCTCTCCTTCCGCATATTGGAGGAAAGCACAAGCTGAATGTATCTTTTACTTCTGATACAGAAGCAAATGTGACTGCTATTTTTGACTCTCCAGTAGTAGATGGTGCTCACTTTATAATAAGGAAAATATTTCAGTAGGTTTATTTAAATAAGTTCATGACTAGAACAGAGGGTTAGTAGAAGATAACCTACTGTTATTTTGCTAAAAAAGGTAGGTTAACCGTATCAAAAATTTCTGAGTTCCAGATTTATCACGGCTTGCAAACAAGCTATTGTATTGCTCGATATCGCAATGATAGAGACAGATCGCCCGGCTGCACAACTTCAATGACCGATTACTATAATGCAGACAGGTAATTCAACCTTCTACTGGCATGATTATGAAACATCCGGTTCGAATCCCCGATGGGATCGGCCTGTTCAGTTTGCCGGGATCAGGACAGATGAAGCGCTTAATGAAATTGGCGATCCACTGGTGATCTATTGCAAACCGGCGCGTGATCGGTTGCCTCACCCGGAAGCTTGCCTGCTCACTGGTATTACGCCGCAGACGGCGGAGGCCCGGGGACTATCGGAGCCGGAATTTATTGCCTGTATTCATGAACAGCTGGCACAACCGGGTACTTGCGCAGCAGGTTACAACACGTTGCGATTTGATGATGAGGTAACCCGTTTTGCGTTATACCGGAATTTTTATGATCCCTACGCACGCGAATGGCAAGCGGGAAATTCGCGCTGGGATCTGATCGATCTTGTCCGTATGACTTATGCCTTGCGCCCGCATGGGATTATCTGGCCGTATAACGAGGAGGGTAAGCCAAGTTTCCGGCTGGAAGACATTACTTTGGCCAACGGGCTGGTACATGACAGTGCACATGATGCGCTATCGGATGTCCGGGCTACCATTGCGTTGGCCCGCCTGGTACGAAGACAGCAGCCGCGTCTGTATGACTGGCTGTTTCGTTTGCGAGACAAGCGGGCGGCCTCTCGTTTGCTCGATCTGGCGGATCATACACCGGTGCTGCACACTTCGCGCATGTATTCTGCTGAATACGGTTGTACGACGCTGGTAATGCCGTTACTGCGTGAAATAGAAAATCCTAACAGTATTCTGGTCTACGATTTACGGCATGACCCGGCTCAATTCCTGCAACTGGATACGGATGCGCTGGCCGAATGTCTTTTTACACCCGGGCCTGCGTTACCGGGGGGAAGGTCGCGCCTGCCGGTCAAGACAGTCAGGCTCAATAAATGTCCGGCGCTAGCGCCGCAAAAAGTGCTTGATGATGAGGCAGCCGACCGCATTGGGTTGAATATCGATCTGTGTCATCAGTATTGGCAGTTGTTGCAGCAGCATCGGGATCTTATGCAACGGATCAGGCATGCATATACTGACAACAGACCAACCATAGTCAATGATGCTGATCTGGCCCTTTATGATGGATTCGCAAGCGATCAGGATCGCAACCTGTTCCAGGCAATACGGAATTCTCCACCCGGAGAATTGGCTGGTTTTACTTCAAAATTCCATGATAAACGCTACGCTGAGCTCCTGTTTCGCTATCGCGCACGCAACTGGCCAGAAACTCTGTCCGATGAAGAGAGGCCGCGCTGGCGAACGATTTGCTACAGACATTTAACTGAGAAAGTAGAAAAGGGAAGTCTGACATTAGCTGAATATCAGGAGAAAATAATAAACTTGCGCGGAGATGATTCCCGGCAGCTTACGCAGGAAAAAATTTTGGATGAACTGGAAGCATGGGGTAGAACACTGGCACTGGATAATGATCTGCCGTGGTCGGCAGGTGAGGCGAAACCGTATAATCCGACGAATTAATCCTCCAAGTCGCTGATTTTTATATTCGTCGGATCATTGTGATGACAAACAACAACCCTAACAAGAGGCAGCCCCCCGATCAAAAACAAGGGGCTGGTCACTTGTTTTATTGAGCTGTCTGGCTGGTTTTATCGGTTTTCCTGCCTGATGCGATTTTTCTGAACAAGGGGATAGTGAATAATCCTGCCAATGCCCCGATCAGTAACATGAGGTAATCTTGTGTATTATCTCTGGCAAACGCCTTGGTAATCTCTCTTACCATTTTGCTTTGTTCGGCTTTGTCAGAAATTTTTGGTAAATCCTCAGTCTCATAATAATCACTGATGTTATAGGGGGTCAGACCCGGAATACTGGGAATGTCTTTGCCTCCTTTGCCGATTACGAGCTGTGCCTTCATGCCTTTTTCCATGTGATGCGAAATATCGCAATGCGCCAGTAGCGTATCGTCTGAGCCGGGAACGATGATCGTACCGGATACAGTTTTAGGGCCCGTTACTTCCAGATGAAACATCCCCTGGTTGTATATGTACCTGGGCAGGCCGTGAATCATAAATTGATGGCGAATATTGTCTTCGTTGACAAAATGAAAAGTAACTTTTGCACAAGGCTTTACACGCCATTCCGGCTGGTCAAAGGCAAAAACGGTCCCGGGATGTCGGGCTGCATATTTCCTGCCGGCACGAATGGTAATCTCCACTTCTTCGGATACACTTTTGCAGCCGCTGGGCAGTTTATCCAGGTTCTGTCCCATGATCATCGTGCCTTCATGGTCCATGATGTGATCATCATCCATGTGATGATGATGGTGCATATCACCATGTTCGGTTGAATCGGCGTTATGCTCATCATGATGGTCGGTTGTATGACGATGTGAGCCTGCATCGATACTGTGATCCTTGTGGCCATGACCGTGAAGATCGTGATCATGTTCTTTTTCATGATCGATTGTCGAATCACTATTCGCATTCATACTATGTCCGCTGTGATCATGTTCAGACTGTGCAGTGTCCTGTTCTGATCCACTGTGTCCATTACCATGATGCTGCTCATGTTCAGCATGCTGATTGTGTTTGTGCTCATCCGGTTGGGATTGCTGTTGTGCCACAGTATCCAGACTGAATGCCAGCGTGGTGGCCAGTAGAAGAATAATCCTCATTTCTTTCATTATTCTGCCCCTCCTTTTTTGCTTCTGATACGTGAAATTACTGTTGCAGCGCATTGCCTGATGTAATCGCGTCTGGCAAAGATCACATACAGGAGCAATCCTCCCAACAAGCCGTATAAAGCGTAGAGCGAAGCATTACGAGTCGCAGTATCGATATTGATCAGTCTTCCTTCAGCTGCACCAAAAGTGGCAGCCTCATCAAGATCCTGCCAAATGGGAAGCCTTCTTTCATAGTATTCTTTAGTGAAAAATTTGCTGAGATCAATACCAAAATGACTGGTTTTAGGCATGCCGTTCTCACCCAGATATGAGGGATAGACAATAGAGCTTATGCTCCCCCCTTCGGCCATGCCATTCGTGGTAAAGCCTTTTTCACGATGATCGTGAATCAACCAGTCGCCTTCCCCGTAACTGTGTTTACCATCGTTAACGGTTTCCAGTTTGAGATCCAGACGCTGTGCCGGGGCGAGAGCAAACACGTCGCGCATGATCTGCGCCATAGGATTGTGTTCCACACCATCATAGTGCGTGATCGTGGCGTGATGGCCGTGTGTATGAATCGCGATCAATTCACCGCCACTGTTGAGTAAGCGCAATTTAATCTTCTGATCCTGCTCGACGATGATAAGTGATTCTCTGAGTGAATAGGGAAATGACAATCCGTTGATTGTGAAATAATCTTCAGTTGCATCAGTAAGATCATAACGGCGGTTCATATCACGCGCGATCAGACGCGGGTCGTTATATTTCTGGATGATGTCACTCAGTTCCTTATCCATTGCATGGTAATGCAGGTCGTACTCCTGGTCGAACTCTTCCTTGACGGCAACTGATGGGTGTCGCACATGGCCGCCGCCAATATTCAGTGTTTGTACCCAGTTATTAGGTTTATTTTCTTCGACGATAATTATTCCGGCCAGACCCATCGCCAAATGCGTGTGGGTTTGTACGTGACAGTGATAGAACATGGTGCCAGGCTGACGTGCCTGAAACTCATAAACACGTCGCTCGCCAGGCATCAGTTCTATCTCACTGGTATGAGGTACGCCATCGTTACCCACGTATTCCTGATGAGAAAATGGATGGTCCACACCATGCAGGTGAATGCTGTGTGGAAAATAATGTGTATTTTCCAGTACGAGCTGTACGATATCTCCCTGCTCGACGCGGATTACCGGTGACGGCAGCCGGATTAACGGATTAGCCCGCACACTCTCAAAATTCTCGGTGGACATGCCACTGGTCTTGGGTGCGAAAACCCAGGCGCCAGGCTGTATACCCGGCGCGATGTCAAAAGTGGGAACAATGCCGGGAAAATCGGGTGACTTACCATTTAATTCCATGATTTCCAGTTTGATGATGATACGGTCGGGATCACCATCCCCGTCCAGATCATCAGTTTTGATGATGGCATCAGGGGAGAGACCTGTTTGCATGAGTGTCTCCATGGAAATATTATTAGTCCCCTTGACAGCAGCAGCAATCCAGGCAGGGTTATCCGGGCTGCAACCCGGCGATGCGTCAATTTTCACACCATCAATAACTTGGGCTTCACGCCATACCGAAGGAATTCGGGGATCGCAGAGTGGCTCTGTCGTGAGCGCTTCCGGCTCCACCTTGATCGTTTGAGGTAATTTCTGGGAGGCATAAGTATTGCTGACAATGCATCCCAGATAAATGGTCATTATGATGATACGAATAAAATTGGGCATATCTCTCTCCTGATTTACCTTCATTTTACTTTCTGGACTTAATCAAACCAATCTGGAGCATTTAATAGTTTTTCAGTTTGACGAGGTTTTAACGATTGCCGACAGAGGCGCGTTATATTCGCATTGCAACCTGCCGGAATGGCCCTGATATTACATTGAATTTTCAGATAAAACCGGATTATAGCACAGTCAGATAATTTTGATTGGAGCGCCAAATGGCGTATTTATTAGGTTTGCGCTGTGAGATTTTGTCTGTCTGTGAGAAAAAGATTGATGATATATATCCAAAGCAGCAGACCGATTTGGAAGTGGTGGGGCAAGAAGTATTACTTTCTGAATTAAACTTGCGAATCCCCGGATCGGGCTTGTGTTTACGCCATTTCAATGAGAGAAATTCAGACCTCTGACTCAATAACATTAAGTATAATAGGGTTATTGACAGGTATTTATTTGAGAGCTAAGAAGGAACGTTTTTATGAAATCTGTTGTTTATATTTTGGCTGCCGCTTTATTGGTTTTACTGGTTACAGCATGCGGGCGTCCCTCACAAGCAATTCCCCAAACGGAAAGGGGAAATTACGAAAAAATTATCTCGGGTGAAAAGATCGAATGCTCACATGGACTGGATGCCAACGGGAATTGCCTGAAAGAGGGCGATGATGGCGTCCCAACAGGAAAGTATGGCTGCTACCCTTTTTGTAATAAAAAACCGGAATAATACTTCTCATATATAGACCCGCACCGCCTTA
>JBIQJX010000002.1:0-44778 GCA_044507105.1 Nitrosomonas sp.
TTATGTAAAATTCAAGCAACGATGCGGATAGCTTTAATTCGACTGCGCCGTCATTTCATGGCCGGGCAAGTGGCTGATGCTGCCGACGCACGGAAGCTTGCACCGAAGAAGCGACACCCTCAAAGTAATCTGGCGGTACAACAAGAATGGAAAAAAACTCCCCCAGACACTCCACAAGATAAAGCAATCAAGCTGATGTTTCAGGACGAGGCGCGCTTTAGACGTATTTCGGATGTGCGCCGCTGCTGGGCGCAAGGTTCCTATAGCCCGTCAAATACGCTCAAAATGCGATTTAACCCCTGCTCTGGTGGAGTCAAGACTGCTGCCTAACTTTCTCAAACAAACAAATGGCTGCAGCTGCAGCAACATTGAGCGATTCAGCATAACCTGGCATTGGTATCATTGCCTGTTCATGTACAACTTTTAAGATTTCTTGTGATAGCCCGCTGCCTTCATTACCAAAGGCAAACAATACCGGCTCTTGCAGATCGATATGATAAATACTGATAGCATTAGCCAATGTTGTTGCTACAATTTTTCCTGAAAATTGATGGGCCAATTGGATTAAGTCTACATTTTCCTGAATATTTAAAAAAAAATGTGCACCCATCCCCGCCCGCAGGGTTTTGGCGGACCAGCTGTCGGCACAGCCTGAAGATAAAAATACATTTTTTACGCCTGCTGCGGCCGCGGAGCGCAAAATCGAGCCGAGGTTACCTGGATCCTGAATGGCTTCCAGCATAATACAGAAATTACACTCATCTGCAGCGGTAGAAAAATTAAGCTGTGGAATACGAATAAGTGCCAGAATACCGACGGGTGTTTTGACGGGCGATATTCGACTGAACAGAGCATCGCTCAGCATTAGCCGGTTTATCCCCGAATTTTCATCGATTTTATTCAGCAAATGACTGATTTCCGGGTATCGGCTGCCTGATTCACTGAAGATCAGAAGCTCAGGAATTCTGTTTGATGCAAGATATGATTGCAGAAGGTGTACGCCATCAAGCAAAGCTAGCCCTTCTTTGCGACGCTGGCGTGGCGAATGCTGCAATTTAGTGAGTTTCTTGAATAAAGGATGTTCGCGAGAGGTAATACAACGCATGCCATATATGCTCTGATAGATTGAGACTATTACAGCACACTATCAGAAATCCCGGAACGGGCAACATATCTCTTCTCGGGATTGCAAATATTTCCTGTGAACTTCCGGTCTTTGATCAGTATGCAACAGCTGTTCCAAAGCCCGGTTTACCTAACAAAACAGGAATGTTAAATATTTTTAATCTTTTGTTCTGGGCTTGCCTGCTCCATCCTGATCTTCAGCAGGAATCTGGTGGAACGGTTGAATAGTTTGTCCATAAGTTGTCGGATCGGGAGATTCCGGTGCAGATGGTTTGCAAGCGGCCAAAGCCATTACCATTGATGCTGCGATAATCAATTGGATTTTCATAAGTACCTCTCTCATTTTAAACAGTTATTAATTGTTAACAGGTATTGCTAAACTGCACGAAAAGCATAAATGAAAGAAAATACTCAAATATTGATCCAGATCAATCCAGGGCAATTCCTCTGTCACATGGCTTGAATTAACAAGTTATATGTACTCGTTTAATATACTGTTCTCAAATACAGGGGAACAACCGGTCTTGACTACCTCTTTCCCAGAAGGCAGAATACGCGTCTTGTTACACAAAACCGTGGCGAATTAGCTCAGTGGTTAGAGCAGCGGAATCATAATCCGTTGGTCCGGGGTTCAAATCCCTGATTCGCCACCACTTTATATTTCCTTATATCCCCCAGCTGTCTCCTCCCTCTAAATTATTCCGCTCAGGGCCTTAAATGAGGGATCAATCAAGTGCTCCGAAATTGAATGACTCACAAGCTGCCAGATCTGACTCGTTCCGGGCGGGAAGTTTTGAAGCCAGGTTACGTAATGCAGTACGCAAACCTTCTTCCAGTACCGGGTGGTAAAACGGTATGCGCAACAGATCCCATACACTTAAGGACTGATCAATTGCCAGCGCAAGCAAATGAGCAAAATGCTCACCTGCCGGCGCGCACATTTCCGCCCCGAGCAAGCGGCCATTGATTGCAGCCGCATAAACACGCAAAGTACCGCGGTTATATTGGGCCGAGCGCGCGCGTCCCTGATTATCAAAGCTTACTTCACCTGTTCGGATATCATCGTGTTCAAGTGCGCGAAAAGATTGTCCGACTACGACGATGTTAGGATCAGAAAATACGATGGCCAGCGGCACCCGGCGTTTAAAACAGATCAGCTTCTCCTTCATTGCATTCAGCCCGGCAATATGCCCCTCATCTGCTGCTTCATGCAGCAGAGGAAGACGCTGATTTGCATCTCCAGCCAGAAATACGGGCAGATCTGCAATTTGCAGCGTATCAGGATCTACAGAGGGTAATCCACGCTCATTAAGCGGCACACCTAATGTCTCAAAACCAATGTCACTGATATTTGGCTGCCGTCCCAACGCTGCTAGTATGCTGTCAACCTCGACTTGTATATCATCTGTTTGAACTGTAATCGTCCTACCATCCGGATTGACGATAACATCCGCCCTTTTATTAAGATGCAGCGGAAATTCACTCGATAACAATGTTACTGCTGTTTGGTTGATTAAGGGGTCACTAATACCTCCAATCGTGTTATTTGCACCAAAACCAGTGACATGAACACCCAGCCTGGAAAGTGCCTGGGCCATTTCCAGGCCAACCGGCCCCATGCCGATGACTGCTATTCGCTTTGGTAAAGTATCCAGTTCAAACAGGGAATCTGTTGTAAGTAAACGTTTGCCAAGATTTTTCCAATCATCCGGTACCACAGGCCGGGAGCCAGTTGCGATAATAATCTTGCGTGTATAAAGTTTTTCGCCGTTGACGGTAACCTGATTCGAGGACAAAATACGAGCACGTCCTGATATTGCGCGCTTTCCCAGTTCCACGGTCGTTTTAAGGGTACTGGTGACAAAATCATCGCGCAATTTGCGTACACGCTGCAGAACTCGTTTATCATCCAACCCCAGTTGTTCAGCACCGGTAATTCCAAATTCCTCAAAACTGAGCCGGCGATGGAAAGCGTTAGCTGCCTCGATCAGCAACTTGGAGGGCATACATCCGACCCGGGCACAGGTGGTACCCCATGGGCCATCGTTGATTAAAAGGAAATTATCAGTACGTTTTCTTACTTCGCGCAGGGCAGATAATCCCGCACTACCTGCACCGATGATTATCACATCAAATTTATTCATAGATAACGGTTCCACATAATTTGCATTCCATACTCGGGAAATAAAACTCAGGCTATTTTTTATCTGTCTTCTTAGAAAGTGCAGAATATATTGCAGTCTGGGTGACGCTTGCCTTTCTTGTCAATCAAATTTGACGGTATAATTTATAGAGATTGCTTCTGCTCATTCTCTTTCCCGGTCCGTAAATAAACCCACTATGTCAAGGAGCAGGATCTGATGCCTTCGCCCGTTCGTATTGCTGTCACCGGTGCCGCAGGACAAATCGGCTATAGTTTGTTATTCCGTATTGCCGCTGGCAATATGTTGGGCAGCGGTCAGCCTGTCATTCTTCAACTCCTCGATATTCCGGAATCCAGAGGTATATTGAACGGAGTTGTAATGGAACTTCAGGACTGTGCGTTTCCACTGCTGACTGATATTATCGCTACCCATGATCCTCTAATAGCGTTTGATCAAGCAGATATTGCAATCCTGGTCGGAGCGCGACCTCGGGTTAAAGGTATGGAACGCAACGACTTGCTGCTAGCTAACGGTGAGATATTCAAAGCACAAGGCAATGCATTAAATCAGGTTGCCAAGCGTGATGCCAAAATCCTGGTAGTGGGGAATCCGGCCAATACTAATACTTATATTACTATGAAAAATGCACCGGATCTGCCCTCCGAAAATTTTTCAGGCATGTTACGGCTTGATCACAACCGGGCACTATCGCAAGTCGCAATGAAACTGAAGCAGCCAGTCGACAGTATCAGGAAAATAATCGTGTGGGGGAATCATTCATCCACTCAATTTCCTGACTTGTCTCACGCCGAAATTGAGGGGGAAAAAGTTATTGATCTGATAAAAGATCAGGCATGGATTGAAAAGTATTTTATCCCTACCGTACAAAACCGGGGTGCTGCAGTTATTGAGGCACGAGGTTTATCAAGCGCTGCAAGCGCTGCCAATGCCATAATTAACCATATGCACGACTGGATCTTTGGAACCAGGGAGAATGACTGGGTCACAATGGGAATATTTTCTGACGGCAGCTATGGGATCCCGGCAGACGTAATTTATGGATTTCCAGTAGTCTGCAAAAATGGCAAAAAAGAAATTGTACAAGGGCTTGAAATCAGCCCTTTCTCTCGTACCAAGTTAGATGCTACCTATGATGAACTTATTCAGGAACAGAATGCTGTCAAGCACCTGTTATTCTAAGTTTTCCTTGATAAATGCCAGTACTTCTTCTGCATGTCCGGGAACTTTGACCCCCCGCCATGCTTGATATAATTTACCCTGCCGATCAACGACAAAAGTACTGCGTTCTATCCCGCGTACCTGCTTGCCATACATATTTTTCATTTTAATAACATCAAACAACTCGCACGCCACTTCATCAGAATCGCTCAGGAGATCATAGGGCAAACTATATTTTTCCCTGAATTTTTCATGGGACTTTATGCTGTCGCGCGAAATACCTACTATTTCACAATCAAGTCGGACAAATTCCGGGTACAAATCCCGGAATTGCTGACTCTCATTAGTACAGCCGGGGGTATCATCTTTCGGGTAGAAGAAAATAACCAGATATCTGCCTTTTATGTCAGACAACCGGAATTGCTTATCTCCTGTGGATGCCAGCTCAAAATCAGGGACTAAGTCATCAGACATAGGAAAATTTTCCATCGTTAAAAATCATTGAGATTGGAATCAGGGAACTACCCGATCAATTGTAATTGAGACATTCTTGTCACCAATTTTGACTGGCGGACTGTAACCTTCCAGATCGCCACTGGCAGGAACAGCTTGGCCAGTTTTACTGATTCGCGCTCCAATTACTACTTCCGGAAAGCTGGAAAGTTTCATGGCGGGCGTCATAGCCATATTGTCATCAAGCGTAAAAGAAACTGGCAGATCCCTGGCATGTATTCTCAGAATTGCCAACGGTATTCGGGGCCCTTGACTAGCCCTGGCGAATACAAAAAGGGTGTCATCAGGCGATATTTTATCAGCCAGGGAAGCATCCAGCGTTACCGTACCTGAAATACTCGGAACAGCAGAAACTTTCGGCCCTTTTTCTTCAGGTTCTACAGAAGGCGGAGTTACCGGAATATCGGTCCCGACATTTGAATTTTGTGCCAATTGCAAGGGAACCGATTCATCCTTTCCTTCTCCGGCCAGCGACCTGGCTTGGGCAATACTATCGGTCACTGATCTGGCAAGCTGTGATTCAGCAGGAATAGTACTCAACAACCGTTCCCAGTAAGCTGCGGCCTGATCGAATTTTTCCTGTTCAAATGCCACTGTTCCCGCCAACGCCAGCGCTTTAGGATAATCCGGATCAATAGCAAGTGCCTGGCTGATCAGCTCTGCCGGCTTACCTATTAGACTGCCATCATTCGTCATGGCCAGCACATCAGCATAATCACTCAGAAATTGAGGGTTATCAGGCATCATCTGAACCAGTCTGGCATAGGTTGCACTGGCATCATCAAAACGCTGCATGATTGCATAAGTACGCGCGAGCATTACCCAGCCTTCAATATCTTCCGGGTTATCCCTGAGACGGGCGGCAAGGTTGTCGACAACAGATTTAATTTCTGCATGGCCGGCGGGCATACTTTCCACCTCCGCATGCTGAAACTGAGTAGCATTGGCCAATTGTGACTGTGACAGCAACCCGCGTGTATCTCCAATCATCATATAGAGAGATATAGCCGCCAGTGGCACTGCCAGGACGACGATAATACTTGCAGCCATACCATGGCGGCTGACCGGTGAGATATTACCCGGTTCATTATTCACAGATAGATCCTGTAACATCCGCTTCTGTAATTCCTGCTTGCTGGATTCATATTGTTCTCTGGAAAGGATATCATTCTGTAAATCCCGATCCAGTTCCGCGAGCTGATCACGGTAGATAGTGATATTCGCCGCTTCACGCTCGACTTGTTCCGACAATCCCTTTTCTTTGCTTCTTAATAGTGCAGGAATAATGAACAGCAATGCTGCCACGATGAAAATACCAGCCACAACCCAGAAAGTGGTCATATACTTTGATCCTTGTTCATTTCTTGAATGAGAGATTCAGCCCGCAGACGCTGGCTTTCTGTCAAGGGCGATTCCTTTTCCTTTATCCGGGTACGGCGGCGCTTCAGATAAAGGAAAAGTGCAGATCCTCCTCCCAGGAACAGAACAAAGGGACCGAACCATAACAGCCAGGTTGTTGATTTGAGGGGAGGATTGTAAAGCACAAAATCACCATAACGTGCAACCAGAAACTCTATGATTTCTTCGTCGCTCTTGTTCATTTTCATCTGCTCTCTGATTTCACGTCGTAAGTCATTAGCAAAATCAGCGCGGGAGCCGGCCAGTGATTCATTCTGACATACCAGACAGCGAAGATTCTCTGCCAGCTTGACCAAACGCTTCTCCAGCTCGGGATCTTCCGCTACTGGTACTGCCTCATTCGCAAAACCCGCGCAGGACATCAATGACAGTATAACCATCACTATATAACGTCTCGCCGGAATGATACCAGTTCGCATCACCAACTCAATCATCATCTCAACCCTTTAACTCATTGATCAGCGGAAGGATTTTATCTTCCAGTGATTTGACTGTTACTGGACCGATATGCTTGTACCGGATAATACCCTGCTTATCGATGACATAAGTTTCTGGAACCCCATAAACACCATAATCAATTCCAACTCTTCCATCAGAATCGACAATACTGGTCGTATACGGATCGCCATATTGGCTGAGCCATTGCAGGGCAGTATCGCGATTATCCTTATAATTAAGGCCGAAAATAGGAACAATGCCCAGTTTGGAAAGCTGTACCAGCAAGGGATGCTCATCACGACACGCCACACACCAGGAAGCCCATACATTCAGCATCCATACTTTTCCAAGATTATCTTCAGTTGAAAGTGTTTTCCCGGAATCATGCAGTTGCTGTAGCTGGAAGGCCGGAGCAGGTTTATCTATTAATGGAGACGGCACCTGCCGCGGATTCAATGTCAGGCCAATTCCCAAAAATATGGCCAGTATCATGAATGCTGCCAAAGGCAACAGAAAACGCATCATGCTTTTCCGCCTTCTTCTGAAAAGACAGCCCGATTCGTGACAGCTCCTGCTGTAGACAGAGTTTCTGATACTGCCGGGCCAGCGGTTGTCTTGTTGCCGGTCTTTTTACCAATAGCAAGCCGGTAACGCCGATCACTGACAGCGAGCATTCCCCCCAATGCCATCAGAATACAGCCGAGCCATATCCAGTCGACGAAGGGTTTATGATATAGCCGTACTATCCATGCACCATTTTCCAATGGTTCACCCAGTGCCACATATAAATCCCGGAAGAGGCCAGTATCAATTGCTGCTTCAGTCATCGGCATGCCCGAGGCATTGTATGTCCTTTTCTCGGGCAGTAAGTCACGCACTTTCTTACCATTCTTCAGCACTTCCACCTCACCCTGAACTGCACTGTAGTTTGGTCCTGGAAAGGTTTTTGTTCCATTAAAACGGAACGTATAATCTTTGAGGGTCACCGTGCTGCCAATTTCCATGCGCACATCTTTCTCGGTTTCATAGCCGTTGACGAGTGTTACCCCGACAATAAACACCGCAACTCCGAAATGGGCACAATGCATCCCGTAATAGCTCCTGGATTGTTTGGCCAGCTTGGCGAATAGCCCGTCTTCTCCACTGTTTTGAAGTCGATGTTTGATGCTGACAAAAATACTGGTCATGATCCAGAAGGCCAGTAACAATCCAAAACTTACCAATGGTTTCCATTCCCCCATGAGAAACGGCATGATACCCGCTGTAACCATACTTATTACAAAAGCCCACCGCAGCCGCGTTACCAGAGCTGGCAGACTCGCTTTCTTCCAGCGGGCAATTGGCCCTAAACCGATCAAAAAGATAGCCGGTGTCATTAGCGGAACAAAAACTGCCTCAAAATAAGGAGGACCTACTGAAATCTTGCCAAGATTCAAGGCATCAACAATCAAAGGATATAATGTCCCCAACATTACGCTGCCTGCCGCAACCAGTAACAATACATTGTTGGCGAGTAGCATGGTTTCGCGCGAGACAATTTCGAAATTACCTCCCAGCCCTACTTTAGGGGCGCGCCAGGCGAATAATGTCAGCGAGCACCCTACCACCAGTACTAAGTAGATCAGGATAAAAATCCCCCTCGCCGGATCAGTTGCAAAGGCATGTACGGAAGTCAGCACACCCGACCGAACCAGAAAAGTTCCCAGCAGACTCAATGAAAAAGCTGTAATTGCCAGCAATACCGTCCAGCTTTTGAAACTACCGCGTTTCTCTGTCACAGCCAGAGAATGTACCAGCGCGGTTCCTACCAGCCATGGCATGAACGAGGCGTTCTCGACCGGATCCCAGAACCACCAGCCTCCCCAGCCTAATTCATAATAGGCCCACCAGCTTCCGATCATGATTCCGATAGTCAGGAAAACCCAGGCAACTGTCGTCCATGGGCGTGACCATCGTGCCCAGGCTGCGTCCAGCTGTCCACTCAACAACGCTGCAATGGCAAATGCAAAGGCAACAGAAAATCCTACATACCCCATGTATAGCATTGGTGGATGCATAACCATTCCCGGATCTTGCAGCAATGGATTCAGATCACTCCCATCAATTGCAGCAGGCAGAAGCCGGTCAAAAGGATTGGAAGTAAGCAGCAGGAATAATAAAAAGCCGACACTGACCAGTCCCAGAACACCCAAAACACGTGCCACCATTTCATCCGGCAACTGACGGCTAAAAACACTTACCGCTACTGACCACCCGGCCAGCATCATTACCCATAATAGTAGTGACCCTTCATGTGACCCCCAAGTAGCAGCAAAACGGAAATGCAGCGGCAGTTCTGAATTCGAATTAGAAGCTACATTCAATACAGAAAAATCATTGTTTACGAATGAATAGGCAAGGCAGCCAAAAGCAATAGCAACGAACACGAACTGCCCTTGCGTAACAGGACGCGCCAGCGCAATCCACGAGGGTATTCCCCGTGCCGCACCAATAAGAGGTAAAGTGCCCTGGATCAGGGCCAGCAGCATTGCAAGTATAAGAGCAAAATTACCAAGTTCCGGAATCATGATGGAAACTATCCCTTCTGTTCTGATTTGAGATTGTCAAAATAAGCAGCTTTACTGTGTTAGCGAAGTTTTCTGTGCTTTGGCAGCCTGTTCCAATGCACTGGCAGCCTCAGGCGGCATATAATTTTCATCGTGTTTCGCAAGTACTTCATCAGCATAAAAAATACCGTTTTCAGCCATTTTTCCCTGCGCCACCACTCCTTTCCCCTCTTTGAACAGGTCAGGAAGAATGCCCGTATACATCACCCGGATGGCTTCTGCTGTATCAGTAATTGCAAAACTCATCATCGTACCGTCACCCTCCCGTTTGAGTGAACCTTCTTCTACCAGCCCGCCTATCCGAAAATTCTTTCCGACAGGAGCTTCCTTTGCCATGACCTGACTGGGACTGAAGAAGAAAACCAGGTTACTCTGAAAAACATTCAGCACCAGCACTACGGCGATTGTCAGTGCACTGACACTCAGTGCAATAACAGCCATTTTTTTATGACGTGGCTTCATTTCTCTCCTCGCAAAAATGATGTTTCTTTCAGACCAAGAAGTTTATGCAAAGTTCGGTAGCGCCTGTTCACAAGCAGACTTTCACCAAGTATGCATATTACGGCAACAAGATAGGAACCCCATACATAAAAACCGTAACCCCCCATGGCAAAAAAATCAGACAAGCTTTCCCATTTCATCCCGATACTCCTCTTTTCAATTCCGATACCCATGCCGTATGGCGTTCGCGTTCCAGGATGATGGCGCGTGTACGGATCAATACCATCACAATAGAATACATCCATGCGGCCAGTACCATGATCAGCATACCTGACAACATGGCAGTTGCCATTTTAGGAGACTGAACCAGACTGACAGAAGCTCCCTGGTGTAACGTATTCCACCATTGCACCGAGAAATAAATGATTGGAATATTGACGACCCCTACCAGAGCAATAACTGCACCGGCTTTATCCGCACGCCTCGGATCATCGATCGCGGCCTGCAGCGACATAAAACCAATGTACAGAAAGAACAAAATCAACTCAGAGGTCAGACGGGCATCCCAAACCCACCATGTTCCCCACATCGGCTTCCCCCACCAGGCACCTGTCCACAACGCCAGAAAAGTAAACATGGCACCAGTCGGTGCTATGGCGCTTGCTACCATAGAGGAAAGGCGGGTATTAAACGCAAGTCCCATTCCTGCCCAAAATGCCATGACCAGATAAAGGAACATCGACATCCAGGCAGCTGGAACATGAATAAAAATGATGCGGTAAGCTTCACCCTGCTGAAAATCAGTCGGTGCTACGAAAAAACTGATGTACAAGCCCACGACCAGAAATACGACCGCTGCAATCGTAAAATAAGGAATCATCCTGCCCGCCAGGGAGTAAAAACTGGCGGGAGAGGCATATTTGAACCAGTTTATTGTCATATTTGGAATATTCTTTCTGAATTGGTCCGGTATATAAAGCTGCGCATCCTTGGCATACTATAATAATCTCACTTATCAACCCATCGAGATTCTGAGCGAGGCTGCGGCTGCCCACGGAGAAAAGACACCTGATACCAGAAAAAAGGCACCAAGCAAAGAGAAATGTGCTTCGAATCCCATTCCGGCGTTACTTGCCTCAACTGCACCTGCTCCGAAAATCAGGACTGGAATATATAAAGGCAAGACCAGTATTGATACCAGCATTCCTCCCCCTCTGAGCCCCAGAGTCAATGCTGCACCAATTGCACCAATCAGACTTAAGACAGGTGTCCCCAGCAGTAGGGAGAGTGCCAGTACGACCAAGGCTTCTGCAGATAAATCATATTGAATGCCCAGTACCGGAGCCATAAGCACCAGGGGAACACCCGTAACCAGCCAATGCGCTATTGTTTTCCCTAAAACAAGTGCCGATAACGAAACTGGCGAAAGCAGCATCTGTTCTAGCGTACCATCCGCGTAATCACCGGAAAACATGCGACTAAGCGACAACATTGAAGCCAATAAAGCTGCCACCCACACTATACCCGATGCCATCATACGCAACATATTCGATTCAGGCCCCACACCCAGCGGAAACAGGCTAACCACTATGATGAAAAAAAACAGCGTTGTCAGCACATCAGATCGCCGGCGCATCGCCAACAATAAATCCCGTCTGATTATCCCCAGAATCATTTCGAATCAGGACAAAACCAAATGATGGATAGCTGCGGCAGCCATGCTGATCTCTTGGTGGGTCGTCATGATAATCATGCCGCCGTTCGACAGATTGTGCTCCAGTATCCCTTTGATCAGTTCCATCGCTACAGTATCTAATGCAGTCAAAGGTTCATCCAGTATCCAGAGTTTCGTCGGCGTCACCAGCAGACGGGCCAGAGCCACTCTCCTGCGCTGCCCCTGTGATAATACCTTGGCAGGCAGAGTCTCACGACCGGCCAGTCCTATTTGCCCCAATACATCCGCGGCACGATCCTCATCGATTTCATAACCAGCCAGTACGCAGGAGATACGCAAATTCTCGATAGCCGTCAAATCATCCTTGATTCCACCCAAGTGTCCCAAGTAAGTCATCGCGCCACGATAATTTCCACCCAGGCTGCGGATATCAGTCCCGTTCCAGCAAACTTCCCCATTATCCGGTAACGATAATCCACACAGCAATCTCAGCAGACTGGTCTTGCCGCTACCGTTAGGGCCGCCAATGAACAGCAATTCACCTGCATTTACTGAAAAAGAGATGTCTTCGAAGAGTTGGTGATCCCCGCGTCTACACTCAAGATTCCTGGCTGTCAGCATCTGAAATCGATGGTGGGTCAGTAATTGTCAAAACGGAAGATTATAGCGTATTACAGGTACCTTTGGTTATCCTGCCCAATCCCCCACTTCCATATTGTGTATCGGTCAAGCTACGAATCAGGCCGCCGGTCAATGATCAGAAGGCAATCATTCTTTTGGGTGCAATGGTTTCATAATCGATTCGTTCTCCCAGGCCCAGAAAATTATTCTTGTCATCATATAATCTTAATCTAGTATTTAACGGCAATATACTGTGCCTCATATTTTTTCTGACCTTTTGTCCCTGCTGTAAACACAGCACCTCATTATCATCGAATATCATAGCGGGGACATCCGGCAGAAGACTATCGACTGGGTACAGAAATCGCCAGCGGGAATCTGCTGGTTCAGCTTCGAGCTGATCTAAACTGCAAGCTCTGGATAAATCAAAATGACCAATACCAGTACGAGACAGAGCGGTCAGATAGGCGCCGCCATAACCGAGCACTTTCCCGATATCTTCCGCCAGGGTACGGACGTAAGTGCCCGAACTGCAGCAGACCGTTATTGTCATTTCCAGACCAGTTAATGTATTGAGACACAAATTATGAATAATGATCTCACGGGTCTTGCGCTCGACCGTCACCCCTTCGCGCGCATAACGATAAAGTGGCTTACCCTGCAGTTTCAGGGCACTAAACATAGGAGGAATCTGGCTGGATCGGCCAAGAAAAATCTGTAAGGCCCCGATTACGTGTTGAGAATCAGGCGTCGGAATATCAGGATCAGCTACTCGGATGATTTCTCCCTCAGCATCACCAGTATTACTGATATAACCCAGCTTTAAAGTAGCGACATACGTTTTGTCTGCGTTCAGCAGTGCTGAGGAAAACTTGGTAGCTTCTCCCAGACACACAGGAAGCAATCCCTGTGCCATCGGGTCTAACGTACCGGTATGACCTGCTTTGGCGGCAGCCAGCAAACGTTTACTGATTTGCAAAGCCCGATTTGATGAAATGCCAACGGGTTTGTTCAGCAACAAAATCCCATCGCAGGCAAGAGGCTTAATTGATACGGACTTCTTGGCTGTTATAGGTTCAATCAAGAAATTTCCAGTCCAGCAGAACGACAAAATGGTACTTACTTATATGAAAAATGCACATATAAAGTGATGAATTACGTCGTAGTAACTTCTTATATACTGGAATAAATAATCAGTGTCATTCCTGAGCCCACACTTAAATTTTCCCGACAGCTTCGTCAATCAATCTGGAAAGATATATTCCTCGTTCAACCGATTCATCGTAAACAAACTGCAACTGCGGCACGATTCTCAGCCTGATTCTGCCGGCCAGCTGGCTGCGCAGGAAGCCGCCTGCGCGCTTCAGTCCTTCTCCTGCAAGTTGAATATTTTCAGGTATATTTTCACTGCTGCTGAGAAGCGTATAGAAAATCCTGGCATATGCGTAATCACGTGTCACCTCGACGCCAGTCAGGGTAATCATTCCCACTCGCGGATCCATTACTTCATTCTGGATCAATACGGCCAGTTCACGCTGAATCTGGTCAGCCACCCGTTGTGTACGGGAAAAATCCTTCGGCATGATCGCCTCCTCTTCGATTTTGAAGAATCGCTCATCCCTTTCGGGGCCTTGCACATCAAAGAACACGAGCGGTTTCGACGATTTCGTAAACCTCGACCTGATCACCCTGTTGTATATCGTTGAAATTTTTCAGCGAAAGTCCACATTCGAAACCGGCCTTGACTTCTTTGACATCCTCTTTGAAACGCTTCAGAGAATCCAGATTGCCGCTATGAATGACGACACCATCACGCAGTACTCTGACCGGTGCATCGCGTCTGACCAGTCCTTCGAGCACATAACAGCCGGCCACAACTCCACTCTTGGATATTCTGTAAATTTCCCGAATATCGACCATTCCCAGAATTTTTTCCTTGCGCTCCGGCATCATCATTCCTGACAATGCTTTCTTAACATCGTCAACTGCTTCATAAATGATATTGTAATAACGTACATCCACCCCGGTTGAACCGATGAGTTTACGTGCGCTTAAATCTGCACGGCAGTTAAAGCCAATAATGACAGCCTTGGATGCCAGCGCCAAATTGATATCGGATTCGATGATTGCCCCCACCCCGCTGTGAACGATGTTGATTTTCACTTCATCAGTTTCGAGCTTCTGCAACGCATAAATCAGCGCTTCGCATGAACCCTGTACATCCGCTTTGATGATCAGATTCAATGTGCTGACATCCTCCTGCTGGCCAAACACATCTTCCATTTTTGCCACATGAAGTTTATCCAAGCGCACATCGCGGAATTTGCCCTGGCGGAAGAGGGCAATTTCCCTTGCCTTGCGTTCATCTTCCAGAGCGATGAATACTTCACCTGCCGCTGCAACTTCTGACAAACCCTGGATTTCAACGGGAATGGAAGTTCCCGCTTCATTGACCGCCTTACCCCGTTCATCCAGCATAGCTCTAACCTTACCGAATACTGCTCCGGTAAGCACCACATCCCCGCGTCTCAGTATGCCGGATTGCACTAAGACTGTCGCAACCGGCCCACGTCCTTTATCCAGGCGTGATTCAATCACTACCCCTTTCGCCGGTGCATCCTTAACGGCCTTGAGTTCCAGCACCTCGGCCTGCAATAGAACACCTTCCAGCAATTCATCAATACCTTGACCGGTTTTTGCCGAGACGCCAATAAACATTGCATCTCCTCCCCAATCTTCAGGCACAACACCATGGTTGACGAGCTCTTGCTTGATACGCTCGAAATTGGCCTCCGGCTTATCCATCTTGTTGATTGCCACGACGATCGGTATACCGGCTGCTTTGGCATGATTGACAGCTTCGATCGTCTGCGGCATTACTCCGTCATCTGCAGCCACTACCAGTATCACTATATCAGTGATCTTGGCACCACGTGCTCGCATTGCCGTAAACGCCTCATGTCCCGGGGTATCGAGGAAAGTAATCATGCCGCCTGAAGTCTCGACATGATAAGCACCGATATGCTGGGTGATACCGCCCGCCTCTCCTCCTGCCACACGGGTTCTGCGAATGTAATCAAGTAACGAGGTCTTGCCGTGATCGACGTGCCCCATCACCGTCACAACCGGTGCGCGCGCCTCCATTCTGGATTCATCAGCAGAGGTGGCGACTTCTTCCAGAAACGCTTCAGGATTATCCGGGGCAGCAATTTTGGCGATATGCCCCATCTCCTCAACCACAATCATCGCAGTTTCCTGGTCGAGCATCTGATTGATCGTCACCATGCTGCCCATTTTCATCAACACCTTAATGACTTCGGCTGCTTTGACCGCCATTTTCTGGGCCAATGCCGCTACTGAAATGGTTTCGGGAATCAGCACTTCATGAACAACCGGTTCAGTAGGTACAGAAAAAGCGTACTGGGATTGGGATTCATCCGGCTTATGCCGGCCGGATTTATCCTTGCGCATACGCCAGCCCTGTCCGCCGGACAAATCTCCACGGACCCTCGACTCACGGCGTTTGGCCGGCTCATCCTTCCATACTTCCTGTTGTTTAGGTTGTTTCTTTTTCTTGTCCCCTTTATCTTCCGGTTTTGCAGCCGGTTTATGAATGACTTGTCCGGGAGCGGGTGCAGTTGGAGTAGCCGGCTTAGGCGGAGTTTCGGTTACACGCTCCGGCGCAGCAGCCGCTGAAACAGGCTCTTCCTGTTCAGTCGGTGCAGATTCTTTTTGGGCACTGAGTTGAGCAGAGGCATGCTGTTTTCTTCTCTCTTGCTTTTCTTTCAGCTCGGCAACCTGACGTTTAATCAGCTCGGCTCGTTTTCGCTCTTCTTCGGCTCGCAAAGCCATTTGCTCAGCATCAATAACAGGTTTCACAGCGGACGTGGCCGGTGCATCGGCAGCTTTAATCGCGGCAGGTTTACTCTCTTTATCTTTATCAGCTATACCAGACTCAACGGGTTTGGTCAGTATCCGTTTTTTCCGGACCTTGACTTCAATAGTTCTGGGTTTGCCGGCATTGTCGGATTGCCTTATCTCCATCGTTTCCCTGCGAGGCAGAGTGATCCGGGTTCTCGATTCACCCCCTCCGTGTGTTTTGCGCAGGTGATCGAGAAGCTGCGTTTTGTCCTGCTCAGTCACAAAATCTCCCGCTGAACGTTTATCAACTCCTGCAGCCTGAAGCTGCTCCAATAATAAATCAGGCAGCATACCCAGATCATGTGCAAACTGCTCTACAGTCATTTGAGTCATCAGCAACCTTCTACTTCAAATCCAATAAAATACAAGATATATTTTTACCTCATTTCCTGCCCCATCCCGGAACTGTACGCAAGATCCTCCAATGCGTACTGAAAATCAGGTAAACCAAGGCTCGCGTGCCTTGATGATAATTTTACTTGCGCGTTCAAAATCTATCCCTGTCAGTTCGACCAGATCATCTGCAGCCAGATCAGCAAGCTCTTCCTGGGTATTGATCCCCTTGGCAGTGAGTTCCCGCACAAGATCAATATCCACTCCTTCCAGGGTAAGCAGCGCTTCCGAGGCGTGCCCCACCTTTTCTTCTGTGGCGATTGCGTCAGTCAGCAAAGCGTTACGAGCCCGGTTTCGCAGTTCTTCGATCGTCTGACGATCAAATTCCTGGATTTCCAACATTTCTTCCAAAGGAACATAGGCAACTTCTTCCAGAGTGGAAAAACCTTCTTCTACCAGAATATGCCCTACTTCCTCATCCACATCCAGTTTTTCCATGAACAAGCCGCAGATAGCGGTAGCCTCTTCCTCACTTTTTTCAAGGGATTCTTCCACCGTCATAATATTAAGTTGCCAGCCCGTCAATTCCGAGGCCAGGCGCACATTCTGTCCTCCTCGCCCAATAGCCTGAGCCAGATTATCCTCATCCACTACAATATCCATGGAATGTTTTTCCTCATCAACCATGATACTGCTGATCACGGCAGGGGCCAGCGCATTCACAACGAATGTTGCCTGATCTTCCGACCACTGAATGATATCTACTCGTTCACCGGCCAGCTCACTGATAACCGCCTGTACTCTTGAGCCACGCATTCCTACACAGGTACCAATCGGATCGACACGTGCATCATTCGATTTTACGGCAATTTTTGCTCTGGAACCCGGATCTCTGGCCGCCGCTCTGATTTCCAGTAATCCCTCTTCTATTTCCGGCACTTCCAGTTCAAACAGCTTGATCAGAAATTCCGGCGAAGTCCGCGATAAAACCAGCTGAGGTCCTCTGGCGGACCGATCGACTCTGAGCAGGTAAGCCCGAACACGATCTCCCATTCTCAGATTTTCATGAGAAATCATCTGATCACGAGGCAAAACTGCTTCGACTTTTCCCGATTCGATAATTGCATTACCGCGATCCATTCGTTTGATTACGCCATTCACCAAGTATTCTCCGCGCTCGAGAAAATCGCTCAGGTTCTGCTCACGTTCGGCGTCACGTATTTTCTGAAAAATGACCTGCTTGGCCGCTTGCGCCCCGATACGATCAAACGTGACTGTTTCTATCGGTTCTTCGATATATTCATCCGGTTCGGACTGTTGATTGCGTTGCAGGGCCTCACTCAGCGAAATCTGTCGCACGGGGTTTTCCACTGCCTCATCCGAGACAATCAGCCATCTGCGAAAACAGCGAAAACCTCCTGTATTACGATCGATCGAGACACGCACATCGATATCATCCTGAAAATGTTTTTTGGCAGCAGAAGCCAAGGCCATTTCGAGTGCAGTAAAAACGATGTTTTTACTCACATTCTTTTCATGGGCCAAAGCATCAACTAACAATAAAATCTCGCGGCTCATATTCCTCCAGCCATATTTTTAACTCCAAACTTGCTGTCAGATTCAATAAAATTACAATTTCGGGATCAGCCGTGCTTTTTCCAGGTTTGCCAATTCGATCTGCAGCAATTTTCCATCTATCTCCAATGTCAGGATGTCATCATTTACTTCTGTCAACTTCCCCACGAAATTCTTTTGTCCCTGCCAGGCAATTCTCAGCCTGATTCGGACTGATTCTCCTGTATAACGGATGAAATCGGCTTTTTTCTTCAAAGGCCTGTCCAAGCCCGGTGAAGAAACCTCCAGCCGGCTGTAATCAATATTCTCAACAGCCAACAACCGTCCTAAATGATTACTGATGGCAACACAATCATCCAAGGTGATCGGGCTGTCTCTTCGATCTACAAATACGCGCAGCAGTTTCCCGGGGGCAGACTGCTCGATATCCACCAGTTCATAACCCATCCCTGCAAGCGTCGGTTCGAGCAATTCAAATAATGACATAACCCCGCCACAAATAAAAAATGGGCTGACCAGCCCACCTCACAAATATTTCTGTCATTATAACAAGGATCGTCGCTCATAAAAACAGAAATTTATTTTATATGAATGTTTCCAACAAGTTATTAAATAACTACAGGATTCAATCTGTAATCTGCAAGCAAAATGTTATTCCCGTTTTATTTTATTTCCGATTCACATATTCCATACGGGTTCCCGCCCTGGTTGATAATATATAGTCGAGTCGCTTGTATTCCCTGAGTATATCGGTAAGCTTCTCCAAGGGCATTGATGGATGCCGCTTCAGCAGTCCGGTGCGATTCATTCAATAGATCAGCATATTCTTTGAGCATCCTTTCCGGAAGAAACCCCAGATAGGTCACTTGTGCAGAGGTCGCGCCCCTTTGCTGGGATCTCATTTGTGCCAGTCTGTCCGCCCGGTTGCGCACCAAAATACTGCGATCATTCCTCTGTGTATCCAGCATATTGGCATAGTCATACAGGCTTCTAATCATATTGGCATCTGCAAACTGCAGTGCCTGATAACAGAGCTGTTCCGCACCACTTTTATTACCCTGGCTGCTCAGCATGGCGGCAGCTGAGATCATTTGCTGCCATTTCAGATAATCCCATGCCGGCACATCCAGATACACGATATCATCAGTATCGCTGATGCGTTCTGCAGGAAGTCCGGGCCGTATCATATCCAGAAAAGTCAGGCATTCTTCCTGATAGGTTTTGTTTACTGGCTGAGTGTTGGCTGGGTATCTTTCTGTACAAAATACATCAATAACACTATCGACAAAATGTGGGTGACGGCACTGAAATCCACGAGCTATCAACATGAGTATTTTTCCCGGGAAGACGGGATTATCCGATTCTTTCGCGATTCCCTCATAGGCCACGCATTCGGTATGCATGACTTTAGTTCTGTTTTCATCCGCCTGAGCCTGGAAATCAATCGTCTGAAACCGGCCATTATTTTGGGAAGCAAAAGATGATTCTACGAAAACCAGGAGATCTTGCAAATTTTGGGGGGCTTTCTCATTCAGGTCGATATGTCTCACTCCTGCGAGAAAGGTATGCGGTCCAGACTCGCCTGATGTGTCTGGCAATCGCTTTTTGAATACAATTCCTCCGAATGGATCAGCACCAGGCATCCAACCTTCTGCCTGTGGCGGCAGGACGGAAATACCATCAAACTCTATACGTTTCTGCATATCGCTGAGCTGTCTGCCAGTTGGGATAGCGGTACAGTTGGCAAGCAATACGGCAAGAATACAGATAATACTCCATTTGAACCATTGATCTTTCATGATGCCCTATCTCTTCAAGTCCGATGACTACTTCGGGAGTATTATTAAACAGATAGCGTGCTGTTCTCAGTATATAAATCATACCTCCACTCTTATGAATCCGGCAATATTTTCACCAGCTGTTCATTTTGTGTATATTTATTTACAGAAATTAATTTCTTGCAAGGGTTGTGGTAGTGTTTAATCCGTCAAGAAACCAGGCAAGGCGATTGTTTTTTGATACCTGGTACAAATATCATCAGGGTGAGCCGTTGTCCGGCATGGAGACCATCGCGCTGGATGTCATCCTGCAGCATCCGGAATATCATTCGATGCTACAGAATAGCGATCGCTATCTCGATAAGGATTTTTTGCCGGAAGCAGGAGAAACAAATCCATTTTTGCACATGAGCATGCATGTAGCCATCAAAGAACAGCTTGCTATCGATCAGCCGGCGGGTATTCTCCAGCGGTTTGAACAACTGAAAACCAGGATGCGGGGAGATGAGCACGAGGCAATGCATCACACAATGGAATGCCTGGCAGAAATGCTCTGGCAGGCACAACGCGATCAGTCACCGCCGGATGCACAAATTTACCTGGACTGTATGGACGAATGGATCAGAAAGGAATAAAAAACGGAATGTACTCGGCATCAAAGTACATTCCGCCTGAGATTTCGGTATATGGAATGATGGGGCGCAATTTACCTCTTGACGATCAGCCCCGATTGAGTGGAATAGTAAAAAGCCAGATTTTCGATATCCTCCATGCTTAAAGCTGCAGTCATGCCAGCCATGACGGGGTCTTTACGCTCTCCCGACTTATAATCCTTCATTGCTTTCTCGATATATGTTCTGGGCTGGCCGCCAATTTTAGGGAACATTGGTACGGGGCTGTTACCATCCATCCCGTGACAGGAGGAGCATATTTCCTGTGCTTTTCTTTTGCCAGCCTCAATATCCGCCGCCATCACCTGCCCCGATAAAATAAATACCATCCCGCTCACTGCGGCCACTATACAGTTTCTCATATTCAATATATCCCTTGCATTAAGAAAGAAGAATGATCAATTGCCTGCGTAATAAGCAGCCAGGGCATTGATATCCTCGTCAGAGAGTGTTTCAGCAATACCAACCATGGTTGGATGATTGCGCTCTCCGGATCTATAATCTTTTAGTGCTTTGACCAGATATTCCGCGTGTTGCCCCCCCAGCTTCGGCACGTGATAAACGACCGGGTACGCGGTACGGTAATCCACGATACCATGACATCCCTGGCATATGACAATCTTGCTTTTAACCGAATCTGAATCTGTATCTTCGGCAGCATTTGCCATGCCGGAAAATGACAAAATCATGCCGGAAGCAATGAGTAGTTTAAGGGCCGCTGACTTTTTCACTTTCGCATCCTCCTCTCAAAAAACACGAACTTTAAACGATGGATGCCGTTTAGTCAATGAATGCCGTAGCTATGTCCCTGTTGTTTATGGGGAAATTATATTTGATTGGTCCGATCACGGACAGACTCTGTCGCGGCACGCTTATTCTCCAAGGCTTCCCAGCGTGTATAGTAAGCCGAAAGTTCTTTTTCCAGCGCAGCAGCACGGGCCTGCAATACCATTGCATCATCATGGTTATTCTGGTAGATCGAAGGATTACTCAGCTCCTGTGTAATCGCCATTTGCTCACGTTCAAGCAAATCGATTTTTTCAGGCAGTGCCTCAAGCTCACGCACTTCCTGATAACTCAATCCAACAGGGCTGGCCGATTTACCTGCCCCGACATTGCCTCCAGCTTTGGCAGCCGGGCCGGACAGACTGACATTTCTCTTTTCCGGCGATTTTACGGCAGACTTGGATTGCAGCCAGTCCTGATAACCACCGGCATATTCACGCAGATATCCGTCCCCTTCAAATACAATCGCCTGGGTAACTACATTATCGATGAATGCCCGGTCGTGGCTGACCAGAAAAAGTGTCCCCGTATAATCCTGCAGCAGGGTTTCCAGCAATTCGAGTGTTTCGATGTCCAGATCATTTGTGGGCTCGTCCAGAACCAGTACATTGGCTGGTCGTGTAAATAAGCGCGCCAGCAGTAACCGGTTACGTTCACCGCCGGAAAGTGATTTGACAGGGGAACGGGCGCGTTGCGGCGGAAACAGAAAATCCTCCAGATAACTGATGACATGCCTGCGGGTGCCATTAATTTCGATGAACTCTGAACCCTGACTGATGGATTCGATCAGTGTCAGATCATCGTTTAACTGTTCCCGCAACTGATCGAAATAAGCAATGGATAATCTGGTACCCAACCGTACCGTACCGGCATCCGGCTGCAGCTCACCCAGTATCAGCTTCAATAAGGTAGATTTACCGGCGCCATTTGGGCCCAGCAGTCCAATACGATCTCCCCGCATAATGCGGCAGGAAAAATCACGAATAATGGTCTTGTTACCGTAACGCTTGGTAACATGCTCCAGTTCTGCAACCAGCTGTCCTGAATGTTGCCCGGCTTCCACCCTAAAGTTAACATTCCCGATCCGCTCTCGCCGAGCGGCGCGCTCCTGCCGCAATGCTTCCAGCCTTCTCACCCTGCCTTCGTTACGGGTACGCCGGGCCTGAATACCTTTGCGTATCCAGATTTCCTCCTGAGTTAATACCTTGTCGAATTTTTTGTTATGAATAGCTTCAATTTCCAGCATTTCCGTTTTCTTCTGCTGGTAAGCAGAAAAATTTCCCGGAAAACTTCTCAGTTCACCCCGATCCAGCTCAATAATACGAGTGGCTACATTGTCCAGAAAACGTCGGTCATGGGTAATAAAAATGACGCTGCCGGAAAAATTCTGTAATGTTTCTTCGAGCCATTCTATAGAGGAGAAATCAAGATGATTGGTCGGCTCATCCAGCAGCAGTACATCCGGTGACACGACCATTGCGCGCGCCAGCGCAACCCGTTTTCTTGCACCGCCCGATAATGTGCCCACTATGGCATCTTCCGGCAATCCGAGCCGATCGATCACTGCCTGCACTTTATGATGGATGCTCCAGCCATCCTGCGCTTCGAGCATTTCCTGCAGATGCTGCATACGATCGAGCAGTGCCTCGATATCGGCGCCTTCCTCACTCATTGCATGAGAAACCTCGTGGTAATCCAGCAGTAGTTCCGCCAGTGCACCCAGCCCCCGTGAAACTTCTGCGAATACTGATCCGGTCTCATCGAGCACGGGCTCCTGCGGTACATAGGCCGGATTTGCTCCGGGCGCTACCCAAAGCTGGCCGTCATCCAGTTTGATTTCGCTGGCCAGGACACGCAGCAGACTGGATTTACCGCTTCCGTTGCGGCCAATCAATCCCACGCGCTCGCCTGCATCAAGCTGCAGCGCAGCGTGATCAAGTAGCGCATGATGACCAAAGGCCAAACAGGCATTATCAAGAGTGACAAGTGGCATGAAAAATAACGGTCAGTTGAAAAATAAAACAGGGACAACTGTGTTTATATTAATCAAATTGTACTGGCTGACTATTCTGGTCGATATGAGCGGAAACAGCAGACTTACTATTTTTATCGACATCCCCAGAAGTCAACAAGCAATTAGCGGCAATTTCTGGGATTATACTACTTAACCCGCTACTCATCGAAGGCCGAGAATGGTACAGCTCTTGTATGTCATGATTTGACATTATCGAGGAAATAAATTCAATACCCTGATTATCAATCGATTTCATGTGATGGTAAAACCCGATCGTTTCAGGAACTGGTCCGATTACTGGAAAAAACTCCAGTCCCTGCTGCTTGACCCCGGCGTAGACGAAATCGCGCTGGAAGCCTCGCTGCGTGAAGCACGGAAAAATATTCCGCTGCCGGTATTATGGTTACTGGGAAAGACACAAGCAGGTAAAACTTCCATTATTCGAGCCTTGACAGGCAGTGAAGCTGCACAAATTGGCAATGGTTTCCAGCCTTGCACCCGTCATTCCCGCCTATATGATTTTCCTGATGACGTACCCATTGTCCGGTTTCTCGACACACGAGGACTGGGAGAAGTAGATTACGATCCCACTGAAGATATTCGCTATTGCGCTGCTCAGGCACATTTGCTGCTGGCAGTCATGAAGGTGGCTGACCCGAACCAGCAGATTCTGTTTGAAGTGCTGCATGAAGTGCGCCGGCAGCATCCTGAATGGCCGTTACTTATGGTCCAGACTGGCTTGCATGAATTATACCCCCCTGCCGACAGACATATTCTTCCCTGGCCTTACGCAACAGAACCCTGGCCTTCTTCAGTCCCTTCCGATCTGCGGCGTGCGCTGCTTGCGCAACGGGCTGCATCAGAAGAAATACCCGGCCAGGCACCGATACACTGGACAGCTATCGACTTCACCCTGCCCGAAGATGGATTCGAACCGGTCGATTATGGCCTGGTGGAATTATGGCAGGCTATCGAATCACTTCTTCCGCTTGGACTGCAGCATCAACTGGGAAGCGAGCAAACTGTGCGCGATCTTTATGCACGCGCGGCACATCAGCATATCGTCGGGTATGCACTGACTGCCGCCGGGCTCGGCACGCTGCCGGTCGTGGATCTGGCTGCAGTCACTGCCGTTCAGGCAAAGCTGCTGCACAGCCTGGCAGTATTGTATTCACAGCGCTGGGATGCGCGCACTGTAACGGAATTCATCAGTCTGACAGGTACAGGGATCGCAGCTGGTTATCTGACCCGGATGGCCGGACGTACTCTGACCAAACTGGTTCCCTTCCTCGGGCAAACCATGGGAGCGATATGGGGTGCAAGCGCCAGTGGAGCCGCTACTTACGCCCTTGGCAAAGCATCTGCCTATTTTCTCAGTCAGCGCAAACATGGCTTGCAGGTCGATCCGGAGGTTTTGCGGCGTATCTATGCCGAATCCCTTGCCACAGGACGGACCATTGTGAATGAACGGATACGCGGCCGATCAGAATCGAAACCTGCAGAATGAAAATATTGCTCCGACGAATCGGTACGATACAAATTGCAACGCTGCTATTGCTCGGTCTGCCCCTGCTGGCACTGTCAGGAGCAGGTCTGTTCTGGCTGTGGCAAAGCGGATATCTGCTGTACTGGTTGATGGGCATGGTAATTTCCGGCGGTCTGGTTTATGCGCTGCAGCGCTGGTCTGTACAGCGCAGTCGTCGGATACTGAACGAATTATTTACTGAACCGGATCCGAACTGGTCCCCTCGCGCTGCTGAGGTCTGGCAGAAAGTCGAAGCATTAGCTGACACCTGTGATCCGGCCGACTGGTCTCTGGACAATTCAGAATGGATTGTGGAGCTGGGCAGACAAACGCTGGACACTGTTTCTCGTTGCTATTTCCCGAGTGCCGAACGCCCCTTGCTGGAACTGACTGTGCCGCATACTCTGCTGATCATCGAACAGGCATGCCGGGATCTGCGCAAAGATATCACGGAAAACATCCCGTTCAGCGATCGTCTGACAATGGGAGATCTGTTGCGGGTTAAACACTGGAAATCGAAAGCAGATCAGGCTTACAACCTCTATCGCGCCGGCAGAATGATTGTCAGCCCGGCCAGCGCGGTGTTCAGCGAATTCTGGCGCCATTTTCGGGAGCGCAGCTTCAGTCTGGCCTACAGTGAATTTCAGCGCTGGTTTCTGCGTGCCTATGTGCGCAAAATCGGTTATTACGCGATTGATCTATATAGTGGCCGGCAACCACCCCTGTCGAGCGAGTCACCTTCTTCCGCCCCGACAGCATCTCCCTCCGATACCGACCTGGAACAAGCCGCACAGGCTGCAATGCTTCAAGAAGAAGAACCCTTGCGTATTCTCATCCTGGGACGTACCAATTCCGGGAAATCCAGCCTGATCAATGCCCTGTATGGAAAACTATTGACTGCTACAGACATCCTTCCAAACACCACCCGAATGCTGACTCCTTTCCTGCTCATCCGTGACGGATTTACCCGGGCACTGATATTCGATAGCCCGGGATATGACAGCCTGCATTTTGATCAAAAGAGCATATTGGAAGCATCCCTTAAAGCGGATCTGATCCTCTGGGTCAGCCCGGCCAACCGGCCCGACCGCCAGAGTGAACGTCAGTTATTGGATCAGCTGCGCGCCAGTCTGGCAGCACGTTTGCAGCGACGATCGCCTCCCCTGCTGGTAGCGGTCAGCCATATCGATCTGTTACGGCCCGTCGGAGAATGGCAGCCTCCTTATGATTTAACTGATCAGCATAATATCAAAGCCGGCAATATACGCGCGGCAGTGGAAGCTGTTGCTCATGATCTGGCTATTCCACCGGAGCACGTCACACCCGTCTGCCTTAAGGAAGGAAATATTTATAACGTCAGTGACACTTTCTGGTCCGCCATACTGACTTTACAGGACAGTGCACTCCAGATACGCCTGTTGCGTTGCCTGGAAGCAGACAAACGCGCGAATGATTGGGTACTTTTACGCCGGCAGTTGATGAATGCAGGACGCTTTTTGTGGAAATTACCCGATAAAATCAAAGGCTGAGTTTCTTGCGAAATATCAGCCTAACCGATCGCTTTCGACCGCCCTGCGCTGACACAGAGCCTGTACTAACCAGTAATGGATCGTCAGCCCAGTTTACAGCATACAGCACATACCTATCTTCCTTTCACCGCAGCGCTACGGCTTCGAATCGTGCAATCATTGCACCTGTTTTATCCAGCAGGTCGAGATGACTGCCGCGGATACGATAACGCACCACTTTTTCCATCGATTGCAGAAACTGCTCCTCCAGTTCCATCCCCTCCAAACAGGCCATCCTGGTACTGGCCATGCGACTGAGAAGCAACCTGTCACCATCGAGCTCATAACCGCCCATCACTGGATTGCATCCGCTGTTTCCCGAAATATGTGACCCGTCACCGGCAAATAGCAGATACGGTTCACGTTGCCTTCTGGGCACTCGTACCGGTGTTCCATTGAGCCGGACCAGCTTCCAGTAAGTATTGCGCAAAGGACTGTCGGTCAGCGGGTTTCCACAGGTTTCACGCGGCCATGTATCTGTAAAACGCTCTACGATTAACGTTAGTTGCGGTGGCTGACCGGATTCCATAGACGGACGTAATGCAATCAATCCATCCACATCCACAAGCAACGGTTCACCCGGCAGCAGGCGTTCTTTCAGATATGCTCTTTCCAAGGCCTTAAAATCACCTTCCATCGCTACTGGCAATCTCTGCCCATCAGCGCATAGTGTAATGATTGCCGCATCAGCCATATAAGTGAACATACCCGCCAATGCCAGTCGCGGTTCGATAAGGGCCGGTCGTGGCAATCGCTGCAAAGTAGAATGATGACTGGACACGATGGGCCTTCCCGTGGTGTCCAGTTTTTGCAGAACACTGCCCTCTTTCTTCGGCAAAAAGAAAATAGGATCTCTCGCTGCGTTCCGTAGTACGAGACGCCCGGTGTCTTGTTCCCGTTTCCAGTGACCAATTTCATCGAAATGGTTGGGCTCGGGCTCATTCAGATAGGTGGTCCGTAACTGGTAACGACTCTTCGATAACAAATCCAGATGCCACAGAATCGGTCCGCCGGCGCCAGGCAATTCCCCTTTATACGAAGCCGGTAACTCTCTTTCACTAACTTCTTCCTGACCTATCTGGAGTAACGATGATCCCTGCACGGTGCCGGCACATATCAACAGGAAGGTAATCATACACAGGGCGAATTTATGCCTGATAAAACAGATTTTGACACAATCTGCAACCTCTCCCGAACAAGGCAGATTTCTGCCATTCATAGCCTTTCTCCTTTTGCCGATACCGCACCACAGATCAGCGTTACAAAAGACACGGATCTCATTTTGCTACAGATTGATACTGCGTCCGCCATCTACTGCGATGATCTGGCCGGTGATGTAAGGTGCATCCTCGATCAGAAAGCAAACGGTGCGGGCAATATCGTCCGGCTCCCCCATACGCTTGAGCAGGGTGCGGGCAACAATATGGTTACGCGCCGATTCATCCTGCCATTCACCTGCTTCCGGCCACAAGATAGGTCCAGGTGAAATACCATTGACACGGATATCTGGCGCGAGATCCATCGCCAGCGAACGCGTCAGTGCTGCAAGTCCACCTTTAGCTGTATTGTAGATAATGTACCGTTTCAACGGCTGTTCGGAATGGATATCGATGATATTGACGATACAGCCTCGCCATTGCTTCAGATAGGGCGCTGCTGCCTGAGACAGAAACAAAGGAGCCTTGAGATTGCTTCCCATCAAATCATGCCAGGCTTGTTCAGTACACTCTTCCAGAGGAGTGGGAAAGAAACTGGAAGCATTATTTATCAGTGCATCCAGCCTGCCGAACTGACGAGCAGCATGATCAACCAGCCCCGAAATTCCGCCGGTATCCAGCAAATCTGCCTGCAGCAGTGCTACTGATTCCGGATATACCTGTTCAAGTTCCTGCTTCAGTTGCTGTGCCTCTGCACAGGAAGCCCGGTGGTGAATCACCAGCCTGGCACCGAGCCGATGCAGCCGGCGGCAGATGGCAGCTCCCACCCTTCGCGCCCCACCAGTGATCAGTATCACTTTATCTTTCACAAAGACCTCTTCCGTTTACGCTACACTTTCGAGCTACAATCTACCATAACCTTTTTACTGCTGAAAAACATCCGTGACACTGCCCCTGCCCGATTTATCTGCCCGTAAACACAGCGATACCCTGAAAACGATACTTCATGAACGGATTCTGCAGGCCGGCGGCTGGATTTCGTTTACAGATTATATGGATACCGTTCTATACACCCCGGGGATTGGATATTACAGCGGCGGAACAGCCAAATTTGGCTCCCCGGGGGATTTTGTCACAGCCCCGGAAATTTCTCCGTTATTCGGTCGGACGCTGGCCCAGCAGGCTGCTCAGGTGCTGACGTCGGTCGATCATGGTTCGATCCTGGAATTTGGTGCAGGCTCCGGCAGACTGGCAGTGGATCTTCTGCAGGCCCTCGAAGAACTGGATTGCCTGCCCGCACACTACGATATTCTCGATATCAGCACGGATCTGCAACAGCGACAGCGAGTGACTCTCGAGCAGCATGCCCCCCATTTGGTTTCCCGGGTACGCTGGCTTACTGCTCTGCCGGACCGGTTCAACGGCTTGATACTGGCCAATGAGGTACTTGATGCCATGCCTGTTCATATGATCGTTTGGCGGGATGGAAATATCGCCGAGCGCGGGGTGATTTGGCAAAATCACGGGCCGGCCTGGAAGGAACGCCCTCTGAAAACGGGTGAACTGTTTGATATCGCCCGCCAGTTACCGCCAGCCCAAGATTCCTCCAGTCATGCTTATATCAGCGAAATCAGTTTAGCTGGCCGGTACTTTATCCGCTCACTGGCAAATTTACTGCAGCAAGGCAGTATTCTGCTGATCGATTACGGATTCGGCCAGCACGAGTATTACCATCCGCAGCGCCGGCAGGGCACATTGATGTGTCACTACCGCCATCATGCCCATGATGATCCGTTTTTTCTGCCGGGGCTACAGGATATCACCAGCCATGTCGATTTCACCGCCATTGCCCGATCAGCGCTGGATGCCGGACTGCAACCAACCGGTTACACGACTCAGGCACATTTTCTGATCAATTGCGGAATCACTGATCTGCTGGCACGTACTCCGGCAGATCATCCGGGGAGTTATCTGCCGCTGGCTAATCAGGTCCAGCGCCTGGTCAGTCCGGCTGAAATGGGGGAATTATTTAAAGTCATAGCACTGAGTCGATCTATTGACGCGGAAACCGCTTCATACGGATTCACCAGCGGAGATCTGCAGCGCCTGCTGTAAGTGTGATCCTCGGCACATTACCGGCTCAGCTCATTATGTGCAAATCGCATGACCGATTTCAACGTGGCGCAGGCAGCGCGCATACCGGGTGCCAGACGCAGTAGCTCATGCACACTGAATGAACGTTTCAGCAATAAAGCCAGCAGGGAGATCGGTCTGACACTGCCATCGGGTCGCAGCGCTTTCATCAGGGCAGCAGGAGGAGAATATTGGACGGGGTCGGCAATCGCACGGATGGCAATGAACGGGATACTCTTTTCGACTGCTACGGCAGCAACAGCCCCGCTTTCCATATCAACTGCACAAGCACCGGTTCGGGCCGCCAGCGCACGTTTTTCAGCTTCTTTTGTCAGCATCTGCCCACTGGCTGCCAATGTATTGTGGATGACAGAAATATGATCCGGCAGACGACGCCTGATTCGGGTATACCATATTTCATCTGCCGGATGGTGCTGATCTGCGAGAACTGATCGTGGCAGGACCAGATCGCCCGGCTGCAGCCGGGCATCCAGTGCACCTGCCACCCCGAAACTGATCAGTGCGGATATCCCTTCCTGCTCACATAAATCGGTCGCTGCACGACGGGCGGCTTCACTGCCCATTCCGCATACCCGGATCATCAGATTTTCATGTACCGGTATCGCCTGATCGAATGGCAGGCGGCGGGGTGTGATACATCCGGCTTCCGCTCGCATAGCCACGACAATACCGACACGACTCACTCAGCAGATCCGTTCTTTAGTGCACGATACCTGTTGAGTGCCCACAGCGGGAAATATTTGGAGTAACCGTGATACTTCAGGTAAAAAACTTTGGGAAAACCGGGGGCAGTAAACCAGGGTTCTTCCCACAGCCCGGCTGCAGTTTGTGTGCGCAGCAGGTAAGCGATTCCCTTGCTTACCACTGTGTTTTTTCCCTCGCCCGCTGCCATTAAGCCAAGCAGCGCCCACGCTGTCTGAAAAGAAGTGCTGACCTCTAATTGCCCGGCCAGTCGCGGATCAAGATAACTGTCATTGCTCTCACCCCATCCTCCATCGGGACGCTGCACCGATTTCAACCACTGTACGGCACGACGTACAGCAGGATGACTGCTGTCGATCTGTGCCAGTCGTAATCCCTCCAGAACGGACCAGGTACCATAGATATAATTAGTGCCCCAGCGGCCAAACCAGGCGCCGGTAGATTCCTGCTCGTTGAACAGAAAATCCAGCCCGCGCTCGACCGCTTTCTGATGTCGCGCCTCACCATATAAGGAAAGCAGACCCACGCAACGAGCAGTCACATCACTCGATGGTGGATCCAGCAGTGCCCCATGATCGGCAAAAGGGATTTCATTGAGATAATAATATGCATTGTCTATATCAAACGCAGCAAAACCGCCATTGGCAGATTGCATACCGGCCAGCCAGTCTGCCGCACGGGCAATACTCTCGCGATACCCTTCCGTATCCGCCTGATACAATGCCCACGCGGCAACAGCGGTATCATCCAGATCAGGGTAATGAGGATTGGCATATTGAAATGCCCAGCCGCCACCGGGTAATGTCGGGCGGTTATTACGCCAGTCACCCGGCTCATCCAGTATCTGCAGCGGCACGGCCCAATCGAGCGCCCGGCGCACCGGTCCTCTGTCCATCTGACTATCTTCCTGCAATGCCAGGCAGGTCAGCACTGTATCCCACACGGGAGATATACATGGCTGGCACCAGGCAGATTCCTCACCTTCATCCACCAGCAGACCCTGTAAAGCCTGTCGGCATTCCTCACGATAAGGATGATCATATTCATATCCCAGCAGAGCCAGCGCTTCATACGCATTCACCATCGCCGGAAAAATTGCGCCCAGACCATCTTTCCCGTTAAGCCGTTCTATTGTCCACTGCTCAGCCATATGCAGCGCCTTGCGACGAACGAACGACGGGATGAACGGTTCCAGCATTGATCCTAATCGTTCCACATACAGCAGCAGACGATTGAGAGAAGTTCGTATTGGAAAATAATTTTTTTCTTTTTCCGGATCAATGGTAAACAGTTCGCGAACATTTATTTTCCGGGGATTGGCTGCACTGGCTTTCAAGGTGCATAAAATCGAAAGTGGCACCATGACAGCACGTGACCAATACGCTACTTTACTCAAATGAAATGGAAACCAGCGCGGCAGCAGCATGATTTCGGCCGGTACGAAGGGTACACCACGCCAGGGTATCTGCCTGTACATGGCCAGCATCAAACGGGTGAATACATTCGAACGTGCCGCACCACCGCGCTCCAGAATAGCGGTACGGGCACGAACCATATGTGCAGCCTCCGGTGAATCCCCCGCCAGTTTGAGCGCATAATAAGCCTTGACGCTGCAACTCATATCGAAATCACCACCATAATATAGTGGCCAGCCGCCGTGACCTTCCTTCACCTGCCTGCCACGTATGAAATTTGCAAGCTTGCGCTCCAGCGTGACATCCAGTTCATCCATGAAGTGCATCATCAGAATATATTCGGCCGGAATCGTACAATCCGCTTCCAGCGGGAAACACCAGTGGCCATCTTCCCGTTGCTGCGCGAGCAAAGCAGTACGAGCCCGGACAGCAGCCTCATCCAGCGTAACCTCAGGCTGTCTGTCTGAGATATCTTTCACCGTGCCGCCGGCCGGAATGGTTTTTGAAGCAGACAGACGATCTGTCAACCTCATTTTCTGTATTAGGGATCCAAGGAATGATTGTGACATGGACATAGAGCGTAAGTCTCCCATTCGACTGATCATCATGAAATAGTTATGGAATTGCTGATCGTGGACGATAACTCAATCAGGCATAGAATTGTGTTCTCCCTCAGCATCATATGACAGAATTACAACACTCAGGGAGCAGGATCTGTTTTATCCTGTTCTATTATCAGATCGACATCATCAAGTAACAGATCATCGTAATGACCGGCAGGCAGATTTCCATCGTAGATCAGATATTCACGCTGCTGCAAATAAGCTTCGCGCACGAACAGATACGGATCCAGGGCAGTCTGGTCACGAATTTTCATCGGTCCTGAAAGACTGGCCCGTTTATCGACGATACGCAGCACGGCAAGCGGAATGATAATCGGACCGCTCAGTGCATACGCCAGATAAAACAACCCATCGGTGAACAAACTGACCGGAATATCTGCCACATCCCGGCGGGTACTTGGACCGTAAACGGGAATGAACAGGTAAGATCCGCTATTCATACCCCAAACCGCGAGCGTCTGCCCGAAATCTTCATTATGCTCCTGAAATCCCATATGCCCCGCCATATCCGCAAGTCCTCCAATACCAATAGTGGAGTTGATCAAAAAACGCAAGGTATCTGAAAATCCCTGGCGTATTTTGCCCTGCAAAAAGCTGTTCAATATCACGCTCGGATAAGCAAGATTCCGGTAGAAATTATTAACAGGACGCTGCACCGCTTCCGGCACATATTCAATATAAATATCAGCGATAGGCTCAAACAATCTGCGATCGATCTCGTCCGTAAAACGATAGGATTTACGGTTGAACGTTTCATACGGGTCATGTACGTCTCTCTGATACCCTTCCTTGGGCACTGAACTGCATCCCGCGCAGATAATAACTGTCAGGCACAGCAAAGCAACAGATTTCAGAAAGCCGAATCCAGTGCGCGCAGTAAAGCGTTTCCTGCCCTCAAATGCGCAGTCATTATTTTTTTTATAAAGAATCAAAATGTTTTCCTGTATAAGGGAACAGGCCGCTTCACATACCCTGTCTCGATCAGCCAGGTAATTTCTTCGACCAATGCCTGCCGAATCGGAGTTTGCCGGAAGCCCAATTCACGAACCGCCTTGTTACTGTTAAAGTTGTTGTTCCGTCCGGCCAAACGGACCCCCGTCAGTGGGGCCATGGGAGTGTTGTGGGTCAGATAATCGGCTGTAAATTCCTGCAACACACCTACTACCAGCGCCAGCCAGTAGGGAATGCGATATTTTGGCATGCCCAGTCCGGTGATTTCTTCAATCATGCGCAGCAACTGACTCAGCATCAAATTCTCATGGCCCAGCAGATAGCGCTCTCCGGAACACCCTCGCTGTGCTGCCAGAATATGCCCTTCTGCCACATCTCGCACATCCACCAGATTCAGACGACAATCAAGATAAGCAGGAATTTTCCGATTCAGAAAATCCAGAATCATGCGCGTGGGCGGGGTGATGCGCCGATCTCCTGGTCCGATCGGCAGTGAAGGTGAGACGATGACCACCGGCAGACCGTTTTTCGACGCCTCCAGCGCAGCATGCTCTGCCAGTAACTTGGCAGCGCAGTATGGACCGGAAGTCACATTTTTCTGTCGGTATGGCGGCGGTGCACTACTCTTCACCAGGTTATCCGACTCTTCTTCTCCGCTCAGCACCGATTCCGTCGAAGTATGCACCACAATTTCCACCCCCGCATGCGCTGCCTCGCGCAATACGATACAGGTACTGTCATAATTGATCTGCCGGAATATCCGCTTGTCAGGTGCCCACAAATCCGTATAAGCAGCCAGATGAAAAACTCTGTTCACGCCCTTCATGGCCTGGCGAACTGCTGCCGGATCACTGATCGAACCACGAATAACTTCTGCACCCTTCAGGACGGGCACACCATCAAGCTCAAGCACCTTTACCTGTCCGCCCTGTTCCAGTAACAATCTGACCAGATGGGTGCCGATGAACCCGCCGCCACCGGTAACCAGGGAACAACCCCGATAAACTGAAGATACACCGCCCGGGGAAGCAAGAGAGCCGCTTACTTCCATCGGTTGCCTCTATCGAAAAAACAGTCACGGTTACCTTGTTGTTTGCAACGACATATAAACGGCGACAAAAAGCCTGCCCTCCTTTCCTTTCTCTGTCCGCGGTTTACTGGTATTTTAACTGATTATATTTTTTCGATCCCTGAAATCTCCCCGTAAGGAGTTTCTGATATTTATCTTGTTCTTTGATTAGATACGCCGTTCACCATGCACTACTTCAACCAGTTTCAGCGCCTGCAGTTCCATTTCCAGCACCAGCGCATCGACTTTGGCTCGAAAATGCCGGTAGAAAATCATGCTCGGGATCGCTACCAGAATACCGAACGCGGCATTATACAGAGCGACTGAGATACCATGCGCAAGTTGTACCGGATTGCTGCCAGTCGGGGTACCTGATCCGAAAATCTCGATCATCCCGATCAGGGTACCGAACAATCCCATAAGCGGACTCAGAGAAGCGATCGTCCCCAGTGTCGTTAGATACCGGTCCAGCTCATGTGCTACTACACGCCCGGCCTCTTCGATCGATTCTTTCATGATCTCGCGAGGGCTGTCGATATTTCGCAGCCCCGCCACCAGCACCTGTCCAAGTGGGGAGTGTTCTTGCAAACGGGCCAGAGTTTCAGTGTGTATACCCGAACGACGGTATTCCTGCAGCACCCTGGGCAGTAAATCCCGCGGGGAAACTTTCGCCAGACGCAGACTCCACAAGCGTTCGCCAATAATACCCACCGCTACGACAGAAGCCAGTATGATCGGCCATATTGGCCAGCCCGCTGCCTGAATGATTGAAAACACGCATTAATCTCCCTGGTTTTATATAATGAAGCGATGACGGTATATTGTGCAATACTGCCATATTTTGCTCAACCTGCCCGTTCTTTCCCACAGTATTTATGTATCCTGTCTGCAACGAGGAGGTTATACACAATTCCTGTGGATAACTATGTGAATAAATCATGGATAAGAGGGTTAAGTATCATTACCGCCACACAGTTTTCTGACTTGCCCAATTTTTAAGCCAAACAAAAAAATTTAAAAACAATATCTTATTTAAGATATTGTTCTCATGAAAATTTCCTGCCCGCATCTTGGCATCTCGATGGAATTGTGGATGACTGCAAAAAACATGACTGTCAATGATCCTTATCCTGAACAAAAAAAAACATTATGGCGTGTCAGTGAATTAAACCGGAACGCTCGTGTAATCCTTGAATATGCTTTTCCGCTGCTCTGGATAAGTGGAGAGATTTCCAACCTGAAACGCTATCCTTCCGGTCACTGGTATTTCTCACTCAAGGATGACAGTGCCCAGGTGCGCTGCGTCATGTTTCGTCATAAAAACTTGTATCTGGACTGGCAGCCACAAGATGGCATGCAGGTGGAAGCACAGGCCCTGGTAACCCTGTACGAAGCTCGTGGAGAGTTTCAGCTGACGATCGAGCAATTGCGCCGTGCCGGACTGGGCCTGCTGTTCGAAGCATTCGAACGGCTCAAAACGAAACTTCAGCAGGAAGGGCTGTTCGATCCGGCATGCAAGCGGCCTTTACCGCCTCATCCGCGACAGATTGGTATCATCACTTCACCTAATACTGCCGCACTGCAGGATGTACTCGTCACGCTGCATCGGCGTATGCCATCCCTTCACGTTATTATCTATCCTGCTCCGGTCCAGGGCGAAGGCGCAGCTGCGGGCCTTGTCACTGCCTTACAAACCGCCGCACACCGCACCGAATGTGAGGTACTGATTCTGTGCCGTGGGGGTGGATCGATCGAGGATTTATGGGCATTCAATGAAGAAATCGTGGCACGTGCAATCGCCGTCAGCCCGATTCCTGTTGTAACCGGTATCGGACATGAGACCGACTTCACTATAGCTGACTTCGTGGCCGATGCCCGTGCGCCGACTCCTACCGGTGCCGCCCACATGGTTTCCCCCGACAGACAGGAAATTCTGCAACAATTGCAGCACTGGCAATACCGCCTGCAACGGGCAATACAGCGGGATTTCGAACGCCGTATGCAGACTGCCGATCTCCTGGCCCATCGTCTGATCCACCCCGGAGAACGAATTCGCCATCAGTTAATACAACTGTTACAGCTCCGTGAACGACTGATGCACGCATGGAACAGACAGCAGGATACCCGCCAGTGGCAGATCGATCAGCTCGGACGGCGCATCCGCATGGGGAAACCTGATATGACAGCACAGATCGGACGTCAGCATGAACTGGCCGTACGGCTGCAGCGTGCCATGACGCACCGGCTGGAACATTTGAATCTCTATCTCATCCGACAACAGCAGCACCTGCTCCATCTCGACCCGAAAGCAGTACTGGCACGCGGCTACAGCATCACCTATACTGCCGGGGGGGATATTCTGCATGACAACCGGCAGATTGATGCAGGTGATACTGTGCAGGTGGTTTTCGCCCGTGGATGGGCCAAGGCTGATATCACCGAAACAGGAGAATAATAAAACAGTTCTCCGTATTTTTTACCCTTCTGACTGACAAGGAGCTCGACCGGTAATGTCCAGAATCTTTCTTGCACTGGGCGCATCGAATGCATTTTTATGTGTCGCACTGGGTGCCATGGGAGCGCACAAACTGAAAACCATACTGACCCCCGACATGCTCACCAACTTCCAGACCGGGGTGCAATACCATTTCTATCACGCGATCGGGCTGATACTGGTCGGACTGGCAATAGACCGGTTTCCACAAGCGCGTACGCTGAAGTTCTCGGGTATTTTGATGGGAACAGGCATCCTGCTGTTTTCGGGCACACTATATGTCATCAGCCTGACCGGATGGCGCGGACTGGGTATGGTAGCGCCGTTGGGCGGACTGTCTTACATGAGTGCCTGGCTGCTGTTTGCCTATGCAGTCTGGAAGAACAGGCCGGCATGACACCCCTTCCCGCCCCTCGGCCACACCTTTACGTCCTGTTCTTCACAGAAGAGTAATGACCGGCAATTTTTTTGCCTCCTGTCCACGCGGGCTGGAGTCTGTGCTGGCCGATGAGCTCACCTGTCTCGATGCCACTTCCATCCGGATTTCACCCGGTGGCGTGGCATTTCAGGGAGACTGGCCGACCTGTTATCGTGCCAATCTGGAAAGCCGTATCGCCAGTCGCATTCTGTGGCAAGTTGCTCAAGGAGAGTATCATAGTGAAAATGATATTTATGACTTGACCCATGCCCTGCCCTGGCCGCAATGGTTCGGGTCCCAGCAGTCGATACGGGTTAATCTGGCAGCCATCAAATGTCCGTTGCGCAGTCTCGATTTCGTTACACTCCGCATCAAAGATGCGGTATGCGACAAATTCCGCGAGGCTTGCGGTAAGCGTCCAAGTGTAGATACAGCTTCTCCCGATATGCGCATCCATGGCTTTCTCGATGCCCGGCAGTTCACTCTCTATCTGGATACCTCAGGCGAAGCCCTGTTCAAGCGCGGCCTGCGCCATACTCACGCAGAGGCGCCATTACGCGAGAATCTGGCTGCCGGCATACTGGCGCTGGCCGGCTGGCAACCTGGCATCCCGCTGCTTGATCCGATGTGTGGCAGTGGCACCCTGCTACTGGAAGCCACCCAAATCGCTTGCCGTATCGCCCCGGGTATAGGACGGCATTTTGCTTTCGAAAAACTGAAATTTTTTGATGCGGCATTCTGGACTCAGCTTCGGCAGACTATAGCAGAACGCCAGCGCACCATTACGTTTCAATCCATTTACGGCAGCGATTTGTATGGTAAAGCACTGGCCGATGCGCGCAGCAATTTTGCAGCAGTAGGATTATCCGATTGTGTCAGTTTCAAACAGGCAAACGTACTGGAAATTTCTGCTCCTGCCGAAACCGGCATGCTGATCAGCAATCCGCCTTATGGCGTACGGCTTGGGGACCGGCAAGAACTCACCGAATTCTATCCCCGGCTGGGCGACACCCTGAAAAAACGATTCAGCGGTTGGCAAGCCTTCCTGCTGACGGCCGATCCCCTGCTGGCCAAATTGATCCGGCTTACTCCCTCACGCCGCACGCCTTTATTTAACGGTGCACTGGAATGCCGTCTGCTTGAATACAAACTGGTTGCCGGCAGCATGCGTAGAGAAAAAAACCAGCCCTGAACCTGACCAGGGAACAGTAACCTAGCCAAAATTTAAGGACTTATCCCGAACTCAGGTTATCTTACGCAAACTGCTGATAAAAAATCCGAAGCCTGAGGCCAGTCTGTTGACCTCATTCCAGAGATCGGGGCTTACGACCAGATTGCCATGACCCAGCAATTTGGTTAGCACGAGCCGGCTTTTTTTGCCGCGTCGTTGCAGCGCGCGATGCAGACAGACGGATTCGTCGGCGGGAATGACCCGGTCATCCCGGCCATGGATCAGACTGACTGAAAAATCGATTCCTTCCAGTCTGGTGGTTAAATCGAACTGATCCATCCAGTGTTCTTTCTGATCTATTTCTTTAAAGACTTTGTATGACAACTCACTTCTAAATCCGGTGTGCTGCCGCAATCGGCTGAAAAAATCGACGGTTCCGGCAGGAAATGATCGCAGCCTGCCGGGCAATAACGGTTTTTTTCTTTTGAAGCCGTTGTCCAGAATAGCGATATTCAGCAGTTCGATGATGTCATCATTACGGTACCGACTTCGTTCGAGAAAATTGCGCAACAATATGTAGCGCGCATATTCGTCAGCATCATTCCGCTCGATGACGAATCGCAATATATTTCTGAAATGGCTGAATGCTCCTACCAGACAGATTGCATCGATACATGGCGAGACGCTGGTACGTGCAGCTGCCAGCATCGCTATTCCTCCGGAATACGAGGCGGCAAAAACACCGAGAGGCTGTCCGCCGGGATTGAGCCGCTTGTCAGCATAGGTAGTTTGAATCAGTGCTGCAAATTTATTGATGGTTGAGGGATGGATCAGCAAACGATCGATATCCGACACACAAGGGGTGATGACCCGGAATCCCTGGCGGGCAAACGCCCTGGAAACCGCAGCAAGACGCTCATCCCGATAACCGTGAACAGAAAGGCCGGAGAAAGTGATGATCGTACGACTGCAATCCCCCTGCGGTTCATATACCAGCACCGGATATGTCTCACAGGATGAAACGATGGAATGCGATATGACATTTACTTTTCTGAATCCAGGAAGAAAACGGTTCAGCAGAAAGCTGTAACCGGACCGGTATTCATCCGTGATCATTCTATTTCTTCATCTCCGAAGCCGATGATGTCGACACTGAGAACACCCAGCGCCGCATTACCGGCCATTTTATCGCTGGTGTTTTTCGCCGTATCTATCGTACTGTCCAGCGCCTGTGTCACCGCTGCCGCGACATTGGCCACATTCCCCAGACCGGCGGCAATGCTGCCAGTCGAGGCAACCGGCACACCTACCGAAACTCCACCGATATCGATATTATCCGAGCCGACGATTGCCGTGGCGCCGATCATCACATCCTTCCCGCCGACACCCGCTTCGGAGGCATCGATGATGCCCTGTAGCGCGAACAGCAGCACGTCTCCCTGCGTTCCGTCAGGCGCAACATTAGCTCTGATACCGCTACCTGCAACGGCGGGTGGCAGCTCAACAATAAAATTACCTCTTTCATCGAACCGAACGATCGGCGGAGGAGAAGCCAGTGCTGTTTTGGCACCGCGCCCGGCATCGATATTGCCATCAGTAGATCCGATCACGATGTCTCCCCCGCTCAATGTCATGACACGGGTGGTATTCACCTGAAAGTCATCACGCACGACTGAATGAATACTTCCCTGTTTCACCGCGACGATACCGAGCTGTGAAGCGTCTCTCACACCACTGGAGCTGACTGCAAGTCCGGCATTTACGCCACCTGCAGGTGCGTACAGATTGATATCCCCGCCATCCGTGCTGTGGACACGGCTGAAGAACATAGCAATATCGTTCTTGGCAGTCGTGTTTCTTTCATTGCTGAAAACAGCCTCGATGATACTACCGGCGTCACTGCCTTCTCTGAAAACGATACCATTCACCGGATCAACCCTGAAATCGGTATTGCCGACCAGAACGGTGGTGCCGGGGAAGAGCGCCTCCGTTGCCGCCAGCACTTCGAGCTGGGCCAGATCCATTTCCTGTTTGAATACGAAACGCGCATTATCGTCACTGGCATTGTCGAAGCTGTTTTTCGCAGTCGAGAATTTTTCCCCCTGGTTTTTTACCAGTTCATTGAACCGGTTTCTGACCGGCGCCAGAAAACCGGCATTAAAATGTGTCTGCTTCACCGGATCCAACCCGGCAAAAATATCTGCAGCGGCCTCTGCCGGGAGTGAGGTATCGCCGGTCAGCATCCGTACGTACCCGGTCATAGCCTGAAGATATGCACTGCCGAACTGTCCGTTATCTGCCAGATATTTACCTGCAAAACCGGCTACATCCATGCCGCCCTGTATCAGACCGGCGATCATATGAATATGCGCACCGTCCTCAGCCAGTGCCGGATTGATCTGGTTTCCCACTGTAGTAACACCTTGTGAAGCGCCAAGATCAATGGCACGTCCCGCCAGTACTGTCAACCGTCCAGGGCCGGATACCTCCAGCTTCTGTACCTTATTGATAAGCGCGCCCGTCGAAGGGCTTCTTTCTATGTCGAACCGGAAATCGCGCCCTGCATTAATAATCGATCCCGACTCTGCGGAATTATGCTGAATCTGGAAACTGACATTACCGATATCGTTGCCGGCCATTACCTGAGCAGGTTTAGCCATCACGAACAACAGAGGGTCATTGCTGATGATATCACCGCTGCCTGTACTGATCAGCGCCGGCTGCAGATCATTGATGTGGTTGGGCACAGCCTTGAACAGCTTGTCAGGTTCAGCACTCACCCCTGATGAAACCAAACGCAGATTGGCTTCGTTGTAACTGACAGCCGGAAACGCCACACCCGGCAATAACCCGGGATCGGTATCCGACATGACTATATTGATATTGTTACCCGTATTACCCGTAGTGATAGCGCTGCCGGCGTGGATCTCAAACTGACCGCTGGCACTGGGGAACATGATCAGGCTGTTGAGGAAACGCACATCGCCCTGTAATGCATGCGCCTGCAAGGTGGCCGGATTGACCAGAAGGGCTTCCCGGGCATCACCGGCAAAACTTATGCTGTTGATGCTGGAACGCCCATCATTGAGCAGGCTGATCATGGATAATACATCGTTATCCAGGCTGATATCCCCCGCCAGAGAAGTCAGAGATACTGCACTATCTGCGCTGTACCGAAAGAACAGACTGTTCATATTGCCCGGCTTCTTGTCACCGGGCTGTGGCAGAATCATGGGATCAACCACAGCTCCGATCGCAACATCATTGACAGCAGTAATGGTGAAGTGGGAATCACCCATTGCCAGCACGGGATTCATTGCAGGTACACCTGAGACAGCAGGGGTGCCAGCCCTCAAGGAATCACCTGCATTCAGACTGGCCGAACCCCCATCCACATAATACATACCGCCGTACAAACTGCCGCCGGCTTCGAGATACAGATCTCCTCCCCCGTTGATTTCGATTTCATTCGTCAGATAATTGAAATTACGCAAATTCTCCGGCTGCGCAAGCTGGCCCACCTGCTTGCCGGTAGTGGGGATGACGACAGACAAATCATGTATATCACCCTTCGCCATTACAGCAATATTTCCCCCACCGAGTGCGCCCAGATTCTGCCTGTAATCGACAGTCATACCCGATCCGGCAACATTCCCGAGCAGTACTCCCCATGCTGTTGGCCATCTTCCACTGGAGTTATTTTCCCGTGACCAGTTGCCGGTTCTGACCAGCCAGTCGCTGACCAGTTGATTGCCTGCTGCTCCCCTGATATCACCTCCGGCGTGGAAAGTGATATCGCCTCCTTCTACAGGATATTCCGCATAAAACCGGCTCGCCACGTAAAACGGACTGAATCCGAAGCGATTCATATCATCGGGCCGGCCCGCCGTATAAACGACGGATTGATCGCTGCCGTACACGATATCGCGCCCCGCATAAAAACCGATATCCCCCGTCCCGGTTCGAACCTTCACCTGATCTCCCAGCAAAATGTCGCCCTTGGCGAGGGTAGCAAAATTGTCTGCCGCATCAACATCGGCACCTGCCACGATGTTGTAGCTCCAGGATCGGCCCGGTTGCAGCATGTCATCGACCGCGATGTCATTTTCCGGATTGCCGGTCAGTTCACTCAGAGATAATATTCCCGGAGCAAAAGCATCGCTTACGCCTTGCTGCAGAATGACATCGCCGCCAGCCCGCAGCGTCAGGTGACCCGGCGTATTAGTCGATCCGTAACGCCAGTCGGCAAAATCCCACTGCGAAGACAACATCATATCCCCGTCTGCTCTGATTTCGATGCCTGGTTTAATTTCATAACCCGAACCCAATCGGGTATTCATGGCACTCATGAATTCATGGGTATCATTCCGGATCGTATCGATCACATTATCGTCCAGATTATCGTGCGTATAGATTCTCACCGCTTCGACGAGAACCTCGGGATCACCAATGATCGTTCCTGCTGCAATCGGACTGATACGGATGTCATTTCCCTGACGGTCAGCCCGCAGATGCACTTCGCCCGACTTGCCACCGTTTGCAGAAACATCAATCAAAGCACCTTGCTGTATGTCGATACCTGCACCAGTCACTGATGAAAGCGTGATTCTGCCGCCATCCCCACCCTCGCCGCGCTCACTGCCTCCGGTCTGTGCATCTGCCCGCAATCTTGCTGATGGCGTCAACAGCAGCCGGCCATCGGAAGCCAGATCGATCGTGCCACCTTGTTCGCCGCGTGCATCGAGTTCACCCGCCAGCGTCAGGGTACCCTTGTCGACCGCCAGTTTTATGCTACGAGCTGTTATGCTATCGGCTTCCGCGACAGTCAGATCGCCATTTCTGATTCTCAGGTCGATGAGATCAGTAAAACCTGAATCATCAAACAGACTGTTTAATCCGGAGAATCCGGCTTCACCCGGACTGCTGGTATCGATTCGAACGGAACCACCTGCTGCTTCATCTCCTCCCCGCGCATCAACTATGCCCTGCAATCTGACGTGACCCTGCACTGTGTTCAGATGAAGTGCTCCTGCCGCCATGCCCGCGGTATGCCCGTTCAGCAGCATCCGACTGCCGGTCTGAGCCACAATGTCATGCGACTTCGAAGTCAGGTCTATCTGCCCCCCCGACAAGTGAAGTGGCTGACTCAGCCCCCGGGGCACGACGATACCGGATACATCAATGACTGCCTCATTACCCAGTGTGACATTGCCGGACGTCGCATCAGCCGTCACTGTTCCCCCCTGAAACAGCAGCGGTGCATTGATATCAATACTGTCTGCCAGCAACTTCAGATTGGCTGCGAAATTCAGTGGAGTGGTCCGCTCCGAAATTGTGTTGTGATCGATCGCGAGCCGATATCCTGATGTATCCAGTGTTGTACTGGAACCAGTAGCCCCGGTCAGATATCCGGTCCGGATTGTGACATCACTGAGCGCGGTCAATTTGGTCTCTCCGGCAGCTGACAGTAAATTACCAAGATTGAACGTAGCCTGCCCGAAGCCTGACACCTTAAAATCTCCTCCTCCCAGAATCAGGGTATCGGCTTCGAGCAAAAATTCTCCGGCACCGTCACCCGTCTGTCCATCGATCCCACGGCTGTTTCTCAACGTAACGGATTTCGCGGTAAGGGCAGCGCGCCTGCCTGTATTATCGAAACCGGCGAAACCGGCCCCATCTATGGTCAGGTCGTTAAATCCGGCAGGCACCTGTTGACCGTCTGCATCGACCTGATAGACGCTACCGTAAATATTGACATTTCCCCGGCTGGTCAGTATCAGTGCATTCGGATTCAGCCGGCTCAACTGTGCGTTGTCCAGTGACAAACCATTCAGCGCATCACTGACTTCCCCCAGATTGATCGTTTCGGCGCCGATCTCCAGTGTTTTCCCGGTCCGGAGTTCACCTTCCATTATCAGCGAGCGAGTCGAATCCAGCAGAATCGATCCGGTTTCTGCGGAGACCACAGCGCCTTCACTGACGGATAGCGCACCTGTCTGCCCTTGAGAACCGGTTCTGAGAAAATCTCCCGACGTGCCGGCTGTGGCCCTCAATAAGGCCCCATCCCCGGTTACCTGCAATAAGGGTGTGTGCGTCTGCGCTGTCTCTGCTCCCTTTGCAACTACAGAGGAACCCGGTTGCAGGGTAATATGATCGGTTGCAGCCAGAATGATCTCCGGACTGTGCAAAGCAGTATTTTCCGCCAGTGTTATTGAGTGCGCACTGACGTTCAATTCGGTCATGCCGGTATCACTATCGAATTTTCTGGTCCCGCCCAGCAACAGGCTGCCGA
>JBIQJX010000002.1:44878-58801 GCA_044507105.1 Nitrosomonas sp.
CCTTCCGGAGTGACCGTTTTCGTGCCCGGCACTCTATCGCGTGTACCGGCCTGCGGCGTGATCAGATAAGCCCCCGGCAGCAGCGCATAGCGTGCCGGTAACAACGTATAGTGACCGGCCGGCAGCGCGTCGCTTGCCTCCAGGTAAATCCTGTCACCTGCCTGTAGGCCCGACCGGGGAAATTCCAGAGGATCAAACGGGGCGTAACCCGAAAACTCCGGAATGACAGCATAAGATTTATCAGTGGCCAGTACATCCACCGAGCCGCCGATACCCGGGATGAATTCAAAAGCCACCAGATTACCCCCACCGGATAAATCGATTAAGGCTCCCTCTTCCCGCCGGATTTCAGCCGCCCGAAGCGTAACACTCTTGTTAGGTGTATCGACAATCAGGTTCTGGTTGCCGATGGGATACAACCACTCCAGTCCACCTTCAGTCACCCCAAATGGAATGATTTGGTTGTCTGGAGAAACCGACGTAATGCTGTTCTGACCGAATGTAATCCGGTTGGTAGCCTCCAGGATGATTTCACCGAACGGCGCCCGGATAATGCCATGCTGATGAATATTGGGCGCTATGATCGATAGTTTGGCGTAGGCGGAAAGCACGGGTGAAATAGTGTCACCTCCCGGATTGAAAGTCAGGGTGCCGGTCGGGTCTCCTGTAACCGCCAGTGTAAAATCGGTCAGAGTATTCGGATATATCCGGTCTGCAGTCAGATCAAGGCTGGAAAATGTTTTGAATTCGCCGATGAAATCTCTGTCGGTGACACGCAGACGTAAACCGTTCAAACGGATATCACTGTCAGCGTTGAAGTCAATCCGGTGGAACCCTGTTGTATAAGAACCACCGTACAGTTCGATCAAATCAGCATTGACTGCCAAACTGCCTGCTCCCCCTTCAGGATCACCTGCAGCGGTCCGGTTGAGGCTCGAACCAATCGAAACCTGAGCAGCATTCAGTGTGATCTGTCCGGAGTCACTCGCATTGGAGAGGCTGCTGTTTTCCAGGCTGAATCGGGGCGCATCCAGATTCAATGCATGCTGCAGGGTCAGCTCGACCTCTCCCTGAAATCGTATTTCGTCATCGGCGCGCAACGCCAGGTTCGAAAAGCCGCCCTCCCTGACTTGATCGGCCGATACATACCCTCTACGTTGCAGGCCGGCCGGCAGCGTATCACCCGCCTTACCAAATTGATTACTGAATACCGGAATGCGCTGTTGTGAAATATTGATCACCCCCGGATCAGTCGGAAAGTTGAGGACAATTCCTTCAATGACCGGCGGTTCTCTGCGTTTCCCATCAATATTTATCAGCAACTTGCCTCCGGCGGTCCCTGCAGCATCGCCCCCCCCGGCGAAAGCCCGCATCTGCCCGTCCGGAAAAATTCCGTCGGCTGCTGTTACTTCGATCGAGCCGCCATTCGAACCGACCATTACCGGATCAAAAGACAGATTCAGTCCGCCGGGACCGATACGCGGCAGATTCAGCTGCGCCGCCGTTCCGGATGCATCGAGCAGAGAATTTTCTCCGGCGGCGATGAAACCGCGCGCTGCCTCCAGAGTAATATGGCCGCCATCGAATACCTCACCCTCTCTTCTGCCCAGCGCATCCACTTCAGTGAGCGCGATGCCGGAAACATCGATACGTGCGTTTTCTCCCAGCCATATCCCGTGAGCAGGCTGGTAAAGCGGATCAATCAGACCGACGGGAGGAATAATCGACAGACTCACCTGGCCGCCATGTGCTGTGATCGAACCATCAAAAATCAGCGAGGAATCCGAAACCAGTGTTACTGAACTGAGAGGATCAGCAGCGATCACAGCATTTTTTTCAACCGTCAAATGGCTGTTCAGATTGGGGCCTGTCGTATGGTAAGAAGTCAAGGTTAGGGAGCCGGGTTTTCTCTGCATATCCGGCAGCATCCCTATCCGGGATATGGCTCCAATGCTGTCGGCGCCGGCTTGCCCGATAGCCGCGTTATCCAGTATCCGGTTAACCTGCTGCAATGTAATCCGGGCATCCTGATCGACAGTCAGACCGTTTATATTGGCGGTAATAAGATACTCCGCAAACCCATGCTGGCCAAAAAACCCGGGATCAATCACCAGCGGCTCAACCGTGCTGTTTCTGACCCTGTCAGTTTCCTGTCTCTGCCCGATCACTACAGCATTGGCTTCCAGTTCCAGCATGCCGCCTGTTTGCAGGCCATACGCCTGGAGTGTGCCATCGAGCGTAATACCGGAACCGGTATTTGGCCTGGCGGCAATCAGATGGATGCTCCCCGCATCACCTTCAGTAATGCGGCCACTGCTGTCCAGCCATGCCCCGCCGCTTACATCGATTATACTGCCGGCTTTCAGATCGATGTCGCCGCTTGCATTTGCCCTGAAACTTCCCCCGGAAACGGCTATCCCTGTCGTGTCGATCAAATGAAAAGGAGCAATGCGGTCATTCACCCATTCACCCTGCAGATCGATCCTGGCTTTGTCACCGAGCTGAATCAGACCTGCACCCGGTCTGCTCACTGACTGGAAATTCAGTACCGTGGTGAGTGATACATCGGCACCGGCGCCTTTGATAGTGCCATCGATATCGATCGTACTGCCCTGTAGCGACAGGTGTCCGCCACCGGTCAGTCTGATGTGACTGTTCTCACCAATGACTATGGAATCGTTGGCCAAAATGGCGATATCCTGGATACCGCTGCGCTCGAGCCCCTCCGCCTGCAGCACAAGCGCGGAACTCAGGCCCGAATCAGTCATCGGAAACGGATCATTCAGCCCAAGATCGATCTCAATTTTCTCCTTGGCCGACGAAAAGATGACCGGTTGCCGGACCGAAGTGGCAGAAAGCATGTCTACCTTCAATCCTCCGCTATAGGCCCGGTCAGCTAGGTCACGCTGCAGCCGGCCGCTGTGCGTTCCACCGTGCATTTCACCGGCAAGCAGCACATTCGGACTTTTTATCATCAGCTGACCCGCATCGTGACCCTCGACATAACCAGCCTCACGGCGTGCGAGCGAAAACGGTCCGTCTACCTGCCAGACTTTTCTAATCCCCCATTTCTCATAAACTTTGACGACTTCGCCGTATACTCCATCGTATTTCACGGCAGGATGAGCTTCACTGATATCGAATGACCGTCCATTCGAGGTCAACCTGGAGGTGGTAACGACACCATCCAGAAAAGTCACTGCTCCACCCGAGAAATCGAGTGTCGCGTCATGCTGAACGATGGCATCGCCTTCCGAATTCAGATGGATGATTCCCCCTTTCGCCAGGCGTTCGCCCAATGTTCGCGGGACGGCATCGATGACATTCTGGATATCAGCAATCGGTGTGCCTTTACGGATATCCACCAGAATTGTCCTACCGAATAAGACACCTTCCCGCTGCAGGGGTGAATCTTTCAATTCGTTCAGACGTAATTCGACCTCGACGATATTACTTTCCATCGATTTGATCGTGGTATCCACTCCCGAGACATCGATCCTGGCGCCGGCATCGAGCAGTACCCGGCTGTCATTTCTGTTGACCGAGCTCTGCAAGGGGTTCACGGGATTGCGGGTTGCAGTGATATCGACGATACCGCCGGGTACGAATATTTCAGCGTCGCGTTTGAAATGAACCTTGTGACCTGCCACTTCCACCTGGGATAAGGGTTGTATCTGTTCATCAATGGCCGTGACAGCACCATCGGGTTCCGGCAGGATTTCGGTTCTGCTGTTCTCACCGAAAGTCACCGTAGCTGACGTTCCCAGACCATCACCCCGGTCACTGCTGCGGGTAGTGGAAGTCGCACGCAGCACAAAACCATCCGGGGTTGCAAATGCCTGAGCATTTTCCCGCGCCAGCAGACGTACCGTTCCATTGATATTGAGTGAGGTTGAGGCGGAGATCTTGCCTTCCTGGTTGACCGCAAAACCGACCAGGGTCACTTTACCGCGCCTGGCGGCAATACTGCCCAGATTACTAATTTCCCCGCCGGTCTGTACTTCGACCAGCAGGCCATCACTGCCCGCTTCCTGCAGAAACACTCTGTCAGTGGCAGCAGCCAGAATGACCTGACGGTCATCGGCTTCGATATGCCCCTCATTAGTGATGGCCGGTGCAATGATCAGTATATTCTGTCCGTCGGTTGCCTTGATCTGCGCGCCTTCTTCCACGAAAATACCGGCTTTGATCCGGTTGCCGTCAGTATCGAGCCTGAAACTGCCATCGGGATTTCTCAGGTAAAAATCCCCGTCGCCCTGGAATGCAGCGGACCCGTTACTGGCAAAAACCTTCGTGATACCCTGATTGAGTACTTCGTCAGATACATCCAGTGTCGAGGCCACCAGGCCGCGCACATCCACTCTGCTGTTCTTACCGAAAACGAAACCGTTCTGATTGACGAGATACACCTGCCCGTTTGCCGTCAGTGAACCGAGTATTCTGCTTGGATCATTCTGAAAAATTCTGTTCAGTGCAATTGAGCTGCCATCAGGTTGCTGAAACCGGACCGAGTGACCCTCTCCAATATTGAAATTTTCCCAGTTTAAAATGACACGGTCGGAATGCTGATGGATATCCATATGACTGCCCATCACTTCCCGGGTCGCGCTACCCATACTTTCCCAGACCGCTCGGGGCACCGGCAATTCAGCCTGCAGCGGTGCTGTCGGACCCAATATGAGACCACCTGCAATAGCCATTCTGATGCAGACGGCAAGCGGTTTCAGACTGAAATTACCTGACCTGGTTACAGACTGACGGTATTGTTTTTCAGAAGTCATCATCACTCTTTTTCTAGATAATTCCACGATTCCATCTTGTAAATCAGAACTCGGTTGCGACCCGGAAATGCAATCTCGGGCTGCCACTGTTGATAGTGCGTTCGCTGATCAGGGGAAATGCAACATCGAAATTAGCAACCAGATATTTCCATGCCTGCAATCTGAAGCCGAACCCGCTGCCAACCAGGCTGTACCGGCTCTCCACCCCTGGCAATACACTCTGCAACCAGCCTCGTCCCGCGTCGACAAATACGAGGCCCTTCAGTTTGTTGACAAATCCCCACGCCTCGCTGGCCGGCAGTAAATGAGGCGTAAACAATTCAAGAGAGCCCTGAATGCCATGATCAGCCAACACCTGGATTTCATGATAGCCACGTACACTTTCATCACCACCGATTGCATACTGTTCATTGCTGATAATCGGTGAACTGGCTATCTGCCCTGTCACCCGCCCGACCATATCCATGCCCCACGGGAGCATGCGGCGGTAATCAATGCCTCCGCTGAAAATCATGTAATTTGGCCTTGCCCCGAAACGTTTGTCGGAAAATTCCTGGGCATCATTGCCCAGTCCACGTATCGAAAGACTCAGGCCAGTATTGAATGACAGCCGGGATTTTTCAGTGGTGAGGTAACCGGTATACTGCGCCATGAATGGCAAATAACTGATCGGTGTTTTTAAGGTATCAGCTCCGATCAGGAAAAGATCCTCATCAAAGGATTTGTAATCGACTCCCACTGTCAGCGTGTGAAAATAGTTGTCCCTGCCAGGCAGGGGGGTGACGATTCGTGCACCGTAGATATTACCAATACCAATTACCGATAACGCTCCGGCGCTGGCAATCTGTGAATCTGAAGAGGAGCGGACGGCATAAAGTGCCAGCCGGGTATCGGTATCAGGTATTGGCATGACATACGTGCCGACAAAAACCTCTACTTCATCCGGTTTTTCCGGAGCTGTTTGGTACATGAACGATGCGCTGTGGAATTTCTGCCATAAATTGTCGTAGCGCAGCGAAGCGATCGCACGTAACCGGCTGGTACCCGATACATTGCGTCCGTTAATTTCGAATTTTCCATGCAGCGGTAACTGGTCGATGACTTTCAAATCCGCTTCCAGTGTTCCCGGGGTTTCCCCTGCGCGCAGTATCGGCACAACCGTCCGGTCGGATGACTGTCTGCCCAGATCGGCCAACTGCTTCTGCATTACCGGAATATTGGGTACATTGCCTTCAGCCAGCTCGGGCACTTTGGTTTTGATACTGCCCAATGAAAAATAACGTGAATCAGTGACACGCAAACGGGATATTTTTCCTTCGGTCACTTCCAGGCGAACTACCCCGCCCACCACATCCTGTTCCGGTATATCCACCGCAACCGTTTGAAAACCCTTGGTATGATAGGCTTCTTCCAGCGCTGAACGTGCCTGCTCCACTGTATCGATATTTTTGTTCTCTCCCAGGAAAGGATAGACTGTCCGCTCGATTTCTCTGCGTTCAAGCAGGGTATTTCCCTTCACTCTGAGCTCCAGCAGATCAAAATGATCATCAGGCTGACTGGTATTTTCAGCATCAGCAGTGCCACAGGCAAGCAACAACCCGCATACTAATACCGACATCGCCAGCAGCAGATAAAGTGACTGATTCACCTTTTCATTCCGGGAAATTTAGAGCTTTATGGAAATAATGGAAGATGACGCTCTCCTGTTGCGGGGGAGCGTCATCTTCAGGCTTCATTGCTTTGTCATTGAGCTTCAGGTATATCCCGAGCCGGATGATTTGCCTGAGAGGATGATATTCCCGGTCTGCTCAGGCATGAAGCGCAGTGACATCAATTGCAGCTGAGTGCATCTGCTGCGTCGACGACCCGCCAATGCAGAATATCGTGCAATTGATTCAATACCACCCTGAGATTGGTGCCCTGATAGTTCAGGCAGGGAATGGTTACCTGACTCAAATCAGGAGTGATCGATGGAAGCTGAGATGAACCGCCACCCCCGCCGCCGCCGACTCCCACCCCAGTGAGCGGCTTGAATGTATTGCTGTTAGCGGCAATGACAGGTACGCTGCAATTATTCAGGGTCCCCGAGGCAGCATGCGAATAAGCGATGACAGGAGCATTCTCGTTAAGTGCATGCGAGTAGGGATGCCCGTTACTGGCAACTGCCAGATAACCGGATTTACCAAACGGGTGGTTGGTGTTGGCATTCAGGATGGAGGCCACTGAGCCGGGCGCGCCGGCATCTACTACCAGTTTTTCGATGATTCTCAGTGTATCGCCGGCAGGTGCGCCTGCGCCGGAAGTCCGCCACTGATAAGTGGGTTCGACCCAGTCGATGTACTGACCGCTTGCCGCATTTTTCAGTGTCGGAGCAATACCGTCAACCTTGATAAACTTATAATCGAATGCCAGGTTGGCGTTTCTTTCCATACCCTGCTGCCCAATCGCCCAAGCGACGGCATTCATACCATTCTTTCCGGAACGATTGTTACCTTTCGCAAAATCATCCAGGCACAGATCCATATCGCCAGAACCGGAGTTCTCGATCAGTCTCGGCCCCTCGAATTCATTATCAGTCCCCAGCGGTTGCAACGCTCCATCAGAGCAGGGATTATTTAAAAATTTTGCATACTGCTGAGCAGCGGTGCCTGAACCGGCCGTCCGCTTACAGAAATAGACTTTGTTGTCAGAAGGTGGAGAAATCCCCTGATAATGAGTGAGCAGAGTACCTTCGGGGGTACCGTTATCTATTCTGAATTCGTCCCATGTTCTGATTTGGCCGGAAATTAGCGAGGCGATCTGATGTTTGCTCAGGCTGGGCATGCACGCTTCGGAATAATCTCCGACCTGGCAGCTGTCCGGCAACTGCCCTTCTCCGATCTGAACGGCTTGCAGTGCATGGTAAAGTCCGTTCGTGACCGGAACGCCGAACAGCAGAGCTGCCACTGCTCTCACATCAAGTTGTTGTGCACCAGCCGGGGTAACAGGGTTGAAACCGGTGGGGGTATTAACCCCTCTGAACATCAGCGGATCGACATCAGAAATGCCGATATTCGGATGTTTCGGAACCAGATCACCCGTACCCTGATTGGTTGTGCAGTGCCATGTCCGTGAACCCGGCCCTGTTTCAGTACAGTTGTTATTAAAAATATTGAGCGTGTCTATCTGTGCCTGTTCGATCAGAGGACTGACACCCTGCGCTGAACCACCCGCTGAACGTTTGATGAACAATACTCTTTGTTCAGAAGACAGACCCGGCACCTCATTGGCGCTCAATGTGCAAAAGAAGGCCCGGTAGGCATTACCGGGATTGGCACCGCTGTTCAGATAGGTATCCAGCGTACCGGATCGGCACAAGTTCTGGAACAGGGAGGTAATCGCATTATCCATTGCACTTGCGCCGGACATGAAGATTTCCAGGTCCGGCACCACCGTCGGGGCATGAGCCATGACAGCTCCGGGATAACCACTCACAGTAGCGGCCATAATCGCTGCCGAAATAACAACTTTTTTCATATTCGTTCCTATGGATCGTTGAGGAAAAGTACCGCTTGGGTAGCGACTGCGATTATAGGCATCCGAATATGTCAGCGATTTGTCTGGCTGATTACGTTTCCATGACGCTCCTGTTTTCTGAACGGTTACCGGTTTTCATGAATCTGTTTGGTAATGGCGGCATATTGTGCGAGCGACAGATTCTCTGCACGCAGACCGGAGTCGATTCTCAGTTCCTCAAAATCCCCGGCTGCCAGATAGTGACGCAACGTATTACGCAGGGTTTTGCGCCGCTGGGAAAATGCAGCGGTTACCAGATCCGCAAACAGCTTTTCATGATCAGCGGGAATGATCGGCTCCGCCCGCGGACGCATCCGTATGATCGCAGACTGTACTTTGGGAGGAGGCCGAAACGATTCTGCCGGTACCATCATCACCTGCTCCATTTCGAAACGGTACTGCAGCATCAGCGAGAGGCGTCCGTAATCCGATGTAGAAGGCATCGCGATCATACGTTCGACCACTTCCCGTTGCAGCATGAAATGCATATCGGCGATATGACGGCGAAACCGGGCCAGATGAAACAGCAGCGGAGTGGAAATGTTGTAAGGTAAATTACCGACGATCCTCAGACCGCTTCCCTGGGTCATAAAATCAAATTTCAGTACATCGGTATTGTGTATGATCAGCTGTTTCCCGACATAGGTACGGCTCAGATAGTCGACGATATCCCGATCGATTTCGATGACCTGCAGTTCCTCGAGAATATTCAGCAATGGGCCGGTCAGTGCCCCCAGTCCGGGACCGATTTCGATCACCCGGTCTCCTGGAGCGGGCTGGATGGCGCGAATGATCTCGGTAATGAGGTAAGAATCGACCAGGAAATGCTGACCGAAGCGCTTGCGAGGAATATGCCGCATGATGAAATATCCGGGAAACCTTTAACAGAAAATTTTCCTGGGAAAGCAGTGCGAATCGACAGCACCGTTTTTCAGAATCAGAATGCAGTCGGCTGCGAACAATGCCCGGTCTGACGCGTCTTCTCGACCAGTGTCAGCGCCATCTGGAGAGCAGCATGCATGCTGCCGGCATCAGCCTGCCCGGTTCCCGCCAGATCCAGTGCCGTACCATGGTCAACTGATGTGCGGATGATCGGCAGACCCAGCGTTATATTCACGCCGCTGCCAAAACTGGCATGTTTAAGAACCGGCAGACCCTGATCATGATACATGGCAAAAATACAGTCATACCGGCTGAGTCCGGAAGGATTGAACAGGGTATCCGCCGGTAACGGGCCCGGCAGATTCATTCCCTCAGCACGCAGACTTTCCAGTACCGGAATGATGACATCGATTTCTTCACGCCCCAGATGGCCGGATTCTCCGGCATGAGGATTGAGTCCTGCCACGGCGATACACGGATTACCGATGGCAAAACGTGTTACGAGGTCACGATGAATAATTCGCAGTTTCTGCTCCAGCCGTTCAGGTGTAACAGCTGCCGGAACCTCGCTGAGTGGCAGATGAGTAGTGGCAAGTGTGACACGCATTCCGCCCCCTGCCAGCATCATGACGGCTTGGCTCCCTGTCAGCTCAGACAAATATTCGGTATGGCCTGAAAACCTGACCCCTGATTCACTAATGATACCTTTATGTACAGGTGCCGTGACCATCGCATCTGCTTCACGGGTATTGCAGGCCTCGACAGCACGCCGAAGGGTTGCCAGGACATAAGATGCATTGGCGGCATCGAGCCTGCCGGTCACGACCGGTCTGGCGGCGGGTACATGCAGCAGATGCAGCGTACCTGCCTGGTGAGTATGTTTATCATCGTAACCGGCTTCTGCCAGTTGTAGCGGGAGTCCCAGCTCCCGTGCACGTGCCCTGATCAGGCCACGATCGGCTATTACGGTCAATTGACAGGGTAAATCCCGCTGTGCCAGCCGGATACACAGATCAGGGCCAATGCCGGCAGGTTCGCCAGCAGTCAGAATCAGTCTTGGTAGGGGGGAAGTGATCACTGTCAGCATCCGCTCAATAGTTAATATAACAGAGAAAAATCCTGCCGGAACAGGTGGCAATCAGGTAGCGAAAGGTCAGCTGTCCTCGACTTTATATTCGACATAGGCCTGATCCCTGAGCTGCTGCAGCCACTCCTGCACAACGACATCCGCTTTGCGGGCGTGAATGGTTCGACGCGCCGCTTCACGTTCCTGCCGTTCGCTTACATCCTGAGAACGGCGTTCAATTACCTTGATCAGGTGCCAGCCGAAAGGGGTACGCACCGGGCGGCTGACCTGCCCCGGCAGCAGTGCATTCATTGCCTGCTCAAATTCAGGCACAGTATCTCCCGGTGAGACCCAGCCCAGGTCTCCTCCGGCAGAAGCACTGGCATCTTCGGAATGTGCTTTGGCCATTTCCGTAAAATCTGTACCATTATCGATACGTTCCCTGATCTGTATGATCTGCTGACGGGCATCCTCCTCAGAAATCAGCTCACTGATCCTGATCAGGATATGCTGCGCATGTACCTGATCAATGATCACCACCGGTGTTTCCTGTTGCCGGCGTTCGAGTAATTTAAGGATATGGAATCCGAGAGGACTTTGCACTATCGGAGTAATATCTCCCGGCTGCATTTCGACCAGTAACTCGGCAAAAGGAGATCCCATCTGACCAAGGGGCCGCCAGTCGAGCTCCCCCCCCTGCATGGCATCGGGCGCATCAGAATATTCTGCTGATACCTGGGCAAAATCTGCTCCCTGCAGCAGACTTTCGAGAGCGGTTTCGGCACGGTTGCGTTTTGCACTGATCTGCGTTTCATCCATCTGATCTGAAACCTGTACCAGAATATGGGCAATACGATACTCCTCATTGCCGATAGATGAAGTGGCCTGGACATGCAGAAAATTGTCAATCTCACTCTCAGTTACATTGACACGACTATTCACTTCCTGTTCTTTCAGCCGGACCATGAGAATCTCTTCACGGATCTCTTCGCGGAACAGCCTCATATTGGTCCCTTCCTGTTCAAGCGCCTGGCGAAATTCCTCCATCGTGAGATGGTTATCCTGTGCAATCCGGCGCAGCGTTTGATCCAGATCATTATCACTGACTGTCAATCCCAGTTCTTTAGCACGCTGCAGCTGTATGCGTTTGAGAATCGTGCGCTCCAGCAGTTGCTTCTCCAATATTTCCATACGGGGCAGCTGTGTATTCTGTTTTTGCAGCTGCCGAACCGTATTCTCCAGCAGTTCATTGATCTCCTGTTGAGTGATGACCTCCTCGTTGACCACTGCCACGATACGGTCGATGGGTCTGACTCCCAGTGCGGGATAAAAGTCCTGCGCAACTGCAGCTGTTACAGTCGCCTGCAGGACAGCAACTGACCCGATAATCAAGAGTATGCCAAGTTTCGATTGCATAAGATGGCGAAATTGGATCATTGTATATCTGTCCTCGTATAACCCGGTATCCCTTGCTGAAGCACGCGTATCGGATTGGTACCAATTTTCATCAGGTTGTTCAATTCCAGTTGAACGAAAATATTGGTCGAAGTTTTTTGTGTCGCGGTTGTAAAGCGATTGGCGACCAGGCGCAGTGACCAGCAACAGGCGTTATATTCAAAACCCAGCAGACCGGCAAGCAATTTGCTGTCTCTCAGAGAATAATTGATACTGGCAAAACCCTGCCAGTTTTTCAGGAATGGCCACTGCGTGGAAAAATCAACCTGCTCGAAGACATCCCGGGTAAAACGGTAACCGGCATTCAGCACCTTGCCGGGGGCCGGATGATAGCTGATACCTGCACGTATTTTTTCTGTCAGAAAATTATTCTGGTTGATTTGTATGCTGGTATCTGTCTTGATATGCGGGGTGACACTGCCGGAAAGTTCGGCGATGAAATCAGAGCCTGCATCAGTGACCTGAGGTGTATCCGGCACCAGCCGACGATCTCTGAGGCGGATTTTCTGGCCTGCCGAAAAGCGCAGGCGTTCATTACCGGTAGCGGAATGAATGAGCCGGGAGGTGACGGCCAGCGTAATCTCATTAGCATCATTGATCCGGTCTTCCCCGCTGAATCTTCTTTCCATGAACAGTTGAGCAAAGCTGAAATCCATTTCAGCTGAATCGAAATTCGGCAGCATACGCTGCTCCCTGAACGGAATATAGGCATAAAACAACCGTGGTTCGATTGTCTGAATGAAATTGTCGCTCCATAAAGTTGTATCACGTTCAAATACTACACCACTGTCCAGACTGAATATGGGTACTGTCCGGCTGGGGTCTTTATCTTCAGTCCCTGGATGCGCCGGCATATTCAGGTTGTAGCGTGTATGGTGCACCCCCACGCGGGGTCTGATATAACCGTAGGAAGTATGCAAAGGCAGACTGACGCTCGGGAAAAGTGCCAAACGTAATCCGTGCGACAGCGTGGGATGGGAAAAATGCGTCCAATTACCGGCAAAATCAAAATCCATACCATATATATTACGTTTGACTGCATTCAAAGCAAATTGCGGCAGACGTTTGAATGGTGAAATAATCGTGGCTCGGGGATCCTGGATGGTCTGGAACTGTTGCAGCAAAGCATTGAAAGTAATGGCACCGTCATGTCCCAGTCCGCCATGGTAAATCGCCGTTGCCTGTTGTAACAGGTTGGTCCGGGAAGTAAATGCAATATTATTGCTCAAATCCCGGAAATAATTATCATCCGAAACCTTGTTGTAGTGAATCATACCGAACCATCCGGCTCCCAGTAACTGACTGTGATTGAGCTGCATGCCATAACGTGACTTACCTGTCACCAGATCGTCCGGTAGAAAATCGAGTAAAAACTGGCCTCCCAGTGTATGTCCCACATAACGGAATTCGTTATTCAGCATCAGGCCGCGTCTGCTCATGAGGCGCGGCGCAATGGTGGCGTCATAATTGGGCGCGATGTTCCAGTAAAACGGCACTGACAGTTCCACACCGCTCCGGGTTGTATTTCCCATGATGGGTGCCAGAAAACCGCTCTTCCGCTGTCCGCTGAAAGAGAAATTCATCCAGGGCAGATACAGAATCGGGACATCCTTGAAACGGATTGAAACGTTGCGGGCAGTCCCCACTTCCTTTTCCTTATCTATTTCCAGATCATCCGCCAGGATATACCAGTCATCATTACCAATCGGGCAGGTGGTATAGCGTCCTTCTTTCAGTCTGTACCGGTCTTCTCCTTCCAGCAGCAGGAGGTTTCCACTGCCCCGTCCGCTCCCATCTCTGATGAAATAAAGCGGATCACTCAATTCACCCAGCCCGGTCTCCAGATTCATCTGAAGGTAGGTGCCCTCCAGCGTGTCATCAGGCCGTTCAAGCAATGCGTTCCCTTCAACTTCCACATCTTCGGTACTCTGGTAATATTTGATGCGATCCGCTGATAATGTCTGACCGCCACGACGCAACTGTACACTACCGGTCGCCTCGATTTCCTGCTGGTAAATTCCGTCGATCCGGTCTGCTTCAATATAGACCGGCTGATCTCCCCCCTCTTTCAGTAACTGACCCATAGCCTGGACCGGTAATATAAGTAACAGAACGTACAGTACCAAACGAAATGCGAGAATCTTCATTTGAAACGAAAACCTGAATGGAAGCCTTTTGACTGAT
>JBIQJX010000002.1:58901-77022 GCA_044507105.1 Nitrosomonas sp.
TTTTGACTGATGTGAGATCATTTTTCCTGATGGCTGTAATCAAAACTCATTTGTCGGGATAATCCGGTACTATTCCGGATTCCGGTATAACACCATATTGCAATCAATCAGGAAAAATCACCCTGTTTTACTGGTCAGGCCGCCATTATCCGATAATTTTTTTTTGATGTCCGATCTCACCGCCATTTTTTCAGCCGATGGACTGCTTGCCCGCACCTTCCCGGATTATCGTCCCCGCCTCCAGCAACTGGAGATGGCGCAGGCTATCGCACAAGCCATGGAAAACCGGGAAGCGCTGGTCGCCGAAGCCGGGACCGGCACCGGAAAAACTTTCGCTTATCTGGTTCCGGCTTTGCTGTCAGGCGAAAAAATCATTTTATCGACAGGGACCAAAACCTTACAGGACCAGCTCTTTCAACGAGATATCCCGACCATGCGTACCGCTTTGAAAGTGCCGGCAATCATTGCGCTGCTGAAAGGACGTGCTAATTATATCTGCCATTATCATCTCGAACGCACCTTGAAATCGGACCATATTCACTTTGCCAGCCGTACGGAAGTGAAATATCTCGATCTGATCGAACGTTATGCCCGTACCAGCAGCCACGGTGACAAAAGCGGACTGGACAATGTCCCCGAACAGGCAGCCGTCTGGCAGCATGTGACTTCCACCCGAGAAAACTGTCTGGGCTCAGACTGTCCGCACTACCATCAATGTTTCGTTATAGAAGCACGCAAGCGTGCATTATCCGCCGATATTATTGTGGTTAACCATCATCTGTTTTTCGCAGATGTCATGCTGCGTGATGAGGGATTGTCGGAATTGCTGCCTGCCTGCAATACTGTTATTTTCGACGAGGCACATCAGTTACCCGAAGTGGCCAGCCTGTTTTTTGGTGAATCGGTCAGTACCGGACAGATACTGGTACTGATACGCGATATTCATACCGAAGCAACGCTCAGCGCGCCGGAGTTTACTCCCCTTTTCGAGACCGCAGCGGGAGTGGAAAAAGCCGCACTCGATCTGCACCTGACAATCGCTGAGAAACACCTGCGCCTTTCTTCCACATCTGCTGCACAACGCCCGGGATTCAGTGACGCTCTGCATATGCTGCAGGAAAAGCTGATATTGCTAACCGGGCTGCTGGAAAATCAGGCTGTGCGTTCTCAGGGGCTGGAAAACTGCTGGCAGCGTGCGCAGACTATACTGATCCGGGTCAGACAGTGGCACGAGCAATCCGGCGGGCAGAAGTTTGTCTGCTGGATCGAAACTTTCAGCCACAGTTTGCAGCTCAACGCGACTCCTTTATCCATCGCGGAAACATTCAGCAGACAGCTCAGCGCTTCAACCCGCGCATGGATTTTCACCTCCGCCACGCTGTCGGTCAAAAAGGATTTTTCTCACTACAATCAGATGATGGGCCTGACCGGAGTAAAAACCGCCAGCTGGGACAGTCCGTTTGATTTCTCAACTCAGGCACTGCTCTACGTGCCGGTCCGGCTGCCTGACCCCAATACGGTCCGATACAATGAGAGTATTATCCAGGCAGCGTTACCAGTAATCCGGGCAAGCGGGGGACGTACGTTCTTCCTGTGCACCAGCCTGCGCACGATGCAACAGATCCACGAATTACTGCAAGACGCTTTCGAGCAGGAGCAGCTTGAGTTTCCTCTGTTGCTGCAGGGCCAGGAAACCCGTTCCGCCATGCTGGATCAATTCCGCAAACTGGGCAATGCTGTTCTGGTCGGCAGCCAGTCTTTCTGGGAGGGGGTCGACGTACGCGGACGCGCACTTTCGCTAGTAATTATCGATCGTTTGCCCTTTGCTTCGCCAGATGATCCGGTGTTGTCCGCACGTATCGATAAATTCGCGCAGGAGGGCCGCAATGCTTTTATGGAATATCAGTTACCGCATGCGGTGATCAATCTGAAACAGGGTGCCGGCCGTCTGATACGGGATGAAAACGACCGGGGAGTCCTGATGATCTGCGATCCGCGCCTGGTATCCAGATCTTACGGCAGACGTATCTGGCAAAGCCTGCCTCCGATGAAGCGCACCCGTGATCTGGAAGAGGTCCAACACTTTTTGGCAACCGTCTAGAAAATCACCGGGGATCAACGATATCGTCAGCCTGTGATCTGATATCCGCAAAATCAGTCTGTCAGCCCCCTGTAACCGATATCCCGACGCATCTGGCACCCCTCGAAATGAATGCCTGTAGCAATATCATAAGCCCGTGCTCGAGCCAGCTGGACAGTTTCACCTAGTGCCGTAACACCCAGCACACGTCCGCCTGCTGTCAGGATTTCCTGCCGACTCTTCCCGTTCACCGCTGTACCGGTGGTAGTTCCGGCATGAAAAATGTGCAATTCATCCGTTGTATACTGGGTAGTCATTACTGTATCCAGCCCGTAAATGACATCATTCTTTCTCGGATTGTCAGGATAGCCCTGAGCAGCCATTACCACGCACAACGCAACCCGTTCATCCCAGTCGATATCTGCCTGGTCCAAAGTGCCATCGACAGCATGTTCGAGCAGAGTCAACAGATCGGTCCTCAGTCGCAGCATGATGACCTGCGCTTCCGGATCTCCCAGGCGACAATTAAATTCCAGCACTTTAATTTCCCCCTCAGGAGAAATCATCAATCCTGCATACAAAAATCCGGTATAGGGGCAGGCTTCCTGTGCCATACCCTCTATAACGGGTATGATGATCTCCTGCATAATTCTGGCATGCAGAGCCGGGGTAATAACCGAAGCTGGTGAACAGGCACCCATGCCCCCGGTATTGGGCCCCCGATCATTATCCAGCAGACGCTTGTGGTCCTGGCTGGTGGCCAGCGGCAACACGTTACGCCCGTCCGACAGAACGATGAAACTGGCTTCCTCCCCTTCGAGATAATCTTCAATCAGAAGATGTGCACCGGCTTTTCCAAGCCTGCTTTCGACCAGCATGACATTCACTGCCGCATGTGCTTCCTCCGCCGTCTGCGCAACGATGACACCCTTACCGCCCGCAAGCCCATCAGCCTTAATGACAACCGGCAGTGAATGCCGGTCAATATAACGGTGTGCTGCGTCGGCATCGTCAAAACTTTCGCACACAGCAGTTGGAATACCGTGATTGTGCATGAAGGTTTTGGAAAAACACTTGGAAGCTTCCAGTTGTGCGGCATCCCGGGTTGGTCCGAATATTTTCAGTCCTGCAGCGCGGAATGTATCGACAATACCCTCTGCCAGCGGTGCTTCCGGACCGACGACCGTGAGGATGATTTCTTCGCGTCGGGCAAATGCCACCAACTCCGGGATAGAGGTAATCAGCACATTCTCCAGTCCCGGTTCTAAAGCTGTACCGGCATTGCCCGGCGCCACGAAAACTTTCTCCACACGAGCAGATCGGGCCAGTTTCCATGCCATGGCATGCTCTCTACCACCACTGCCGATGACCAGTAGTTTCATTTTACTGTCTGGATAAATTCATGAGAGGAATAACGGAAAACGGGATAAATATAACAATATCTGCCACGAAACGCCTGATAACACTACCTGTATTGCCATTGTAGTGTTAGAAGTCAGTTCAAAAACTTATTTATCCCCTATAAACTTTGCTTTTTTGCCCGTTTTTGCCTTGAACGGGTTTCTTACTGACACTTTGCAAAAATTTCTTAATGTCTGAAGTGCCTGACGCCTGTGAAAACCATTGCCAGCCCATGCTCATCGGCAGCAGCAATGACTTCTTCATCACGAATACTGCCTCCCGGCTGAATTACAACTGCTGCACCAGCCCGGGCCAGCACATCCAGCCCGTCTCTGAACGGAAAAAATGCGTCTGAAGCCACCACTGATCCGTGCAAATCGAGATTTGCCTGTTCTGCCTTGATCGAAGCGATACGCGCACTGTCCACACGGCTCATCTGTCCGGCCCCGATGCCCAGCGTCTGCCCATTGGCACAGAATACGATCGTATTGGATTTGACGAATTTCGCCACCCGCCAGGCAAACAGACAATCCTCGATCTGTTCAGCAGTCGGCTGAATCTGTGTCACGATCCGTAGCTGATTGGCAGTAAGATTAAAATCATCCGGCGTCTGAACCAGCAATCCGCCATCCACCCGTTTCAGATCATAGCCATTGGTATGCGTCTCCAGTGGCACGGTCAGCACACGGATATTGGGCTTGTCTGCCAGTACAAGTCTGGCATCCGAGGTGAATTCGGGGGCGATGATGACTTCCACGAACTGGTGCAATATAGCCCGGGCCAGATCGGTATCAACCGTACGGTTGAATGCGAGGATACCACCGAACGCTGATACCGGATCGGTTGTGAATGCTTTCTCATAAGCAGTGAGAGGGGTATCGGCAATTGCGACACCACACGGATTGGCATGCTTGACAATAACGCAGGCCGGCTTGTCGAAAGTCCGGACGCAGGCCCATGCGGCATCGGTATCAGCAATATTGTTATAGGACAATTCCTTGCCCTGAAGCTGATCACAAGCCGCCAGACTGCCTGATATATCGGCAGTATCACGATAAAATGCCGCCTGCTGGTGTGGATTCTCACCATAACGTAAGGGTTGTGTCAGCGTGAAATTCAGATTGAGCTGCGCCGGAAATGGCTTGCGTTGTTGGGTCGAAGAATCCAGTACAGTCAGATAATTACTGATCGCTGCATCATAGCGGGCGGTATGGGAAAAAGCCTTTTGTGCAAGCTGAAAACGCCAGGCATAATCAACCGATCCGTTCGTCATCCGCATGTGTGTCAACAGTGGTTCATAATCGTGGGGATCAGTAACAACCGTGACATGCTGAAAATTCTTGGCTGCCGCCCGAATCAGCGTGGGACCACCAATGTCGATATTTTCGATCGCCTCTTCCAGCGAACAGTCCGGCCGGGCGATCGTCCGGGCAAACGGATACAAATTCACCACCACCAGATCTATCGTCGGAATCTGTTCCTGTTCCATTACCTGCTGATGTTCAGGCAAATCCATTCTGGCAAGAATACCTGCATGTATCTTCGGATGTAAAGTCTTTACCCGGCCATCAAGTATTTCAGGAAAACCGGTGTAGTCGCTCACTTCAGTTACAGAAATACCCGCTTCCCGGAGTAACTTTGCGGTGCCACCTGTTGAAATAATTGCGATATCGAGCTGGTGTAAAGCTGCTGCCAATTCAATTATGCCTGTTTTATCAGAAACGCTGATCAGTGCCTGTTTGATGATCATTGGTAAATTTATCTGATCCTATGTTTGATTAAACGATTACGTAAAGTATTGCGATTGATACCAAGCAGCTCGGCAGCTTTGCTCTGGTTACCCTGAGCATAATGCATAGCCACTTCAATCAATGGTTTCTCCACGCTGCGTATCACTATTTCATAAATAGGACAGGGTTTTTCACCCTCCAGATCGTGGAAATAGGTTTCCACAGCTTTGCGGATACAGAGCGCAATTTCACTTTCATTGATAACACTCATACCGCAATTACCTCATCATCGATATACGCAAGTCTGCGGTCCCGCTCTCCTAGCTCAGCGAAAAACAGCTGAGTGGCTGCCAACTGCTCTTCAACCGTCTGGAGCTGATTCATGGTATGGCGGAAAGTAGCAGAACCTGCAAGTCCCCGGGTATACCAGGAAATATGTTTGCGAGCGATCCGCACTCCGGAAAATTCGCCATAGAAGCGATACAATTCGTACAGATGATCGATCAAAACACGGTGAATTTCTGCCACCTCAGGGAGGGGCAAAAAGCTGCCCGTGGCAAGAAAATGATCGATTTCGCGAAAAATCCAAGGTCTGCCTTGTGCGGCACGACCGATCATGACAGCATCTGCTCCAGTATATTCCAAAACCTCTTTGGCTTTTTCCGGTGAATTGATATCTCCATTGGCAATAACCGGAATCCGGATCGCTGCTTTGACAGCTGCAATCGTATCGTATTCAGCATATCCCCGATAAGCACAGGCACGTGTCCTCCCGTGAATGGCGAGTGCCTGTATACCGGCACTTTCTGCGATACGCGCCACCGCCACCGCATTTTTATGCTGCGTGTCCCAGCCGGTTCTGATTTTCAGGGTAACCGGAACATTCACTGCCTTTACCACTGCATCAAGAATTTTGCCGACCAGCATTTCATCTTTCAGCAAAGCTGAGCCTGCCATGACATTACAGATTTTTTTTGCAGGACAACCCATATTGATATCGATGATCTCCGCACCTTGTTCAGCGTTGTAACAGGCGGCTTGTGCCATCATGTCAGGATCTGCCCCGGCAATTTGTACTGAAACCGGTTTCACTTCACCAGCATGGCAGGCCCGACGCCGGGTCTTTTCAGAACCATATAACAGGGAGTTGCTGGAAACCATCTCGGATACTGCCATTGCCGCTCCCATCCGCTTGCATAATTGCCGAAAAGGACGGTCCGTCACGCCTGCCATCGGGGCAACGATTAATTTGTTTTTAAGTATATATGAACCAATTTGCATGAAGCAGGTAAACCCGGGCTAGAACATTAAGAATAAAACGGCAACGACCGGGAATTTCCGGTAATTTCATGATCCAGAAGGGCTGTCGATTAAAAAGCACATCGATTTGGAATCCTTCTTTAACCGAGCCGGATCATGAACAATATTTCGCTGCCAATCTGAAGGATCCGGGATTATCCAACAAATCAGCCTTTTGTACCAAATATCATCCGACGCGCGATGAAGCGCCTGGCGGGCGGCAAACAATCCAGCGCAGTCAACCCTATTCCCGTACAGGTCTGCAGCAGCGGGAAGTCAGTGGAAAACAGCTTTACCAGAGAGTCGGTAAACAGTCTTCCTGCACGTCTGTCCCGCTGGCGCCGTCTGTTGTATCCTGCCAGCATTGCGGATGATCCCGGTTCATTGGCTGTTCCAGATGGAACACGACTGATTTCATCGGCCAGCTCCCATGCATCCCGTAATCCCAGATTGAAGCCCTGTCCGGCAACCGGATGCAGAGTCTGTGAAGCATTGCCTATCAGGACAGTCCGATGACCAATGGTGGTTGAAGCATATTTGAGCACCAATGGAAAACTCGACCGTTTCCCGGTACGGACAAAATTACCCAGCCGGTCTCCAAAATGTTCCTGCAGACAGCACAGAAACGATTTGTCATCGAGTTTCAGCATATTTTCTGCAGCAGCAGACGGCATTGTCCATACCAGCGCATAGCCGTTACCAGATGGCAGAAGCGCGAGCGGCCCGTCCAGAGTAAAACGTTCAAAAGCCGTTCCCCGCTGAGGCATATCAACCTCGACATTGGCTACGATTGCACATTGCTGGTAATCATGCACCTGGTAGCTGATCCCGTCGATTTGTTCAGCCAACCGTCCACCATCTGCCAACACCAGCAACCCGGCACTTGCTTGCCTAATGGCTCCATCGTACTGATAGGTTATACGGGTCTGAGACAACCCTGTCTGTATAGCAGAGACCCGGGCATTGATGCGGTATTCCACCTGGCATTTCTGTACAGACCGGCCCATCGAATGGTAGAGATTATGGTAATTGACAACATAACCCAATGCCGTCATGCCTGTGTCTTCCGGAGTCAGCACAGTATGCCCGAAATGGCCGCGGTTGGAAATATGGATGGTCTTGATTGGAGCAGGTTGCGTCAGACTCCTCCAGATGCCCAGGCGCTGTAAAATCAAGTGACTGCCGTACGAAAGTGCCAAGGGACGCGGATCATCCACCTGTTCCGGTAGTTCGCGCGCTTCGAGCAGTAGAACTGAGAACTCATATTCACGTAGTGCCAGCGCCAATGCCATACCTACCGGCCCGCCACCTGCAATGACAATATCAAACTGCTGATCAGTCACGGTTTCTCACCACAGCAGGTGGTGCATACTGACAAATTGCTCATAGATATTCAGGCTTGTAATTTACCGGTAACGGTATTCGGCTGATCGGGCATGGGCTTCGAGTCCCTCCCCTTCTGCCAGAATAGCCGCCACTTTGCCAAGTTCGGCCGCTCCAGACGGGGATACTTGGATCAGGCTTGTGCGTTTCTGGAAATCATAAACACCCAGCGGGGAGGAAAAACGTGCTGTGCCCGAAGTTGGGAGCACGTGATTGGGCCCTGCACAATAGTCTCCGAGTGCTTCGCAGGTATACCGTCCAAGAAAAATCGCACCCGCATGCCGGATGCTATCCACCCACTGTTCCGGCTGAGCGACAGACAGCTCAAGATGTTCAGGCGCTATTCGGTTTGCAATCAGGCAAGCTTCCTCGAGGTCATGCACTTGAATCAGGGCACCACGGTTTTCCAGCGAAGCCTGAATGATGTGACGGCGTGGCAGGGTATTTATCTGTCGGGTAATGCTGGCAGCTACTGCATCCAGGAACGCCTCATCCGGACAAAGCAGAATCGATTGCGCCTGCTCGTCATGTTCCGCCTGAGAGAACAGGTCCATCGCAATCCAGTCGGGATCGGTTTTCCCATCGCAGATCACCAGAATCTCGGATGGCCCTGCCAGCATATCGATTCCCACTATCCCGAATACCTGTCGTTTAGCAGCTGCAACATAAGCATTGCCGGGACCAACGATTTTATCCACCCTTGGCACGGTAGCCGTACCAAAAGCCAGTGCAGCAATTGCCTGGGCCCCGCCAATGGTAAAAACCCTGTCCACTTTGCAGACAGCTGCTGCTGCGAGTACCAGGGGATTCATTTCTCCGCCGGGTGCTGGTGTCACCATGATGAGCTCTCCAACCCCCGCCACTCGTGCAGGAATTGCATTCATTAATACTGAAGAGGGATAGGCCGCCTTCCCACCCGGCACGTACAGCCCCACCCGGTCCAGCGCGGTAATTTTCTGGCCCAGTCGCGTACCATCCGGTTCGACATAGTGCCATGATTGCAATGATTGCTTCTCATGGTAGGCCCGTATACGGAAGGCTGCCAGTTCCAGTGCTTCACGCTCACCTTTGTCAAGTGTGCGCAAGGCAGACTGCCATTGATCCCGACCCAACTCAATCTGGTCGATCCGTGTGATATCAGGATTGTCGAAACGGCGTGTATGTTCAAGTAATGCTTCATCTCCGTATTTTCTAACCTGATCGAGAATCTGCGCTACTGTCTGATCGATCTCTCCGTCGCTGGTGATTTCAAAACTTAGCAGCGTATCGAGAGTTTCATTGAAATGAGCATCGGAAGATGACAGTCGTCTGATGTGGGCCATGAATTTTCAGGAGCGTTTGGTGTGTTATACCTTTACAGGAATGGCAGCACTGAAAGCTTCCAGTAAAGGTTGGATTGTGGCATTTTTTAACTTGAGCGCTGCCTGATTGACAATCAGACGAGCCGAAATTGGCATAATTTCTTCAACAGCCTGCAAATGATTGGCTCTTAGTGTGCTGCCGGTTGAAACCAGATCGACAATCGCATCTGCCAGGCCCACGAGAGGTGCAAGCTCCATTGAGCCATACAGTTTGATCAAATCAATATGCATCCCTTTTGCTGCAAAATGATTGCGTGCGGTTTTTACATATTTAGTCGCCACCCGCAGACGGGCGCCGCGAAATACTGTCGCAGCATAATCATATTCATTTCTGACCGCCACCATCATGCGGCAACGGGCGATCTTCAGATCCAGCGGCTGATATAATCCGATCCCGTCATGTTCCAGCAGCACATCCTTTCCGGCCACGCCCAAGTCCGCCGCGCCATATTGTACATAGGTCGGCACATCTGTGGCACGCACCATAATCAGCCGTACATTCGGCCGGTTGGTGGCAATGATCAGTTTGCGTGAGGTTTCCGGGTCATCCTGCGCAACAATTCCGGCTGCCTTTAGAAACGGGAGAGTATCCTCGAAGATGCGTCCTTTGGAAAGGGCGATAGTAATATCCTGCATCAACAGATATTATCCAAGATTCGCCTCGGCAAACTCCCAGTTAATCAGTTTCTCAAGTATGGCATTGACGTAATCCGGCCGCCGGTTCTGGAAATCCAGATAATATGCATGTTCCCATACATCGATTGTTAACAGAGGGCGAATACCGCGTGTAAGAGGCGAGTCGGCATTCCCGGTTTTGACGATCGTCAATTTATCTCCCTCTTGTGCCAGCCATGCCCAGCCACTGCCGAACTGGGTAATTGCCGCATTGGCAAATTCCTGCCTGCAAGCATCCACACTACCAAATGCGGCTTCAATTTTCTGTTTCAATGCAGCCGAGGGTTCTCCTCCTCCATTGGGACTGAGGCTGTGCCAGTAAAACATGTGGTTCCAGATTTGCGCAGCATTATTGAAAATACCGGCTTTCTCCGCCTGGCCGGCCGTCGCGGTAACGATCTGTTCCAGCGATTGTCCGGCGAACGGAGTACCCGCCACGAGTTTGTTCAGATTATCCACATAGGCCTTGTGATGCTTACCATAGTGAAAGCTCAACGTATGGGCAGAAATAACCGGTTCCAGTGCACTATCGGCATACGGAAGGGGGGCCAGTACATAGGTATTACCGGACTGGGCAGCTTTTGAGAAATTATCCAGATTGTTGCTCATTTTCTCTCCTTTTATTCTAAAAATGAAATTGAATAATGAAGTCATAAGACGGATGTTATGTAAAAATTATTGATTACCGTCTGTCGCTTCAGTTGTAAAGGTCACCTGATTATATCCCGCCAGCCTTGCAGCTTCCATGACAGTAATGACTGACTGATGGGTGGCCTTCGCATCAGCACTGATAATGATGACCGGATCTTCCCGGGTTCCAGCTGCCGACCGCAATGCATTACGCAAATTTTCAATACTGCTAAACTTTATCGGGATGAGGTTGATTGTGTACTCCCCCCCCGCACTGACCGACACATCAATTACTTTGGAAGCATCGGATACCTGATCGGTTTCAGTAGCAGCAGCTTGCGGCAATGTTATTTCCAGTTCAGAAAATTTAGAATAAGTAGTAGTAATGACCAGAAAAATGAGTATCACCAGTAATACGTCGATCATAGGAACGAGATTGATTTCCGGTTCTTCTTTTTTCTGTCCTCGCTGAAAATTCATTTGATTCCGGATAGCTGACTGCCTAAAAAGAAATGAATCGTTAGATGTTAGATATTTCCCAGACCGCCAAAAACGGACTGCCGCCCATTTCACAAAACTTTGAGGCTGGTTAAGCTATTCTAGTTTATTATTGCCGCTTTCACCATGCCTTGGTATATTTTTGATTTATTCCGGAATCAGTAAAAGGTCTCATGTGGATCGTCCATCAGTCAGCCTCGTAATGGGTAGCAACAGTGATTGGCAGGTTATGCAGCATGCTGCAGATACTCTGAAAAATTTTAGCGTCCCGCACGAAACAATGATTATCTCGGCTCATCGCACTCCCGATCGGATGTTCGATTATGCTGAAAAAGCACATAGCCGCGGGATCAAATGCATTATTGCCGGAGCAGGAGGCTCGGCCCATCTGCCCGGGATGATTGCTGCCAAAACCCTTCTGCCGGTGCTGGGTGTTCCGGTTACTTCAAAATATCTGCAGGGTGTAGATTCACTTTTGTCTATCGTGCAAATGCCGAAAGGCGTACCGGTAGCCACTTTTGCCATCGGAGAAGCAGGCGCAGTCAACGCGGCATTGTTTGCAATTGCGATATTAGCGGCAGAAGACATTTCTCTGGCAAGGAAACTCAGCGAGTTCCGTGAAAATCAGACAGCCACCGCCGCGGCAATGACATTGCCCGAAGCATGAATATCAGACCCGGTGCCATGCTGGGTCTGCTGGGCGGCGGACAACTGGGACGAATGTTTACCATGGCGGCACAGTGCATGGGATATCGGGTAACAGTTCTCGACCCGGCGGCAGACAGCCCGGCAGGGAATATAGCTGAACGTCATTTGTGTGCACATTACCTGGATTATCAGGCGCTGGATGAACTTGGGTCGACCTGTTCAGGAATAACGACAGAATTTGAGAATGTACCTGCCCGGGCACTGCGTTACCTGGCGCAATATTGTACGGTCAGCCCTGATGCCGATAGTGTTTCGATTGCCCAGAACCGTATTCTGGAAAAGCAGTTTTTTGCAGACAATGGCTTTCCAGTCGCACCCTTCATCGCTATTCAGAATGAAAAAGATATAGTCACGGGAGTGGATGCCTCCCTGTTTCCGGGAATACTCAAAGCCAGTCAATTCGGTTATGACGGTAAGGGGCAGGTCAGAACAAAATGTGTAGATGTTGTGCCTGAAGCGTTCGCCAGCTTGGGGAATAAACCCTGTGTACTGGAAAAACTACTGCCACTCGCCCATGAAATTTCCGTTGTTCTGGCACGTGACAATACTGACCAGATTACGTTTTTCCCCCTGGTGGAAAATCGGCATATTCACGGCATCCTTGATATGAGTATTGTACCGGCGAACCTGCCGGATGAAATTATCCGCCAGGCTTGTGAAATTGCCCGTCAGGTGATCATCCGACTGGATTATATCGGCGTCCTGTGCGTCGAGCTTTTTATTCTGACTGATGGCCAAATACTGATCAATGAAATTGCCCCTCGTCCGCATAATAGCGGCCATTATTCGCTTGATGCCTGTATCACTTCTCAATTTGAGCAGCAGGTCCGTGTGTTGTGCAGTCTCCCGCAAGGCAGTACGAAACTGGTACAAGCTGCTGTAATGATAAATATACTGGGAGACTTATGGCAGAATGGTGAGCCTGATTGGAGCCGGATATTACGTTATCCTCTGGCTAAGTTACACTTGTACGGTAAACGTGAAGCAAAACCAGGCAGAAAGATGGGGCATTTTACTGTACTGGCAGATACGGCAGAAGAAGCTCTTCAGCAGGCGCAGCGTATCAGACAGGAGTTCCAGTCTCAATCCGGCTTATACGAAGACCATCAGATATCATTATGACGACGACACTGTTTGAAACGAATATAGCCAGCCTCCCCCTCATTCATCGCGGCAAAGTACGTGATATCTACGCAGTAGAGGAGGATAAGCTATTGATCATACAAACGGATCGGATTTCTGCATTTGATGTGATATTGCCTGCCCCCGTTCCGGACAAGGGAAGAATTCTGACTAAAATTTCCCACTTCTGGTTCGATAAACTGGCCTGCATCATGCCCAACCATCTTACCGGCATTGCTCCCGAATCAGTTGTTTTGCCACAGGAACGGGATCAGGTGGTGGACCGGGCATTTGTCGTCAGAAAACTGAAACCCTTACCCGTGGAAGCAATTGTGCGCGGCTACCTATCCGGTTCAGGCTGGAAGGATTACCAAAGCAATGGCGCAATCAGCGGAATTACCTTGCCAAATGGCCTGCGAGAAGCAGATAAAATTCCGGAAGGTGCAATTTTCACGCCATCGACCAAGGCAAATGCGGGACTACATGACGAAAATATTTCGTATACGGTTTGTGAACAGTTATTAGGGCCATCACTTGCCTCACTGGTCAGCAGACAGGCCATCGCTCTCTACACTGCGGCAGCTGACTATGCACTGACGCGGAACATCATCATTGCTGATACCAAATTTGAGTTTGGCTTAGATGATGCAAATCAGCTTTATCTCATCGACGAAGTGTTGACACCGGATTCTTCACGTTTCTGGCCGGTGGAAAATCACCAGCCGGGCAAAACGCCGCCCAGTTATGACAAACAGTTTATTCGTGACTGGCTGGAACAGACAGGCTGGAACAAAACCCCTCCAGCACCTTCCATCCCTGACAATGTTCTCACACAAACAATGGAAAAATACCGCGAATCTTATCGACTTCTGACACAGTAACACTATATTATTCACTGTAAATTGCCGGAATGAATATTGGCTGTCTCGTCAAGCGGATAGAGTCTCCCGACACCAAATCCCTGCACATAATCGATACCGATTTCTGTCACCTTGTTGAAAATATCCGGTGTTTCGACCAGTTCGCCAATCGTCCTGATCTTGAGGGCGTGTGAAAATCGATTGATATCCTCCACTTTTTTCAGATCTTCCCCATCACCCAGAATATTACAAATCAGACTGCCATCGATTTTCAGGAAATCCGCTCTGATATGCCTTAATAGATCGAATGAAGTACGATCATAATTAAAACTGCATAATGAAACCTGACATTCGGACTGTTGTATCTTCCTGGTAAAGGAAACAGTATCCGGCAAATTTGCCGCAGCATCAGCTGTCTCAATCTCAAAACATAATTGCTGCGTCTGAATGCCTGATTCAATCAGTTGCTGCCGGATATGTTCTGCAAAGGCAGGATCTTTCAGCGTACTTCCGGCCACGTTGATACAAAATGAAATTTTGGAACCTGTGAGATGTTCCATCAGGCATTGAATTGCCTTATCCACTACCCAGCGATCCAGATGAGGCATCAGGTTATGTTTCTCAACGAATGGAAAAAATGCTCCTGGCGGAATCAGATTCGATTCTTCTTCAGCCAAGCGTATCAGGATCTCATAATAGATTCGAGCGTTCGGAGAAGGCTGAGTGGGAACTATTTTCTGACAGTAAAGACGAAACTCCTCCTGTTCGATAGCTCGGATAATGTGAGAAGAGTTGATGGAGGCCCGCATTGAATGATGGGCACTTCTATTTTCCAATTTCTGTATCCTCTCTTCTTTCTGTGTCTTTATGTTTCCTGCTGCAGATCGCCTTTTTCCAGTTCCTGAAAGCTTCTCTCCTCTTCCCAGCAGACGCGACGTATGAAGAGTATAAAATCCGATTACTTTCCCACCGGAATCGGAATGGGGTATCAAATAACCGGCAACCAAGCAGGCAACCTGATTGGGCAATTGCTGAATGTGCTGGTTCTGCATAATTTCTCCCGACAGAACATGCTTAATGTCGTACCTGATCCCAGCATAAAAAGAAGTGTTAAAAAATTCGTGCAGAAACCAGCTGTCTATTTGCTCAGGTCTCAAACCGAACCATCGACGAAAAGCCCGATTATGATAACAACATTGTTGTTCCGCATTGAAGTAAGCCAGCATGGCCGGAAAATTTTTATCGATGATCTGCAGTTTTGCTTTATTTTCTAAAGAAATTTTCTCAGTCCAGAGCCGATATTTTATTTCATTTGCAAGCCGCTCTTTTTGAGCAACCACTTGCGTCAGTTGTTTCGAAAAGGCTTTTTTCATATGAGCAATTTGCACGATCATAGCCAGTATCATTGTCACCAGAATCACCCACAGTCCAGCAATGATCTGGGACTCCGTATTCGATATGGAACGGTCCAATGCAATCAACGATCCCGCTGCAGCCATTGCAACGGTTGCTGATAGAAAAGGTTTAATCGCACTGATTCTTGAGATGATCATGCCGATATAATCCGCTGAAGAAATCTCATTCTGTTATTCTGAAAACTGCTCAAAACTACTGCTGCATAGTTGGAGCTTAGCCATAAGCTTCCAATGGACGAGCAGTTATCCAAAACTTCCATAAGTTACCGGGTGTCAGCATAAAATTTCTGGTTGAGTGTTCATTTATGGTGGTCACTATCAATTGTTTAATTTGCTTTTTCTTCAATGCATCAAGTAGAGGAATGAACCAGTTCTGCTCCAATTTCGCCAATTCGTTCCGCCATTCGTACGCATTCCGGTAGCAGGCATGTCCATGCAGACTATCCAGCATGACCAGGTGTTTATCTGACACGGTCGAATGTCGTAATAATCCTGCAGCATCTTCAGGTAAATCATGACAAACAGTCTCTCCCATTTTTGCCAGTGCCCGTACCAGCACATGATTGCTCCACAGTTCAGTGTACAGTGTTTGTACTGTTTGGGATCTGGGTCTGGTTCCGCCTCCCCATATCCAGAGACTGTTGATTGCCAGCTCGCCCTGCTCTTCTCTGATCCGGTTCAGGGGATGATCGTGCAGCAGCATCTGTATTTCATTGATTCTGCTGTTCCAAGCCGCACTATCTCTGCCGGCAGGCAGCATATTATTGATATTTTTGCCAGCCACCTCACTCAAGGGAAATGTTTGCAAATCAGGTGATTCGCTACTTCGCACATACCAGCGGTTCGGGTGAAATGGCAGCAAAATCAACCCCTCTTCTGAGAATTGCCCATTGATACTGTCGGCAAATGAAACCGCCTCCTTTAGAGAAATATTCAGAATCTGGCTGTCAGCCAGAAGTATATGATTGTTCTCAATCCGTAAATGAACCGGGTCAGCACATAACCAGTAACCGTCCTTGGTTTCCATATTCTTCCCATCCAGTTGCAGCAGAATGGAAGCTATCGGCCAATCCTGTTGTTTGGCCACACCAAACGTCTGACACAACCAGGAATCTACTGCCTGTTGTGAGCTTTCAGTGTATTGGCTTTTTGCAAGGATGGCTTCCAGCGCAGGCATCTGTAAGTGATAGTAAATTTCCGGGTGAGAATTATCCGGCCAGAACAAGGCCGGGATAAACAAATGGAGGTTCATAATGAAGAAGCAAAAATTATCAAAACTTGACAGATTACAGAAATTATTCCCCAATCAAAAGCGATTCTTCAGGAAATGGATGAGTTGAATGACTGAAATCATCTGCTCTCCCGGTCTGATGTAAATCATTACCTTGTTTCAAAAGAGGCAAATTAGCCGAAACTACTGCTTGCAATTTTATAAAAAATGAATATAATTTTACGAATCATTATCATTATCGAATGATGATTTATTGGAGTAAGGTGATCGCACCCACTCCGTTTTCGAAAACTGTTCGACAAAAACTATCTTTCATGTATATTTGTGTCTGCAAGGGAGTAACCGAACGCGATATTCATGAGGCCGTACAACAAGGGGCCGAAAGGATGCGTGATTTAAGGATTTGCCTGGGGGTTACCGGGCAATGCGGTCTCTGCGCCTGTCATGCCAAAAGGGCGCTGGATAAGGTACTGAACCAGGAGTTTCCCAATCAGACTGCTTCTGGTTCTTCCTGAGGTTACTTTCTGAGTTTACTGGCCCTTGCGAATTAATCGCGGGCTAATTATTCAGGGAGCAAATAATCATGAAAGGTAATACAGATATCATTCGCTGGCTGAATCTCCAGTTACAGCATGAATTGACCGCCATTAACCAGTATTTTTTGCATGCCCGCATGTATAAAAACTGGGGACTCAACAAACTGGGTGAGCATGAGTATCACGAGTCCATCGAAGAAATGAAACATGCGGACCAGTTGATCGAACGTATTCTTTTTCTAGAAGGTTTGCCTAACCTGCAGGAACTCGGTAAATTACTTATCGGTGAAACTGCACAGGAATGTGTTACCTGTGATCTGGAACTGGAATGTATTTCCCGAGAAACTCTCATCAGTGCAATCGCAGCCTGTGAATCCGCCCAGGATTTCGTCTCGCGTGAAATTTTTAAACGTATTCTGGAAGATACAGAAGAACATATCGACTGGCTGGAAACGCAGCGAGACATGATACAAAAAGTTGGTATTCAAAACTGGCTCCAAAGTCAAATTTGATAACAACTTTGTATTATTTTATTACTACACAACAGTATCGCCCAGAAAGCCAAGTATTTCTGAACGCCATCTCAACGGATGGCGTGTGAATAAAGGTTTACGTCCGGATCCGGCATCGGGGAAATATAACAAATTCTTTCTTGGGCAGGGATAGCTCTGAATACCCTGAATGCTTCTGACAGAGTGGCTTTGCTGTCTTTTTCTCCATGCAGGAATATAACAGGGAAATATAGGGATCGTGCATAATCGGCGGGGTATGCGTATAATATCAAACCCTTGATGCGATCCTTCCCGAAAATACCAGCAGACGGACGGGTCAGTCAGGGAGCGCAGGAATACTCGAAGCACTGCAGCGGTTAATGACTGTATTCAATAAATAAATTATCAAAAATTCCTTCTGCCAGGATAGCATCGATTCTCAAATTAGAGTAGCCCCCCGCTCTCAGTATGGCAGCTGCCTCCATGGATCGCCCATAAAGAATAACTTCCTGATATCTGCTATACCGACGGACATGCTGAACCGCTGCTGCAATATCCTCTGCTTATTCATAGCCCACTGTTGTTCTTTATTTCTGTTTTCTGAGCAGTACCACGCACCCATATCTGGTCTATCAGTACGGGTAAATTATCTGACTGACATAGTTCTTCCCAATATCGCAGGACTTAAATGAGATCGGGGA
>JBIQJX010000049.1:0-15142 GCA_044507105.1 Nitrosomonas sp.
AAAGATCAAAATTCTATCGTACATTTTATGGCAATAAGAGGAGCGCTGTTGTAAGAGATGATCACGTTTCATCTTGCTGATTCAGGCTTCATGCGCATGGGTTGCCGGTTATGATATCGTCTGTTTTGGGCTCTCCTATAGGCAGAGATTCTCAGCAGAAGTGATGAAAGGTGATTCCTGTCATATTGTCGATTGCCGGTGAGAGGTAATGCCAATATATCAGACCTTAAATAAAATAGCTTCGTGGTACCGGGCCGGGTGCTAATGTTTTCTGCTGGTCATAGTGAAATTATCAGAATATCGGGAGCCGCAAAGCGGCTGATCAATCCTATTTTCTTATTTATAATCTGTTTCTGAATTTTAAGAGAACGCCAAATGACAATTTTTGCCGGGGTGTTTGCGCGCCGATCAGATTGTTCTATTCCTGATGAACTTGCCAGCATGCTTAGATCTTCAGTTTCTCGTTATCCTGGAGATTCCGATCGTCACCAGATATTGACCGACAGTGGAATCTATATCGTTAAAATTGATATAGGGGCGCTTGGTGAGCCCGGAGATTTCGCTGAGGGACATACAACTGGATTTGTTGCTGGCGATCCTATCCTGCAAAATACTCCGAATACTATCCCGATGTCTCGTATGGAAAGCTTGCGGATTATTGCTCATGATGTGGCTATGGGCAAACTTGATAGTTTGTATTCATGCCGCGGAACGTATTGTGCGGTCGTTTATGAACAGGACAGTCATCGATTGCATTTGATGACTGATAAACTGGGCGTGCGGCCGATCTATGTCTGGATATTGCCTGATTATATTATTTTCGCTACGGCATTGAGGATTCTGGAAGAAATTTCTTTTTACGAAAAGGTAATGGATCTCCAGGGTGTTGCTGAAACGGCCTGTTTTGGTTATCCGCTCTCAGATCGTACGCCGTATAAAGATATTTACTCACTTCATGCGGGAGAGGTATGGCATTGCAACAGGGATGAATTCAGACGTCACAGATATTGGCGATGGAATGAAGTACGGCTACAGAAAGGAACTAAAGCAATATCTGATCGCCTTTTTGCTGAGCAACTTTATCAGGTGTTTATTGATGCTGTCAGGATACGGTTGCGCGGTCAGGAGACCACGGCTGCTCTCTTGAGTGGTGGCTTGGATTCAAGAGCAATTATTGCCGCACTGAAGGTGTTAGGGGCAAATATATCCGCAGCGAGTTTAAGCGTACCTAATAGTCAGGATTATTTTTTTAGTCAAATGGTTGCAGAGAAGTTAGAGATTCATTTCTCGCAGCTTCATTTCCGCCCGCTGGTTGAGGGAGATCCCTATGGAAAAGCTGCGGTACGTGACTGGTTAAGTTCAACGGGATTTCTTGCCCCAAATTCCGGACAGTCATCCGGCGTGGTCTGGTCGGGTGATGGCGGGAGTGTCGGATTGGGGCATACATACCTTAATGCAAACATTGTTGACGCGGCACGTAACGGTGATTTGCATAAAGCCACAATGCTGTTTATGGCGTACAACCGGTGGGATGTCCAGCCAAAACTCCTGAAGAAGAAATTTTCCATTATTTTTAATGATTTAATTATGGAAGGTATCAAAACCGAGCTGGAGTCATTGCCTCTCGCTGATCCCGGAAGAATTTTTTATTTGTTTCTTCTGTTAAATGATCAGCGGCGCCATATGTTTAATCATTTTGAGAATATGGATTTGACACGACTCGAATTTGAAATGCCTTTTTATGATGCCGCATTTATTTCTGAAGTAATGCAGCGCCCCATTGATTCCTTCCTGTATCATAATTTCTATTTGGAGTGGCTGAAATGCTTTCCCTCAGAGCTGGGTATTTTGGAAATACCCTGGCAGGCATACCCGGGTCACGTTCCATGCCCCTTGCCACAGCCTGAAGGGTTGATCTATCAATGGAACAGAGTGGCTTCTCCTGAGAGAGTGAAGAAAAAACGGGTTGCGACCTTGAAAAAAGCCCGGGGCTTACTTCATGAATCCCGTTTCTCGAAAAAATACCTTCGCTATGAATACATGTATTTGTTTATGTTGCTGACCAGGCTGGGCAGAGCCGATCGTTCTTATCTTCTACATGTGCCTTCTGTATTGTATCGTTACTGGTCTCGAAGTCATTAGAGATAAGAGAGTAATTCCATCGAAATAATTACGGCCTAGCGCTGGCTGCATGATGTATTTCCTGAGGCCGTGTAATCAGATGAACTATATTGGCAAGTTCCTGGTGGGAGTGTCGTGCTGTATGATTTTGAGCCAGTGCAAATAAAATAGGCATGTCAAATTTTTCATCTTTCATGCTTTCAACAAATACTGACGGGAAGCAGGATGAAAGTTCTTTCAGCAGACTTCTCCTGGTAAATTTGACTACATGGCTAGGTTCGTCAATGGGTCCCAAGCAATTATCAGGAACAAAAATGATCAGTGTTCCATCAGGCTTGAGAATTCTTTGCAGGCTGCGCAGGAATTTTTGTCGCCTGATGATATGCTCCAGTACTTGGGAGGCGATGACGGTATCGTATTGGTGACTAAGGGGAGGGAGATTGGGGAGTCGCGCATGATGCATCGTAATACCGCATTGACCCAGAACCTCGACAGCACGCCTTGAGATTTCAAGACCCTCAAGGTTTTCATAATCATATTCTTTCAAATATCGCAACAATGTGCCAGTACCGCAGCCCACATCCAGTATGCGATCTGCAGGTGAAGTCAGTGCTTTGATTAATTTATTTTTAGTTGGCCAATGACGACTTTCGGCTTGCCAGCTCACGTCGAAAGCATAATCCCAGTACTCTTCTGATTTATTTTGGGATCGCAGATTGGCCAGCAAGTGATAGCCAAGCGGAAAATGCTGAGAGAAAAAAGCTTTAATACGCCACGGGATCATATGATTATCATCTCAATAAAGAGTGGTTGTTGAAAAATCCTTATGCAGTCTCGTCTTATTGAATTAAATGGTTTGATTCTGATAACGGCGATAATAAATACTTTTCTTTGAAGTTGCTGGGATGCGGATGTAAATGACCTGCCCTAAATGCCTTAACCCAGCTTTTTTAATTCCACGTTGTGATGCAAGATTTTTATGCTCAGCGAGCATATAGATATGTTCTATTCCATTTTGAAACAGTAGATTTGATAAAAACTGAATCATATAGGGATAAATTCCGAGCCCTCTGTATTTTGATAATGTAAAACAATTAACGATTTCTACTTCACTGTCTTTAAGAATTAGCCGTGAAAAGGGTTCTTTTGAGTATTCTGCGGCACTGTAGACCCAACTCATATGAACTAATTCTCCCTTTCTGTAGGCGCCATAGGCAGTTTCGATCCCACGTTTTACATGATACAACCTTGCTTGCTCCGAGAATCTGCCGCTGTCCGACGCAAGTGCCATTAAATCTTCATGTGTTAATTTTTTAATATTGAGATCGGAGCGAATAGGGAGCGGGGGTGCTTCACTACGCTTACAGCCGAACAACTCTAATCTGTTTACGTCAATAATACCGAGGAAGTTCTGACTTATCCTCATAAGATATCTTAAAGTGGATTTGGCAAGGCTAATCCCTCTTTTTGGAAATTTTTGTATCGTTAATAAAAGGTCATTAATCACTTAATTAAAAATAAGTTTTGTCGATTGTTGATAAGTATGCAATTGCAATAAAAAAATGTATCAAGGTAATTATTCTTTGTTTCTATTTTATAAAGAAAATAATATTTGGAGGTGCGGGAATTAGTCAATAATCGGAGTGTTGGCAAGGTTAACCCATTCAATACCTAACTCGAGCTGTCTGCGAAAAAGCGGTGGAATATCTGCGTTCCAACCAAGCACTTGAAGATTTTTCTTTTTATATTCGATTAATGGGTTTGATTTAAGGAAAGATTGTACGGCCGGCGATGCCAGATCCAGTTTCGCGCCCATAAGTGAACGAGCCCCTTGCAGATTTCCTTGGGTATAATAAATCCCCGGTGGCGTAAGTGTTGCTCCCCACTTAAGCTTGAAATTAAGCGGGCCATCATTCGCAAAAGGGTGGCTTGCACCCAGGTTAACCTGTTTATAACCACTTTCCTGCGCCCAGATAAAGTACTGGTTAAAAAGTGCCGCAACGAGGCCTTTTTTGCGCCACTGATCATCTCCATTTCTCCAGCCCATATTTGCCAGCCGGATAGTTTGTTCTTCATATGCGAGCAGAAGGGCCCCAACCCATTGATCTTCCAGGTAAGCCGCAATAAGGACACCATTTTGCGAGGTATGTTTGATATCCTCCCACTTTGATAAAAAGGCTCGCTCTTCGTGCCGGAATTTTGTCGTCGGTATTAACATTTGATGGAAGAATTCATAAATTGATTCGTCATCTTTTAGAAAGTCAAAACGATACCCGAGTCGCCGTGCTACACGTAAATCATCCTTTACCCCTTTACTACTATACAGCGTCTCTATCGGTTTGCTTAAATCAATATGACAATTTATAAACAGCGGGACGGGATGCCATCCTTTATACTCAAATAGAAGAGATGTCCATGGATTCAGCGGGCAAAGGGTAATGTCTGCTTTTAAAGCTAAAGGCTCGCCTTTCAATATTTGCGGAAGAGTAAACTGGCCCAGTGGTACAGGTTCCAGCGGCTGTCCGAAAAGTTTGTGTGTCCAGGATTTGTACTGGGGTCTCTTTCCAAAATAGAGTATTGTGCCTTCTCTCTGTCCGTCAGGCAGGGGGGCGCGTACATAGCTGGCGGGCATATGCCAGTTTTGAAGGGTATCCTGCAGACTGAGGGAGGTGATATCTATTTTACGGCAGACCGGGTCCGGCAATAATGACAATGTTTGTCGGAATAATGATTTCACTGACTTTACCCTCCTTTTTAGGATGTTACTAACGGGTGTAAAAAGCTGGATGTGGTCTTCTGGTATGAATGTTGCAATCGGGCAAGCTGTATGATAACGGCTGGTCTGATTCTATCTTTAGTTTTTTGGCAGAGTGACCAGATGTGCAACTTTCAGCGTGCCTGGTAGAGGAATAATAATATCTGATGCGAGCGGAAACTGACAGGCATAAATATCATTCTGTGCATGTTGCTGTAAACAGCATCAACTCCGACATAAATGTCATGAGACTTTGGCATAAAAATTTATTACTCTTCCCTGATTTCTGACAGACAGGGTTCATTACTTCAGAATAATCAATGCAGAGATGTGGCGCGAGAAGTATCAATATAAAAATATCTTAGCTCCCCGTTTTCAGGATGACTAATTTAAATAAGAATTATCACGGCATTATGCAAGACTCAAAGGTGAGAAATTGAAAGTGGCTACAGCTATACGTCTTTTGCGGGATAGATATTTTAAAGGCAGCCTTCGTCAGAAGTATTGGGAAATAAACAGTCTGGCGGCTGAGTTACGCCGGTTATTCAAAAAAGATAACCGGGAGTTTAGACATCACGTTTTAAGAGATTTTGGTCGTTATATTACCTCTTCAGTTCGTGCTGATCATAGTGATCCTTTGCCAAATATTCGGTCTGCGGTCAGTTGGTTGCTTCGAGCACAACAGGAGACTGCCGATGACGGGGTATCGCTTGGTTATTTCCCATGCCGTAATGAATCGGGTAAATGGGTGCCATCTTATCCTGAAACGACAGGTTATATCATCACTACTTTGCTGGCTTATGCAGGTCGTTTTAATGATTCGGACGCACGTGAGGCCGCGCTTAAGATGGCGAACTGGGAGATTGCGATTCAGATGCAGTCCGGGGCAGTACAGGGCGGACCGGTCTGTCCGCCGGCACAACAGACACCTGCTGCATTTAATACAGGAATGGCGCTGGATGGGTGGTGTTCAGCATATAGTGTTACTAATGAGAAAAAATTCCTGGATGCTGCGCGTCGGGCGGCGGATTTTTTAGCGGAAGATATCGATGAGAGAGGTTATTTTCGTACAAATGGCAAGTATGTCAGTAGGGGGGAGATTAAAACCTATACATGTTTATGCGCTTGGGCCCTCAGTCGCTTTGGGGAGATTTCCGGAGAGCGGCGATATGTGGAAGCCGGTATCCGCGTAATTGAATCAGCATTGCTTCAACAACAGTCAAATGGCTGGTTTGCCCATAATTGTCTGACAAGATCAACAGCACCTCTCACTCATACAATGGGTTATACATTGCAGGGGGTGCTGGAGGTCGGGGTCATGACTCAGCGTGCAGATTTTATTGATTCGGCAAGAGCGGGGGTGGATCCATTAATTGCTCGTATCGATTGTCATGGATTGCTGGCAGGCCGCTTTTATTCCGACTGGGAGCCTGCAGTATTATCATCCTGTCTGACCGGTAACGCTCAAATAGCTATTGTTTGTTTTCGACTTTACGAAATAACGGGCCAAGTCCAGTACAGAGAGGCTGCCAACTTGCTGGTAAATGCCCTAAAGGGATTGCAGGTGATTGATTCGCCGGATTCAGCATTCAATGGTGCGATCGCCGGTTCATTTCCTTTGTTCGGGCAGTATATGCGGGGAGGTTATCCGAACTGGGCAACGAAATATTTTATCGATGCGTTATTATTGCAGTATCAATATAATGAGTAATCATTAAAGAGATATAAGGTGATTCTGCTGATAGAATCATAGGTACCATCGGTAAGTAATTTCATTTTTTCTTGGACTTTCCTGATCGTAGCCTGCGTTTCTCCTTGGGATCAATCAGCAGCGAACGGTAGATTTCGACCCGGTCATATTGCTGCAGAACAGTTTCTGCGCTGGCAATTTTGCCATGGATACCGGTTTTCATGGCTCCGCCATCAATTTCGGGATAAAAGTCATTGACCCCCGAAAGTTCGATGGCGCGGGCGAGGGAAGTCCCCGCAGGAACCTCGAATCGTTTGAGGAACTGCCGGTGAGGGAACGCGCAGGTTACTTCGATGGTTATGTATCCCGGTTCAGATGGCGGGACCATAGATTACTTCCGCCCGCTCCACAAAAGCTTCCACAAAACTGTTGGCGATCACGTAAAAAACAGGCCCCACCAATTTTTCCAGCAGCTTGTTTGAAAACGTATAATGCAGCTGAAATTCTATTTTACAAGCATTTTCTGCCAAAGAAACAAAGCGCCAGTGCCCGTCCAGTCGCTCGAAGGGCCCTTCCAGCAGCTCCATTTTTATCAGTTCTGGAGGTTTGCGCGTGTTCCTGGTGGTAAAGCTGTGTTTGAGGTGATGATAGTCAATGTTGATCGTCGCATGCGCGGTTTCCTCATCTTCCTGTAACGTCATTGAGGCACCGGCACACCAGGGCAGAAAATCCGGATAGTTTTCAACAGTATCCACCAGATGAAACATTTGAGTTGCCGAGTAACCGACCAGTACCGATTTTTCTATTTCAGCCATAATGCTAGATTACCTTTTCCCGGGCGGAGAGGTACTAAAAGCTGATACACTAAACGAAAATTTTTCAAAAGTCATATACCTTTTCTCCCTGTCAGTCTGAATGAGCATTGTGCAAAACAAAAAAGCTTTCCACGATTATTTTATCGAGGAAAAGTACGAAGCGGGTATCGTATTGGAAGGCTGGGAGGTCAAAGCGATTCGCGCCGGGCGGGTCCAGTTGAAGGAAGCATATATTGTTATTCGCAAGGGCGAGTTATTCCTTATCGGGAGTCACATCAGTTCATTGCCGGCGGCGTCGACGCATATCCGTCCCGATCCTGTGAGAACACGCAAACTGCTGTTGCACGCAGAGCAGATCAGCGAACTCATCGGTAAAGTGGAACGTGCCGGATATACCCTGGTTCCATTGGACCTGCATTATAAAGCAGGTAAAATCAAACTGGAAATCGGTCTTGCGAGAGGAAAGAAGCAATATGACAAACGTGAGAGTGAAAAACGCAAAGAATGGGAGCGTGATAAGCAACGTCTGTTACGTGCCCGCCATTCCTGATCTGATAGAAAACCATGCAGACAAACTATAACTTTGTAACTTCCGGAATTTCTGAAAACCAGAGGCAGAACAGGACATCTGTTGCGGTGTGGCTGCTGATTTGTTGTGCGCTGGTATTTGCCATGGTTGTCGTGGGTGGTGTAACACGTTTGACCGGCTCCGGATTATCCATCGTCGAATGGCAGCCTATCATCGGTACGATCCCGCCCATTACCCAGGAGGACTGGGAAATACTGCTGGAGAAATATCGCCAGATTCCGCAGTACGAGCAGGTCAACAAAGGCATGACGCTGGATGAGTTCAAAGGAATTTTCTGGTGGGAATATTTTCATCGGCTGCTGGGGCGCCTGATCGGGCTGGTTTATTTCGTTCCTTTCGTTTACTTCATTGTACGCAAACAGGTCGATCGCGAACTTGGCTTGAAACTTCTGGGGATTTTCGTGCTGGGCGGCCTGCAGGGTCTGATGGGCTGGTATATGGTCATGAGTGGCCTGGCGGACAATGTGTATGTCAGCCAGTATCGTCTGACTGCGCATCTTGGTCTGGCTTTCGTCATTTATGCGGCTATGTTCTGGGTCGCGACCGGATTATTGTCCCCTGTAAATACGCATTCGTCAGATCCGGTAGCCGTGCGCAAACTGCGGCGGTTTGCACTGGCACTGGTCGGACTGGTGTTCCTTATGGTGCTGTCAGGAGGGCTGGTGGCAGGCATTCATGCCGGCAAGGCATACAATACCTTTCCTCTGATGGACGGTTATCTGATCCCGCCCGCTATGTTTGTGCTGGAGCCGTGGTATCGCAATTTTTTCGATAACATCACCACGGTACAGTTCGATCATCGTCTGATTGCCTGGTTGCTGATCTTCCTGATTTCCTGGTTCTGGTTCAAGGCGAAACGATTATCACTGTCGCCTTCCACTCACGTGGCCTGTCACCTGTTGCTGATCACGCTGATTATTCAGGTCGGGCTGGGAATCACGACGCTGCTGCTGTCGGTTCCGCTGACATTTGCTGCCGCGCACCAAGGAGGTGCCCTGCTGCTGTTTACTGCTGTGCTGTGGGTTTGTCGAAAACTTTCCTGATGAAATGTCTGCGCATTTCTTTTGCTGGTTTTTGCTGGTGGCGGTGATTTTTTCGTAGCCGAATGCCAGCATAAACCAATTGGCCTATTTGCAGGGAAACAGCGGATGAAAAAATCGATACCGGGATTTTGGCGGCGTATGCTGGCAATGTCTTATGAATTTATACTGCTGCTTGGCGTATGGTTCATTGCCAGTCTCCTGTTTCATTTCATTTTTCGCGATACCACAGCCAGTTACTTCAGGCCTTTGTTTCAATTTTATCTGCTGTGTGTGGGTGGTATTTACTTTACCTGGTTCTGGACACATGGCGGCCAGACACTGGCCATGCAGACCTGGAAGTTGCGGCTTGTTTCTGCAAACGGCAGAAAAGTTACCATGCAACAAGCAATGACACGGTATCTGATGGCTGTGATAGGTATCAGCTTCCTGGGAGTCGGGCTGTTGTGGGCACTGTTTGATCGCGACCGGCAATTCCTGCATGACAAACTGGCCGGTACACATATCATCTTGGAAAGCGGTGTTGATCGCTTATCCGCCTCGGGCCACTCGGACGGATAATGTGCTCGATGCTTTTGCCCGAGTCAAGCTGGCATTCCTCCAACTGCGGTTTTCAAAGGCATAAAAATTCAGTAATTTTGCTTTCTTCAGTCCTGTTTTCCGGTTCCGGCAGGGAAGTCAGTATGGATTCGGTAGACTATCGGAAAAGAGCGCTGATTGAACATTCCTGTATTCGGGTGTCAGCTTGAGGTAAAATACATCAATGGCGGGCCTCCCCGCATTGTAAGGTAGTGAACCTGGTCAGATCCGGAAGGAAGCAGCCACAGCTATTTTTTACAAGTGCCGGGGGTTTGGCTCGCCACCCGTCTTTTTATGCAGACGACTGGAGCAGTTTGTTTGCAGTTTTATAATTAATCCGGATCGGATTGATCATTTTTCTATAAAAAACCTTGACGGATTCTCAGGTACTTGCTCGCAGGTGGCGGCCCAAAGATTTTTCGGAACTGGTTGGACAGGAGCATGTAGTCAGGGCGCTCATCAACTCGATGGAGCAGAGCCGGCTTCATCATGCCTATTTATTTACTGGTACGCGCGGGGTCGGAAAAACGACGGTAGCCCGGATTCTGGCGAAGGCACTGAATTGTGAACCGGGCATCACTTCCACCCCCTGTGGAGAATGTGGTGCCTGCCTGGCGATCGATCGGGGAAATTTTATTGATCTGATCGAACTGGATGCCGCATCCAATACGCAGGTGGATGCCATGCGTGAACTGCTGGATAACGCTCAATACGCACCGGTGGCGGGGCGCTACAAGGTCTATCTGATCGATGAAGTGCACATGCTATCCAGGTCAGCTTTCAATGCAATGCTCAAAACGCTGGAAGAACCGCCGCAACATGTCAAATTCATTCTGGCAACGACCGATCCGCAGAAAATCCCGGTTACAGTGTTGTCACGCTGTTTGCAGTTTAATCTGAAACAGATCCCGCCGTCGCTGATCGTCACACGTCTCACCGAAATTGTGTCCTGGGAGGGAATCACAGCTGATTCAGCTGCCCTGAAATTGCTGGCACAGGCTGCAAAGGGAAGTTTGCGTGATGCGCTGAGCCTGCTCGACCAGGCTATCGCTTTTTGTAATGCCGCGATAGACGAAGCGAATACCCGCGCCATGTTGGGGGTGATAGACCGGGGTCACCTGTTTGCGTTGCTGGAAGCGCTGGCAGAAAAAGATGGCGCAGTAATGTTTACCATTGCAGATGAGCTGGAGGCAAACGGCATATCATTTGATCAGGCTTTGCAGGATCTGGCAGGATTGCTGCATCGAATGGCCGCAGCACAGGTCGTTCCGCAAGTGATCGATGAAGCACTGCCCGAACGGGACCGGTTACTGGAACTGGCACGACGATTTACTCCTGAAGATATTCAGCTGTTCTATCAGATTGCGTTGCACGGTCGCGCTGATCTCGGGCTGGCTCCGGATGAATACAGCGGATTCACCATGACGCTGATGCGAATGCTGGCATTCATACCGGCCCATCCTCAATCCGGCCCGAACCAGCTGAATCCCGGGGTGAAGGATGCCCGTGAGACGACTTCCGGATTGATTGCAGATCGTCAGGAACTCGAGGGTCTGCAGACTATGCATTCTCCAAATGAAGCCTGGCTTGCATTGGTAAGTCAGCTGAAGTTGAGCGGGATGACGCGGATGCTGGCACAATACTGCGAAGCAAAGTCGTTTTCGAAGGAGAGGATTGAGCTTTGTGTAGCGGAAATGCACAAGCATCTGCTGGAGAAGTCCTATCAGGACAGATTGAAATCACAACTGGAAACCCATTTCGGGAAACCTGTCGAGGTGATTTTTTCTCTGGGAAGCATCACGGGTATTACTTCGGCAGTATTGCAAGATCGTGAAAAACTGGCAAAGCAATCTCGTGCGATCGATGCGATCGAATCAGATCCTTATGTGCAGGAATTGATCGAGCAGTTCGATGCTAAATTAAATGTTTCTTCCATTAAACCAATCGAATAACGGAGATTTCAAGTGATGAAAGCCAATCTGGGCAATCTGATGAAACAGGCGCAACAGATGCAGGAAAACATGAAGGCCATGCAGGAAAAACTGGCAATGATAGAGGTCGAAGGTCAGGCCGGAGCGGGCATGGTGAAGGTGACCATGACCTGTCGCTATGATGTAAAACGGGTCAATATCGACAGCAGTCTGATCGGCGATGACAAGGAAATGCTGGAGGATCTGGTTGCGGCGGCAGTGAATGATGCAGTACGTCGGGTAGAAGCCACGACTCAGGAGAATATGGCGAGTGTGGCCAGTGGTCTCGGGTTGCCCGCCGGGATGAAGTTTCCTTTCTGATATTCGTTTCGGCAGTCTTTTCACCGGGAAATATCGACTCACCGCCTGATCCGTATGTTTCTGACATGAGGCTGTGTCGTATGCTGTGTTTTCTTCCCGGCTGCAGACGGCGGCTTATTCTGTTTCTGCCTGCGCTGGCGGTCAGTCAAAACAAACACAGGATTCACATTCATGCCGGCTAACCGGTCGAAAGATCAGAAATATCGGCGCAGGCGAGAATCTTTTTCTGTCCCCAAGCCCTCAGCCCCTGCCTTTGCCGCAGTTGAGCCCTGCAGGTTGCAGAAATTGCTGGCCCGGAGCGGGCTCGGTTCACGACGGGAGATGGAAAATATGATCGCTGCCGGGCGTGTCAGTATTAATGGTGTGATTGCCACGCCGGGGGATCGGGCCGGGCCTGGGGACATGATACGAATCGACGGGAAAGTCATCCGGCTCAGGATGGAGGCACGCCTGCCGCGTGTCCTCATCTATCACAAGCCGGAGGGCGAAATCGTCAGCATGCGTGATCCGCAGGGGCGACCTTCCGTATTCGAGAAACTGCCGCATACCAAATCCTCCCGGTGGATAGCGATAGGCAGGCTGGATTTCAATACCAGCGGTCTGCTCGTTTTTACAACTGACGGTACGTTGGCGAATCGCCTGATGCATCCACGTTTTCAGATGGAGCGGGAATATGCGGTACGGATCCTGGGAGAGCTGACTGAGGAACAAATTACCCGGTTGACAATAGGTATCGAGCTGGAGGATGGTTTGGCAAAATTCGATCAGTTGCTCGATGAAGGCGGTTCCGGTACCAACCACTGGTACCGGGTTATATTGAAAGAAGGCAGAAATCGGGAAGTACGGCGGATGTTCGAGGCGCTGGGATTAACAGTCAGTCGCCTGATCCGTGTGAGATTTGGTCCTGTTGCTCTTCCGCCCCGACTCAGGCGTGGTATGTGGCTGGAACTGGGGAGCGGGGAAGTCGAACGACTACTGGAATTGGTGAAATAGTTGCTCCTGAAAACCGCAATTAAGCCTTGTGAGTGTGCGTCTGATGCATGGTTTGTCAGGCGCCGTGAGATGGAGATTATTCCCCTGCAATACGAAAGCAGCGCAACAGATGGAAAATCGGAAGTATGGCCCGCTCACCCCGCAGGTTGGCATGAACGAAAGAAACAACCCGCTATTCTTCCAGGTTTCAGAGGCGCAGGCGATCAACTGCGGGGTTTTAGTTTTCTTTCAATTGGAATCGGCAGGGCTGCTGTGTGTCAAAATAGGGAAGATGAAAGGAGGAAAGAGATGCCCAGAGCTTATTCTGAGGATTTGCGCCATCGGGTGGTGGCAGACACGGCCACAGGTCTGAGCATCAGGGCGGTAGCCGCTAAATATTCGGTCAGCCCGTCCTTTGTATCGAAGCTCACCTGCCGGTGACAGTGGAAACAGGAAGGGAGCATTTCCCCGCGCCAGATAGGGGCTACCGGCGTCATGTGCTGGCAGTCTATGCGGCTGAAATCAGAGATAAGCTGCTGGAGGACAAAGGAATCACACTTGCCCGGTTGCGCGACTGGATTGAAGCGATGCTGGGGGTACGTGTTCACGTTTCCCCGGTAGATCGGTTTATCCGCCTGCCGGGGTACAGTTATAAAAAACCCTGCGGGCCAGCGAACAGGAACGTGCTGATGTCGCGGCAGCCAGGCGGCTGTGGCAGGACTGGCAACAACTCTGCGACCCTGCCCGTCTGATCTTTCCGGATGAAACGGGAGCCGGTACGAATATGACCCGGCGGCATGGGCGCCGCGCAGTGGGGGAGCGGCGAAATGATCGAGCACAAAGGCGCAAACATCCTTTATCTGCCACCTTATTCTCCCGATCTCAACCCCATCGAGCAAGCCTGCTCCAAAGTCAAAACCCTCTTGCGGCAAGCCGCCGAACGCTCCTGTGATGCGCTCCAGCTCGCCATCGGCCGTATCATCGCAAGTATCCGACCATAGCAATGCCGCAACTACTTCGCTAACTCCGGGTACGTTGCTATAGTCGATCTCTTTAATCATCAGACTGTTAGAAAAGAAAATTCGTATTGTTAAAGCTCTCACACCATCACAATACGAATTTTCAATGCCCCGCTTACTGCTCAGCGATGCGCATGGGTCGAAGCTGCGTAAGATTCTGCGGCAGATGGCCCTCTATGACAAGCCCGATCTGCGTCTGACCGTGGAGGGTATACTCTACCGCATGCGGGTAGGCTGTCCCTGGCGAGACCTGCCCGAGGCATTGGGCTGCTGGAACAGCATCTACAAGCGCTTCAATGCCTGGCCTGCTGCAGGCAAGTGGGTCAATCTGTTCAAGGCGCTGGTAGTTGAGCCTGACAGGGAGTGGATTTTTATCGATGGCAGCTATGCCAAAGCGCACCAGCATAGCAGTGGCGCTGCCAGCAATGCTGATGAAGCAATCGGGAGCAGCCGGGCAGGCAATACCAGCAAGATTCATCTGGGGAAAACGCCTTTGCCCGGCTGAAGCATTACCGGGGCGGCCTCTCGCTTCGACAAACTCAAACGCAATTACGAGAGTGTAGTAGCAATGGCCTGCATGACCCTCTGGTTACCTATGTGAAATGTCAACACGCCCTAATGTATTTAATTTATTGAATAGGATTGATTTCCAGCTTGTTAAAAACATTCTTCACACCGTCTACAGAATGGACAATATTATGCACTCTATCTTTTTCTGCTTCTGTTTTAACGGTACCAGTTAATACCACCACTCCATTATTATCTGTATCTACTTGGATACGTAAAGAATCAATATCTTCGGCTGCCAGCAATTTAGTTTTAATTTGAGCAGTAATAGCAGAATCTTTTACAAATTCACCCACCCGAAACTCTGAATTATTATTTTCAGCAGCAACTAGAGCTGGAGCAAGGAGAATACTGGTCAATACTACGCTCACAATAAATTTACGATTTTCCATGTGTTTTACTCCTGTAATTAAAATACTTAATTTATTAGCTTTTCCGTTACAGGTCTGTTCGATAGCACACATAAGATTTAATAATTTTTTGTAATCTTGTAATCGTAAATACAGAAAAATAGAGCATTTCTCGTTTAGAGCAGTTTTGGTGCAAATGCAAACAGATTTCTGTCTCTATAAACGAGATAGGGCATGATATTGAGAAAATAAAGTGTAAACACCTGACACAAAAATGCTCTAGAGCATTTTTGATTTATCTATATACATAGTATAGAGTATTACTTCCCATAACTGTTGAGGCTACGTATGCGT
>JBIQJX010000050.1:0-8419 GCA_044507105.1 Nitrosomonas sp.
CTAAAGTCTCAAAGGGAACGCCTTTGCTTTATTCTGTACAATTGACCAATGAAGCGGCAACCCTGTCGCTGGGTGAACAGCTTGCGGCCACTCTGCGCCCCGGCCTGACCCTATTCCTTTATGGCCAACTGGGGGCAGGCAAAACCACATTGGTACGTGGCATACTAAGGGGGCTCGGGTACCACGGAAAAGTGAAAAGTCCCACATACAACCTGGTTGAAATCTATAAAATTTCTAAGTTATACTTGTATCATTTTGATTTCTATAGATTCAATGATCCCATGGAATGGGAAGAAGCGGGCTTCCGGGAATATTTCAACCAAGACTCGGTTTGCCTGATCGAATGGCCGGAAAAAGCAGGAGAATTTCTGCACACTGCTGATCTGAAAATATGGATCAGGTATTCTGAAACAGGAAGAATTGCTGAAATCAAGGCAGAAACGGAGGCAGGAGAACGATGCTTATCACACTGGCCAGGCTTGGAGCTTCGCTGAATCGATTCAATCCCTTTTTCTTTTCTCCGTTTTCATTTCTATTCATAGTTTTTTTTCTGCAACTAGTTGTGCTGAGCAGCGATGTTTCAGCTGGCACACAGATCACTGCAGCCCGCTACTGGGCAGGATCCGAATATAACCGGTTGACACTGGAATCGAGCAAACCCATCAAATATACGATCAGTACACTTGATGCGCCCAAAAGGATAGTAATGGATATGGAAAATATTTCATTATCCGATGTGCTGAAAAATCTATCGACAAAACTTCAGTCGCAGGATCCACTGGTTGGCGCACTAAGAGTCGGCCGTTTTACACCACAGATCGTCAGGCTGGTCATGGAACTGAAAACTGACGCCATACCCAAAACTTTTGTACTCGATCCCGTCGACCAGTTCGGGCATCGGCTGGTACTGGATATTCATGCATCACGAGCGGTGACCAAAACCGGAAAACAAGAGCCTGATCCGCTGATGGCATTATTGAAGAAAGATACCAAACCGGCAGCAGCTGAACCCAGCGGCAACAGGTTAGCCTCGAACACCCTCCTGACAGCGGTCAGCCGCAAACCAGAAAAGAAGCGCACTATCATTGTCGCAATCGATGCAGGTCATGGAGGTAAAGACCCGGGAGCAATCGGTCCGAGAGGCACGATGGAAAAAAATATTACCCTGTCCATAGCCAAAAAGCTAAAGGCAAGGCTTGACAAAGAACCTGGCATGCGGGGTGTACTGACTCGTAATGGAGATCATTTCCTGTCACTGGCCGAACGCCGTGTCCGGGCAAGACAGGTGAATGCGGATCTGTTTGTATCTATTCACGCCGACGCCGCTCCCCGCAAACAGGCACATGGCTCTTCTGTTTATGCTTTGTCGGAAAATGGTGCCACTTCCACTACTGCCAGCTGGCTGGCCAAAAAGGAAAATGAAGCTGATCTGATTGGCGGTATTAAATTGGATGACAAGGATCGCTATCTGAAACAAACGCTGATTGACCTCTCAATGAATGCTACGATTGATGACAGCATCCGGCTGGCCGGCAATGTACTGACTGAAATCGGTACCATTAATCATCTGCATAAGAAAAATGTCGAACAGGCCGGTTTTGCAGTCCTAAAATCTCCCGACATTCCCTCCATTCTGGTCGAAACTGCATTTATAAGTAACCAGTCTGAAGAAGCAAAACTCAACAGTGAGGCGTATCAAAACAAGCTGGCTGACGCGATATTCTCAGGACTCAAACGTTATTTCAACAGCAAAGCCTGGCAGACGCGCACAGATGTGGCTGATACCAGATAATCCTCCAGCATTAATGCTTTAGCTGCACGTACCTTCATGGATAGATCAATTCCAGCTTATAACCCCTGGCATCGATTTCGCCCGTATCAAGATAGCATTGGAGCGGAAGTTCACTGTTTGCCTCAAATATCGTCTGTTTCTGTTTAGAGTCAATATAATCTTCCGCCGTGAAAATACGGCTGGCAAGAGGTCGTTCATCACCGTCAGTCAGTGTTAATAACAATGCTGGCAGCTCCTGCGGAAAAGGTGCATGATTACGGACGATTGCCAGCAGAGTCATTACTTCAGAACCGGAAGATGCGTTTAGGTATAAATCCGACGACTCCAGACTCAATAAATTGAGATAACGCGGAAATCCGACCTCACATCGCATGAGGACGCAATATTTATCCAGAATCGGGCGTGTCGCAGGTAAAGCAACAGAAATTTCAGTACGATAAACATGTGCAATCTGGCCCAGTAACAATACCAGCAATAATAAATTGAGTACCAGCCAGAAACGGGAAAGATTCTGTCCCGGTGACCGTTCGAAACGATCGAAGGGATGCAAAGTGGTCTCAACCGGCTCTGCTGCAAGCGGAAGAGACCGGGGTTGATGCTGACAGGGTTGAGCTGATGGTATTATCGGCTGGATATACGACTCGGGGACAGCCATCAGCGCCCTAAAACCATCGAACACCTGCAGGCATTGTCCGCAGCGTACTTTCCCGTCGCGAGTATGCAACTGCACTGCAGTCAGCCGAAACACAGCATAGCAACCCGGACACCGGGTTATCAGTATCATGATGACAGGTAACCGGCTGATTTCGTACCGGTAAGCAACACCCATCCCTGTTCTTTTGCCGCAATATGCATCTTGGCTCCTTGACTGTAAGCCTGCAACACTTCATCAGCCTGAGTTTCCAGTATGCCTGACAGCGCAATACGTCCACCCGCCTGCAAAGCATTCATCAGCACAGGCGCCAGCATGATCAGCGGATTAGCAAGAATATTGGCAACAACTACGGTTACAGGGAAATCAGCTCTATCAGTATCCAATGGAAAAAGTGCTGTGCTGAATGACAGCCTGGATGGATCACAGTGATTGATTCGAGCATTTTCCCGACTGGCGGTAACGGCATTCGGATCGATATCTATGCCTGCCACCCTGTCTGCACCAAGTTTCAATGCAGCAATTGCCAGAATACCCGAACCACAGCCATAATCAATTACGCTGTCGCCCGTCTGCAAGGATTCATCCAGCCAGGTTAGACACAGCCGAGTAGTGGGATGGCTACCGGTACCAAAGGCCAGTCCCGGATCCAGTCTCAGATTGATTACAGCGGGATCAGGCACTTTATGCCAGGATGGAACGATCCATAACCGCGACGAGATTCTGACAGGCTCAAACTGAGCCTGTGTCAGCCTGACCCAATCCTGTTCCATTATCCTGACCAGATTGTAATCGGGCAAGGCAGATAAGCCGATCATCCCGGCCACCGCCCGCATGATTTCATTGATGTCACAGCCTTCCTCGAGCAGCACGGTAATTTCCGCCTGTTGCCAAAACTGTACCGGAGGAGCACCTGGTTCACCAAATAGTGGCTCTTCCTCCCCGGTACCTTCCCCTGCATCATGCACATCAACCGATAATGCGCCCAATTCCAGTAACAGGTCACTTATCGGATCGACATGAGCCGATTTGGTTTTGAAGGTTAAAGACAGCCAGGACATAATCGATTTATGTCAGGAATATTTTTAATTGCCTCTTCAGTATTTCACCCGGTATTTTTTTTGTTGTATAGCGAAAGCTTATTTTCGAGATAATGAATAGAAATTGAATCGGACAGAAAATTGCTGTCTGATAGCAGATCAAGATGTAATGGAATATTGGTTTTTATTCCCTCCACGATCATTTCCGACAGTGCGATACGCATACGGGCAATGGCAAGGTCACGATCATCGCCGCAGGCAATAATTTTAGCGATCATGGAATCATAATAAGGCGGAACCCGGTAATTATGATAAACGTGTGAATCGACCCGTATACCTGGACCACCCGGCGCATGATATTGAAGAATGCGTCCTGCTGAAGGTATCAGTTTGTAAGGATCTTCCGCGTTGATACGACATTCGATAGCGTGCCCCTTGATGACAATGTCCTTTTGCCGTAACGACAGCTTTTCTCCCGCTGCCACACGAATCTGTGCCTGTACCAGATCTATCCCCGTAACAGCCTCTGTGACCGGGTGTTCGACCTGTAGTCGGGTATTCATCTCGATGAAATAAAATTCATTGTTCTCGTAAAGAAACTCAAAAGTCCCCACTCCCCGGTAATTGATACGACTGCAGGCTTCGACACATCGCTCACCAATTTTGTCACGCAATCGTGGCGGAATACCCCGTGCCGGTGCTTCCTCAATGATTTTCTGGTGACGGCGCTGCATAGAACAATCGCGCTCGCCAAGGTGGACAATATTACCGTATTCGTCGGCAAGCACCTGGAATTCGATATGACGGGGATTTTCCAGATATTTCTCCGCGTACACCATCGGATTGCCAAATGCTGTCTGTGCTTCGTTACGTGTTGTAATTACCGCATTTGAAAGTGCGGCTTCAGTATGTACGACACGCATACCACGCCCCCCGCCTCCTCCGGCTGCTTTTATAATGACCGGGTAACCAATCTCTCTGACGATATTTCTCACCTCATCCAGAGAATCCGGTAAAGCGCCGTTCGAACCCGGTACACAGGGAACCCCCGCCTGCCGCATCGCATGCTTGGCGCTCACTTTATCGCCCATCAGGCGAATCGTTTCCGGCCGGGGACCGATAAAGAAGAAACCACTTTTTTCCACTCTCTCAGCAAAATCTGCATTCTCAGACAGAAATCCGTAGCCCGGATGAATCGCTTCCGCATCGGTGACCTCTGCCGCGCTGATAATGGCTGGAACATTTAAATAGCTCTGGGCGGAAGCCGCCGGGCCAATACATACCGATTCATCAGCCAACTTGACATATTTGGCCTCAGCGTCCGCTTCGGAATAAACTGCCACAGTTTTGATACCCATGGCTCGACATGCCCGCTGGATGCGCAACGCGATCTCACCGCGATTCGCAATCAATATTTTTTCAAACATATTATGAGGTAAATGCTGGGAACCTGGTCTGAAGGGTTACTGGAGAAGTCAGAAAAATAATTTTTAAAAACCGTTACTCAATAATAAATAACGGCTCCCCATATTCGACTGGCTGGCCGTTTTCGGGCAGAATGGCCTTGATTCTGCCATCCCGATCAGCTTCAATCTCGTTGAGTAGTTTCATTGCTTCGATGATACACAGGGTATCCCCCGTTTTGACGAGTTGTCCGATTTCGATAAAAGGTTTTGCTCCGGGTGCAGAGGATCGATAAAAAGTGCCTACCATTGGAGATTTCACTATATGCCCTTCCGGCAGGCCGGGTTCATCAGAAGCATCAGTTTCATCTGGGGAAGAGACGGCCGAACCTGCCGGAGCAGAAGAATAGTATTGTGGCGTAACCGTAGCGGTCGACTGGGTCAGGGTGGTAGATTTGCTGATACGGACTTTTTCCTCGCCCTCAGTGATTTCCAGTTCTGTAATATTGTATTCTTCAACAAGTTCAATCAGTTTTTTAAGCTTTCTCAAATCCATGCTTTCCTCCCGGGAAAATCCCGTTTATATACCCTGCACCGCTGTTCAGAATTTGAAATTTTCCATTCTCTGATTACAGCCGGAAAACAGCTCGTAAAATTGTTGAGTCAATCAATAAGACCTGTTTAATCATTTATTTTGATCATCAGGTAAAAACGGTGTATCCCGCTCTGCACAAATATATATTCCAACGATAAAAATTCTGTTCGAACTATTTCCCTGTCAGGGCAAATTGCAAGGCAAGCTCGTATCCTGTCGCACCCAGACCACTGATGACTCCAACTGCGATATCCGAAAAATAAGATGTACGACGAAAAATCTCGCGTGTATAGATATTGGAAAGGTGAACTTCTACAAAAGGCAGTTCCGTAGCAGCCAAAGCATCACGCAACGCAATACTAGTATGTGTCAAAGCTGCAGGATTAATGATGATGAAATCAGTCCCGTCGCACATGGCTCCCTGTATACGGTCAATCAATTCATGTTCAGCATTACTCTGAAATGTGTCTAATTCCACAGCAGCAGCCCGTGCTATACCGGTCAGATTCCTGTTAATATCCTCCAGTGTCGTTCGGCCATAGAGTGCCGGTTCCCGTCTGCCCAGCAGATTCAGGTTAGGACCATGAACAACCAGGATTTTTACAGCCATCATCGTTATCCGTTTGCATGTGTGGATTATGGCCTGTCCTCGTAACGTTGTACAGTTTTTTGTGCATTTTCTCCGAAGTTAATGAAAAATGCTTCATTTTGATTGATTGGGGAGATAGCGTGCAGCCTATACCATGCTGATCATAGAGACAATATCCGGGAGCTAGTATGGAATGTGACTGTATAGTGATTGGGAGCGGCATAATCGGTTTGTCCACTGCGATCCGACTGCTTGAAGAAGGTGCCTCAGTTACACTTCTGGAACGCCGAAAAGCGGGATATGAAGCATCTTGGGCAGGAGGAGGTATTTTATCTCCTTTACCTCCATGGAACTATCCGGACACTGTTACGCGCCTGGCTACGTACAGTATGTCACGCTATCCGGAATGGGTCGCGACACTCCACACTACCACCGGAATTGACCCCGAATATCAGTTATGTGGGCTTCTTGTTCTTCCGCCTTATGATCTGGAGGCCGCTACCAGATGGTGCTCTTCCCACACGGTATCGTTGAAACGACAGCTATTTTCATACTCGGCCGGGGCCGGATCTGCCGGGATTACAGGCTATATTAGCCGGCCGGCTGACCAGGCATTGTTTCTCCCCTCAGTTGCACAGGTGCGCAACCCGTATCTGTTGCAAGCGTTATACAAGAGAGTCAAACAGCTCAAGGGAAATATTATCGAGTACTGCGAAGTTCAAAAACTGAACATAACCAATCAGAAAATCGATACTCTCCAGACCTCTTGCGGAAAGTTCTCAGCCGCCCAATATATCCTGGCAACCGGCGCATGGAGCCGGCAGGTTCTCGGGGAGCACGGATTGAATCTTGAAATCCGACCGATACGCGGGCAGATGCTCTTATATAAATTTCCAGTGATTCCGCTTCAATCGGTTGTACTGCAACAAGACCTTTATCTTATCCCTCGTCTGGATGGCCATCTCCTGATCGGCAGCACAACCGAAGATGCAGGGTTTGACAAGCGCACTACTCAGAGCGCAAGGGATAGGCTGATCAACTGGGCAACGAATCTGTTACCAGGAGTGGACACCATGCCCTTACTTAAGCATTGGTCCGGCCTGCGCCCGGCCACACCTGATAACATACCGGTAATCGGGCTACACCCGTTTCTGAAAAACCTTTACCTTAACAGCGGGCATTTTCGTTATGGCATGACAATGGCGCCCGCTAGCGCCGAAATACTCGTGAACGAGATTCTGAATCGGGCACAACCTTTCGATGTCACCCCTTATTATCAAGGGAGGAATATATTTGGCTAATGTCCTTTCATCCTTTCGCTACAAATCTTTATCGATATTGCCCGACAGGCTCAGCTTTCGGCAATGGGAATGTCACGGACTCAAGGACTCCATCCAGTTCCTCCACTCGCACATTCTGCTTCGTTTGCCCTGCTGCGATCTGTTCAAGTCGCTCCAGTACCTGTTGAACCAGTATTTCGGGAGCTGAGGCACCTGCAGTGATACCAATGCAGCGTTTTCCAATCAGCCAGCTTTCCTGCAGCTGCTCCGCCTGGTCGACCATATATGCTTCGACATTATTATTTCTCGCCACCTCACAAAGACGATTCGAATTCGAGCTGTTTGGCGATCCCACCACAATTACCAGATCGCACTGTTTGACCATTTTTTTGACTGCATCCTGGCGATTCTGAGTGGCATAGCAGATATCGTCTTTCTTGGGCCCGACAATATTTGGAAAGCGTTGTTTTAAAGCATCAATCACGCGTGCGGCGTCATCAACAGACAAAGTCGTCTGAGTGACATACGCCAGATTATTTTCATCTCTGACTTTTAATTTAACGACATCTGCCTCTGTTTCCACCAAATACATCGTACCTTCGCTTTTTTCGATCTGCCCCATGGTACCTTCGACCTCCGGATGGCCCTGATGGCCGATCATGATTACTTCCTTGCCTTCTCTATCCATCTTCGCAACTTCGACGTGCACCTTGGTAACAAGCGGACACGTAGCATCAAATATCTGCAACTTGCGAACAGCAGCTTCTCTTCTTACCGCGTGGGAAACACCATGCGCACTAAAAATGAGCATACTTCCTTCCGGCACTTCCTCCAGATTTTCGACGAACACTGCCCCTTTTTTCTCCAGATCCTCGACTACGAAACGATTATGTACAACTTCATGTCGCACATAAATCGGCGCGCCATACATTGCCAATGCACGCTCGACGATTTCGATAGCCCGGTCGACCCCGGCACAAAATCCCCTCGGATTTGCAAGCAATACTCTGATCATCAGCTTATTTCTCCATGATTTACGGGCAAATTTGATTATAAATTAATCCTGTG
>JBIQJX010000050.1:8519-15013 GCA_044507105.1 Nitrosomonas sp.
TCTCAGAAACTGATGATTCTATACGGATTAGATGGATTTACCCTGTGGGCGCGCTGATTTTCTATACTTTCATCTATTTTTTCGGCCATTTTTCTGCCTACGGACTTAATACCCTGACAAATCGTAAATTGCTCAATCACCGCTGGACAGGCCTGACGGGTGTATTTCTGGTAGCAACTCTGCATGGCTACAGAATCATCAGCAGTACTCCACCTTCCGGCCATGACGATGGCACTATGTATGCACTGGGTTATTATGTCATCTTCCCGGTAGGAGTTATCAGCGCAATATTCTTCTATCTGAACGGAAAAAATAATTCAGACGACGACAGCGACAGCTCCACGTGAATTCAGTGTTTCCCGATAAATTTCACTTTCTTCTGAAAAATGCTCCCATCGTCGCCTGATCAGATCATTCGCCCGGAAATCCTTGCACTTTCAGCCTATCATGTTCCTCCGGCAAAGGACATGATTAAGCTTGATGCAATGGAAAATCCCTACAGACTGCCCCCATTTTTATGCGAAGAAATTTCCCGGATCACAGCCGACGCCTGCATCAACCGCTATCCCGATCCTCATGCAGAAACGCTCAAGGATATTCTCCGGACGACATTATCCGTTCCGACCGGAATGGATATCATGCTGGGAAACGGTTCTGACGAAATCATTCAGATCATCATGCTGGCAGTGGCAAAGCCGGGAGCAAAATTACTGACTGTCGAACCCGGTTTTGCCATGTTCAAAATGATTGCCGCGTTCACAAATATAGAATACGTGGGAATTCCATTGAAACCGGATTTTTCGCTGGATCTCGATGCAGTACTCGCTGCAATTTCTCATCACCGTCCCGCTATCATATTTCTGGCTTACCCTAATAACCCGAGCGGTAATCTGTTCGACATCGAAGCTCTGCACAGGATCATACGGACATCCTCTGCTTTGGTCGTGATAGATGAAGCCTATCATCCCTTTGCAGGCAAAAGCTTTATGGAAAAACTTGCCGATTATCCTAACCTGCTGGTCATGCGAACACTCTCTAAACTGGGGCTGGCCGGCCTCAGGCTTGGATTCCTCGCCGGCAGACAGGAATGGTTATCTAATCTGGAGAAACTGCGTCTGCCCTACAATGTCAACGTAATTACCCAGCTCATCGCGGCGAGAATTATGCAGCATTATGAAATACTGCAACAACAGGCAAATTTGATTAGAGAAACACGCACAAAACTGATTGCTCATCTTGAAAATCTGAAAGGAATCGAAGTATTTCCCTCTGATGCCAATTTTGTTTTGTTCCGCATCAGTAACGCTAACGAGATTTTCGAGCGGCTTAAACAACACGGAATTCTGATAAAGAATCTTGACAACAGTCATCCCTTATTAAAGAATTGCCTTCGTGTAACGGTAGGTACCCCCGATGAAAATGAGTATTTCTGTAAAACACTCTACGATCTGATCGCTGAGAATCACTTGAAAGAATGAGCAAAATACCTGATTTCACCCTAAACATTCATGCGTAAAGCCCACGTTAGCCGTAATACACAGGAAACCCAGATTACATTAGAGATCAATCTGGATGGTCAGGGAAAAGCGGAACTGGACAGTGGAGTGCCTTTTCTTGATCATATGCTGGATCAGATTGCCCGTCATGGCATGCTGGACCTAAACATTGCCGCAAAGGGAGATTTGCATATCGATGCACATCATACCGTGGAAGATATCGGTATCACACTGGGACAGGCTTTGAGTCGTGCCATTGGTGACAAAAGAGGTATATTCCGTTACGGACACGCGTATGTGCCTCTTGATGAAGCGTTGTCGAGAGTTGTCATTGATTTATCAGGAAGACCCGGCTTACAATTCAACGTCACATTTTCACGTGCTGTAATCGGTACTTTTGATGTCGATCTGGTATATGAATTTTTTCAAGGCTTCGTTAATCACGCCATGGTGACGCTGCATATCGATAATCTTGCAGGCATGAATGCACATCATCAGGCGGAAACTATCTTTAAAGCATTTGGCCGCGCTTTACGGATGGCGGCAACACCAGATCCTCGCTGCGCAGATCTTATTCCCTCTACTAAGGGCGTACTGTAGGCAGAAACATTCCGAATACTCTGATTTCCCGAACATGAACACGATTGCCGTTGTAGACTACGGGATGGGTAACCTGCGATCAGTTTCTAAAGCGCTGGAATATGTCGACTCGTCTGCTGCTGTCACTGTGACCAGTGATCCAGCCACTATTCGGGCAGCATCTCGTGTCGTTGTTCCCGGCCAAGGCGCGATGCCGCACTGTATGCAAGCCCTGGCTGATTATGGTTTACGGGAAGCCGTGCTGGATGCCGCAAACAACAAACCTTTTCTCGGTATTTGCCTCGGTTTACAGATGCTGTTTGAGAAAAGTGAAGAAGGTAATACTCGAGCACTGGGTATTCTGCCTGGCACCGTAAAAAAGCTGGAATCAGGTAATATTGCAGAGGGTGCCAGCTGGAAATTTAAGATACCTCATATGGGCTGGAATCAGGTACACCAGACCACCAACCATCCCTTATGGAACGGCATCGCCGACAATGCACGATTTTACTTTGTTCACAGCTACTTCACAGTCGCAAATAAACCCGAAATCGTGACAGGCTCCACCTGTTATCCGGTCCCATTTACCTGCGCTGTAGCCAGTCACAATATTTTTGCTGTCCAGTTTCACCCGGAGAAAAGTCATTCTGCAGGATTGACGTTACTGAGCAATTTCTCGAAATGGATGCCGTAATAAATTGTCTGCAGTATTTCTCACCTCGATATCCTGCATTTTCTTTCTTATTTTCAAGCCTGATCATCATTCTAATAACTGTATATGCTGATTATTCCTGCTATAGATTTGAAAGATGGGCATTGTGTCCGTCTGAAACAGGGCATCATGGAAGATGCCACGGTCTTTTCGGAAAATCCGGAGGTAATCGCTCTCCACTGGCTGAATAACGGAGCTCGCCAGCTCCACCTGGTTGATCTCAATGGTGCTTTTGCCGGAAAGCCAAAAAATGGAACCGCAATCCGCAGGATTGTCGAAGCTGTCGACGGGAAGATTCCGATCCAGCTCGGTGGAGGAATTCGTGATTTAGAAACCATAGAATATTATCTGGACAACGGTATCAGCTATATCATCATTGGCACGGCTGCCGTCAAGATACCCGGATTTCTGCATGATGCCTGTTATGCATTTCCCGGCCAGATTATGGTCGGACTCGATGCCAGGGGCGGAAAAGTTGCAGTCGATGGCTGGTCCAAGGTTACCGGCCACGATGTAATAGATCTGGCCAGAAAATTTCAGGATTATGGTGTGGAAGCTATCATTCACACTGATATCGGTCGCGATGGCATGCTCAACGGCCTTAATATCGAAGCAACTGTGGAACTGGCACAGGCGCTGACTGTTCCTGTCATAGCAAGTGGCGGAGTCACCAATCTGGATGACATCAGAAAATTGTGCGAAGTCCAGTCTGAAGGCATTACGGGCGTCATAACCGGCCGCGCGATCTACCAGGGCTCTCTTGATTTTAAAGAAGCGCAGGCACTGGTGGATCAATTAAGCACACCTGCATGACCGTTACACATAGCCCCGGTCATAAAAATATATTACGCCTCGCTTTGTCCTCGTTGCTATTCTTATTTGCGCGGTTTTCTCTCCTCACCTGTTCTCCCTGCTTAATCATATTTCCTGATAGACTCTGACCGATGGGATTAGCCAAACGTATTATCCCCTGTCTCGACATCAAAGACGGGCGTGTTGTCAAAGGAGTAAATTTTGTCTCATTGCGGGATGCAGGAGATCCTGTTGAAATTGCTCGAAGTTATAATGAACAAGGGGCTGATGAACTCATTTTTCTTGATATTACTGCCAGTTCAGATAATCGTGATCTGATCCTGCATATCGTAGAAAAAGTCGCCGCCCAGGTTTTTATTCCCCTGACAGTAGGTGGTGGAGTCCGCAGAACCGAAGATGTACGCCGGCTCTTGAACGCGGGTGCTGACAAAGTCAGTATCAATACATCTGCCGTACTAAACCCGGCGCTGGTCAAAGAATCCGCTGACCATTATGGATCTCAGTGCATCGTGATTGCCATTGACGCCCGGCAGAAAGCAACTGGCGATAATGATTCACCCCAATGGGAAATATTTACGCATGGCGGGCGTAAACCGACAGGAATCGATGCCGTCGAGTGGGCAAAAAAAATGCAGTTTCTAGGTGCTGGAGAAATTCTGCTGACCAGTATGGATCGTGACGGCACCCGCTCAGGATTTGATCTCTCGCTGACGCGCACCATCTCCGACTCGGTAAATCTCCCCGTTATTGCAAGTGGAGGCGTCGGCAATCTGGATCATCTGGTCCAAGGAATCCTGGAGGGCCATGCTGATGCAGTACTGGCTGCAAGTATTTTTCACTATGGGGAATACACTATCCCGGACGCTAAACGCTATTTGTCATTGCATGATATAGAAGTACGCTTGTAACAATAAGATGTAATCATTTTTCTGTACCATGACAGAAAATCAGAGGCTATGACTATTTTTCGGACAGTCTCTGACCGCAGTTTTGAGAACATTTTTCGGAATGATAAGCTTACCCAAGCCAGAAAATACAAACAAGAAGGAGAAATGAATGACGGACGACTGGCTTGGCAAAGTAAACTGGCCGGCAAATGGTTTAATTCCTGTTGTTGTACAGGAAGAAAGCAGCGGCAGAGTGCTGATGGTCGCCTGGATGAATCGTGAAGCGTTGAAACGTTCTGTAGAGACAGGCGAGGCAGTTTACTGGTCACGCTCCAGAAAAAAACTGTGGCACAAAGGTGAAGAATCCGGCCATATACAGAAAATCAGAGCGCTCTATCTCGATTGTGATGAAGATGTTCTTCTTCTTAGCGTGGAACAAATGGGCGGAATAGCCTGCCATACAGGAAGACAAAGCTGTTTCTTCAATCAATTGACAAATAACCAATGGGTAGTGGCAGAGCCTGTCATCAAAGACCCGGCACAAATTTACGGCAAATGACATCCGCAACTATATTGTATCGCCTGGCACAGACAATCGAAATACGCCGGAATGGCGATCCTTCTATTTCATACGTCGCAAAATTATTGGGCGGCGGGCAGGATAAAATTCTGAAAAAAATTGCCGAGGAAGCTGCTGAAATCATTATGGCTTCCAAAGACAATGACAGGAAACAGATAATCCATGAAACCGCCGATTTATGGTTTCATTGTCTGATCATGCTGGCCCTGCATAATATATCACCTGACGATATACTGTCGGAACTGGAACGTAGAGAAGGGATGTCAGGCATTGAAGAGAAGCAGTCACGTCCCCCGACAAACTGAAACTGGATAATTATGGAAGACTGCATATTCTGCAAAATCGTACACGGAGAAATCCCTGCCACTAAAATCCATGAGGATGAAGACACGGTGGTTTTTCTGGATATTCATCCCGTGGCACCGGTACATCTCCTGCTGATACCGAAACAACATATCGAATCATTGAATGAAATCGACACTGTACATCAGCAATTACTCGGGAAAATGATATGGCTGGCGCCTCGGTTGGCGGCGGCTCAAGGGTGCACGGATGGGTTCCGGACCATTATTAACACGGGACAGGTGGGAGGACAGGAAGTCTTTCACCTCCATATTCATATTATCGGGGGAAAAGATCGCCTGCCCGCTATGATTCGTTATGACTAGGCCTTAGAAGGAGCAAATGATGGGAACTTTTAGTATCTGGCACTGGCTGGTCGTTTTGGCAATCGTTGTTTTGGTGTTTGGCACAAAAAAGCTGCGCAATCTTGGCAGTGATCTCGGAGGCGCGATCAAAGGATTTAAAGAAGGTATGAAAGGTGCTGAAGAAGAGAGTGCGCCACCACCTCACTCGCAGCAGATTACCAGCCATTCAATCAAAAATGAAGTCGAAGAAAAAGATCGGTCCAAGACGTGATCCGGCCTATCTCAGGCGCGATGAATGACAGAATCGTCAGCAATGATCAGAATAAATTATCCTGAATTGATTGATTCGGGGGATCAGTTAATAACGCTACGCGAACATGAAAAATGTTTGATATCAGCTTTGCCGAGCTCATAGTCATCGGTATTGTAGCTCTAGTTGTAATAGGGCCGGAGCGATTACCTGCAGTTGCACGCACAGTGGGATATTTTCTGGGACGTGCACGGCGTTATGTTGAGCGCGTCAAGCATGACCTGCATGAAGAAATGGAGCTGGATAGTTTCAGGAAGCTCAGAGATTCCGTACACGAAACTGTCAACTCATTCGAAGGTTCGGTCCGTAAGGAAATGAATGAAATACATAAATCTGCAGATATCCGGCCTGCGGCCATATTGGAGAAGGATCCGCCGGTCCATGGAGCCGGAAAAGATAGCATGTCCGAAGATTCCAAGACACCCCCTCTCCCCTCTTCTGCCGCTGATTCCCGGCAACAAGATAATAAC
>JBIQJX010000051.1:0-14876 GCA_044507105.1 Nitrosomonas sp.
TAAGCACTTACTCTTCCTCCCGGTTCAAACTCATAAGAGGGATAAATCCTATCCCGTGCGATGATCTGGCACCGAGAAATGACCCAAAACGATTTAATCAATCGTATTCAAATTCCAGAAGCTTACCGTCTTCCCGCACTTCAATCTCAATCTTCTTGCCATCAGGCGTCCTCACATCAGCCTCATAAATAACAACCTTTTGGCCATCTTTCGTTTTGGTTTCCTTTTCTATTTTTTCGACTTTGCCATCCTCTGCGTGATCAGTGATTGTTTTCTGAACCGCAGCCGGCACGTCCGCCCATTGAACTTTTACATCATCGCTGCCTGCAAAAACCGGTCCTGCCCACGCCATTGCGACAGGTAAAGCAATCGATAGAAGTAACTTTGTCTTCATGAAATATCTCCTGTTAATTGTCGGAAATTACGAAATGCAGTAAAGATTTTAGAGATCAAGCATGGCGTTGTCTGTATGGCAGCGCACGGTAACTGCTTAATGGCGGCTTTCTGATTACGCATACTTTATTTCAGGTACTATAAAAACCGTAATAAAACAACTATCGAGATTTTCCGAAACACACTGCCCGGCAATTGTTTCGGAGGCGCCGCGGCTGGAAGAGGGCAGCTATATTGACTTTATCCTGCCATCTTTAGAGATACTCTACGGCAAATCCGCGGACAAAACCGCACGACAGCCTGGGGCGGAATTTATATTTCCCGCTACCGCTTGACTTCAAACAAGGAAACTATAATGAAACCTAAATCTGAAATAGAGGGTGGAGATTTTAAGGGGGAACTGATCTCGGAGCATACCGCCCTTGACCATAAGGTGATTATGCGCAGACTGAGTAACGCCGATGGTTATGAAGTTTATATTGAATTCGAAAATGATATGGTGGATTTCTATGCTCAGTGTATCCGGAAAGACCAGGCTGATGAGAAGTATAAAAAACTGATGGATTTAGATTGATTGGACAGTGACCGTACATCTTTTTTACCTGGCTGCTCCATACTGAGGGGTACACGCCTGGTCTGATGTTCAGATGCGCTGGATGTCATGCTATTCATTCCTGAAGCTGGCCAGAGAGACGAGACGCATGAGCACCGGTGCCAGAGATTGAGACAGAAGCATCCAGGCAGAACCATGAAACATATGAATCCTGTTGACCTCGCCGGCTCTTGAGCTTGCCGAAGGTATTTTCTGCGTCAATCCCGATTGATCCGAGCATAACCACCAGATTGTTCAGGGCTAATTATCGGGCCAGCCTACATTATTTCAGCTGGTCCGGAGTGAGAACAGTGCCTGCTGCTTAAATAATAAGCACTCCTGTTAATGGTTACAAATTGATGACTTATTGCAGTTATCCACAGTTCTGTGCAGTGCTGCAGGGGATAATTTTGCGGGCTTCTGCAAGCAGCCTGTTTGCCTGGATCCGAGCTGATCAGGGTATATTGGATAATTGCAGCGTTGGAATACAGAGGGAAATTAAAGTATTTTGTCGCAATTTTCTGATAATTTTCATAATTTGATATGAACAGCTTCGCCATACGCCGGGCATGCGCCTTCTTCATTTTCGCTGTTGTGTGCGCATTTATCGTCGGATGTAGCACTGAGTCCGATACATCGACCGAGCCCCCACCGCCCGATGTGACAGTTGCAAATGTGCTGTCGCGTTCTGTACAGGCATGGGATGAATTCAATGGCCGTGTCCGTGCGGTGCCAACGGTAGAGTTGCGTGCTCGTGTCAGCGGTTATATCAATCGGGTTGCCTATAAAGAGGGCAGCGAGGTCAACCCGGGCGATCTCCTTTTTGTCATTGATCCCCGTCCGTATCGCAATGTACTTCACAATGCACAGGCACAGCTCGAACATGCACGCGCGGCGCTGAAGCTTGCCCGAAGCAAGACTGAACACGCGCAGGCATTATTCGCAGCACATGCCATGTCACGTGAAGAATTCGACAGCAGACAAACAGCTTTGAATCAGACAGCGGCCGATGTGCGTGCAGCAGAAGCCGCTGTGGCCACGGCCAAACTCAATCTCAGCTTCACTGAGGTGCGAGCACCGATTGCGGGCCGTACGGGTCGAGCCCACCTGACCACAGGCAATCTTGCTCAGGCCGATGAGTCAATACTGACAACACTGGTCTCGCAGGATCCAATATACGTATATTTCGACTGTGACGAGCACAGTTTCCTGCGCTACCAGGAATTCGTTCGTAATAATGATCAGGAGAGTAAGGTTTATCCGGTCCGCATCCGGCTGGCCCATGAGGAAAACTTTTTGCATCACGGCACAGTAGATTTTTTCGACAATCAACTCAATCCTGCAACCGGCACAATTCGTGTCCGCGCCGTGGTTGAAAATACCGACCGCTCGCTGACACCCGGTCTTCACGCCCGGGTGCAGTTGCAAGGCAGCGGTGAACTGCCGGCACTGCTGATCGACGAGAAAGCCATTCTGACCGATCAGGACCGCAAGTATGTCTACGTGTTGAGCGAGGATAATAAAGCGTTCCGTAAAGACATTGTACTGGGCCGTCAAATCGATAACCTGCGCATCGTGCAGTCCGGCCTTGAGCCCGCAGATAGGGTCATCATCATGGGCACGCAAAAAATCTATCAGGAGGGGATGGCCGTCACACCGCAGTATGTCAGTATGGAAGCGCACACGACCCTTCCCTCCGTAATACCTGTAAACGCCACAGAATAAAACGGTCATGGATTTCTCTCGGTTTTTCATCGACCGCCCTATATTTGCCATTGTTCTGTCGATCATTATTTTCGCCGTTGGACTGATTGCCATCCCCCTCCTGCCTGCAGGTGAATATCCGGAAGTAGTGCCACCCAGCGTGGTAGTGCGTGCCATGTACCATGGCGCCAACCCCAAAGAAATCGCGGATTCTATTGCTGTTCCACTGGAAGAAGCGATCAATGCGGTTGAAGGCATTATGTATATGAAATCCGTTGCAGGCTCTGATGGCAGCCTGCAGGTGACGGTTACTTTCCTGCCTGGCATCGATCCTGATATCGCAGCGGTCCGTGTCCAGAACCGTGTTGCCCAGGCCTTGTCCCGCCTGCCTGCTGACGTGCGTCAGTACGGTGTGACCACCCAGAAGCAGTCTCCCACTCCGCTCATGTTTGTGAGCCTGTTTTCACCCGACAATCGTTACGATGGCATCTATCTGCGCAACTATCTGACCTTGAATATCAAGGATCAGCTTTCACGCCTGCCGGGAGTGGGCAACGTCGGACTGTACGGGGAAGGCGATTATGCGATGCGTCTGTGGCTGAATCCACATGAACTTGCCATACGCGGCATTACAGCCACTGATGTCGTCAATGCCGTGCGTGAGCAGAACGTTCAGGTCTCTGCGGGCCAGCTGGGGGCTGAGCCCTCTCCTGAAAGTTCAGATTTCCTCATTCCGATCAATGTGCGGGGGCGGCTGCGCAGCGAACAGGAATTCGGCGATATCATCCTGAAAAGCGCCGACGATGGCCAATTGGTCCGCTTATCAGATGTAGGACGCGTCGAGCTCGGCTCCAGTGATTACACACTGCACGCCATGATCAATGAAGATAACAGCGCCAGCGCGGGTATTTTTCTCACTCCCAATGCGAACTCGCTGGCGGTAGCCAAGGCAGTTTATGCCAGGTTTGAAGAACTTTCAGAAAATTTCCCTCCGGGCGTGGCGTACCGGATAGTGTGGGACCCTACCGTATTCGTCCGGGAATCCATCCGGGCAGTAGGTCAGACCCTGATCGAAGCGGTCTTCCTGGTCGTGCTGGTGGTGATTCTTTTTCTGCAAACCTGGCGCGCATCCATTATCCCGCTGCTCGCGGTGCCCGTCTCGATTGTCGGAACATTTGCCTGGCTCTATCTGCTGGGATACTCCATCAATACGCTAACGCTGTTCGGACTGGTTCTGGCAGTCGGAATCGTCGTTGATGATGCGATTGTTGTCGTCGAAAACGTTGAGCGCAACATCGAGGAGGGCCTTGACCCTCTCACAGCGGCTCATCAGGCCATGAAAGAAGTTTCCGGTCCGATCATTGCCATCGCGCTCGTGCTGTGTGCGGTGTTCGTACCCATGGCATTCCTGACGGGAGTCACCGGGGAATTCTACAAGCAGTTTGCCGTCACCATCGCGATCTCCACTGTCATTTCCGCGATCAATTCGCTTACCTTATCGCCGGCACTGGCGGCAAAATTGCTCAAAAGGCATGATGCGCCGAAAGACAGACTCACCCGACTACTCGAACGCATGCTGGGATGGCTGTTCCGTCCGTTCAACCGGCTGTTTCTCCGCAGCTCGCGGGGATATCAGAAGACGGTAGGCCGGACGCTGGGCCGCCGTGGCATCGTGTTTATCGTTTATGCGGGATTGCTGCTGGCGACGACCTTGCTGTTTCATATCGTCCCGACCGGCTTCATTCCAAACCAGGACAAGCTCTACCTCTTCGCGGGCGCCAAATTGCCGGAGGGTGCTTCGCTTGCCCGCACAGACGCTGTCACCCGCCAACTGAACAACATTGCCAGCACGATCGAAGGCGTGGAGATGACCGAAAGCTACGTGGGAATGAATGCCCTGCAATCCGTTAACACTCCTAATCAGGCCACGTCCTACATTATCCTCAAGCCTTTCGATCAACGCCAGCGTTCTGCAGAATCTATCACGGCTGAACTGAATACCAGGCTGGCAGAGGTAAAGGATGGGCAGGCGTATGCATTATTGCCTCCCCCTATTCAAGGGCTGGGTAACGGGTCGGGCTATTCGCTCTATCTGGTCGATCGTGGTGGTTTGGGATACGGTGCTCTGCAAAGCGCAACCACCAGATTCCAGAACGCGATTGCGCAAACGCCGGGCATGACCTTCCCTGTCAGTTCCTACCAGGCCAACATCCCGCAACTCGAAGTCAAGGTGGATCGGGTCAAAGCTATTGCTCAGGGAGTATTTTTGACAGATCTCTTCAGTACCCTGCAGATCTATCTTGGCTCGATCTATATCAATGATTTCAATTTATTTGGCCGGGTCTACCGGGTGATGGCTCAGGCAGATTCCGCCTTTCGCCAGAAGACTGAAGACATCGGTAATTTATACACCCGCAATATTGAAGGAGAAATGGTTCCACTGGGATCGATGATAACGATTCAGCATACCTTTGGTCCGGATCCGGTCATCCGCTACAACGGTTATCCCGCTGCCGACGTGATCGGGGATGCCGATCCTCGCGTGCTCTCGTCAGGACAGGTTATTGCCAAACTGTCGGAAATTGCGGCGGAGGTACTGCCCCGCGGTATCACGCTGGAATGGACCGACCTCAGTTATCAGCAGGTAACGCAGGGCAATGCGGCGATCATCGTCTTTCCGTTATCGATCATGCTAGTTTTTCTCGTGCTGGCTGCCCTCTACGAGAGCTGGACATTACCGCTGGCAGTCATCCTGATCGTGCCGGTATGCATGTGCGCCGCGCTTTTCGGCATCTGGCTCGCAGGCGGTGACAACAACATCTTCGTTCAGGTGGGACTGGTCGTATTGATGGGCCTGGCATGCAAGAATGCCATCCTCATCGTTGAATTTGCACGGGAACTGGAGATTCAAGGAAAGAATATCATCGAAGCTGCACTGGAAGCCTGCCGGCTCCGGCTCCGGCCGATCATAATGACCTCGATCGCCTTTATCGCAGGCTCCGTTCCCCTTGTGCTCAGCTCCGGTGCAGGAAGTGAAGTACGCTACGCAACCGGAATAACTGTTTTTGCCGGCATGCTCGGCGTGACCTTGTTTGGTTTATTCCTTACTCCTGTTTTTTACGTCGCTTTGCGGAAATGGACTCATCCCGGGCCGTAAAAGGGGAAGCCGGGCCTTCAGACCCGACATTTACGCTTGTTGCGTGTTCTCTATCCTCTATCTTCCCCCTGCCCTTTCGGCGCCCTCCACGTGTCAGCTTCAGGAATAATCCTGCAGCCAGGTGGCGACCTGCGGGGCAAAATAAGTCAGTATCGCATCCGCTCCGGCACGTTTGCACGCCAGCAGGGCCTCCAGAACACAGGCTTTTTCATCCAGCCAGCCGTTCAGGGCAGCAGCCTTGAGCATGGCGTATTCACCGCTCACCTGGTAAACAAATGTCGGGACGCCCAGTTTTTCTTTGACTCTTCTGACGATATCAAGATAAGGCAGGCCTGGCTTGACCATGATCATATCCGCCCCTTCCTGTATATCCAGCTCCGCTTCCCACAAGGCCTCGTTCGAATTGGCCGGGTCCATCTGGTAGGTATATTTATTGCCCGCTCCCAGCATTCCCGCTGAACCCACCGCGTCCCGGAACGGACCGTAAAAACTGGAAGCATATTTGGCGGAATAGGCCAGTATCCGCGTATGGATACAATGATTACGGTCCAGTATCGCGCGAATAGCGGCCACCCGGCCATCCATCATGTCTGAAGGGGCCACAATATCCACACCGGCCTGGGCATGAGTCAATGCTTGTCGTTCCAGCACGCTGACGGTTTCATCATTCAGCACATAACCCTTTTCATCGATCAGACCGTCCTGGCCATGACTGGTATACGGGTCAAGTGCAATATCCGTGATAATACCCAGCTCAGGAAAGCGCTTTTTTAATTGCATCACCGCGCGAGGCACCAGGCCATCCGGGTTACAGGCTTCATCAGCCGTTGGATTTTTCAGGGCGGAGTCTATCACCGGGAAAATTGCCAGTGCGGGAATCCCTGAACGCAGGCATTTTTCAGCCTGAAATAAAAGTAAATCGACACTTTGCCGGGCGATTCCCGGCATCGAGTCAACCTGTTCTTCGCGATTATTCCCGTCCAGTATAAATACCGGGTAGATCAGGTCATCGGTTCGCAAATGATTTTCCCGAACCAGGCGACGGGAAAAATCATCCCGGCGGTTGCGGCGCATTCTTTTTTGTGGAAACTGACAGAAAAGGGTCATATTTATTTACTGGAAAATAAAATTGATTTATTGTGGAACTAACTTCATAAGGGGTTATCTTATAGACAGGTAGCCGGCATCATTAATGCAGACTGCCTCTCGCCTTCCCTCCCTGAGGCGAGGCCTTACAAACAAGGCGATTCCCCCGGTTTAATCCCCTTAACCGGGGTTTTTTTTGCCCGCTTTTTATCTTCCAGCGGCATCCGGAATCTGGATACTGGCTGTCTCAAACCAGCCCTGCATCAGCTGGGCAGCTTCTTCCGCGCCCTGAGAAGTCAGGCTGGAAAAAACTTGTACTGTACAACGCGGATATCCTTCAGCCAGAAAATGCCGGACCTCCCCCAGCGTTGCCAGCACCTTGCTCCGGTTCAGCTTGTCGGCCTTGGTCAACAGCACATGAACCGGCTTTTCCGTCTGTGCAAACCATTCCAGCATCTGCAGATCAAGTTTCGTCAGCGGGTGACGTATATCCATGATCAGTATCATACCGTACAACGCCGGCCGGGTTTGCAGATAGGTGCTCAGCAAATGCGCCCAGTGTTGACGAACGGTCAGGGGTACCCGGGCATACCCGTATCCTGGAAGATCGACCAGGAAGCGCTCCTCTCCCAGCCGGAAAAAATTGATATGCTGTGTCCGGCCGGGTGTTTTGCTCACGAAAGCAAATCTTCCTTTTCCGACCAGGGTATTGATGGCGCTTGATTTCCCGGCATTGGAGCGTCCGGCAAAAGCAATTTCGATACCTGCCGTCCGGGGAAGATCCTGCAGCCGATCGATTGTCGTATGAAATTCAGCGTGTCTGAAAAGCGGGTGTATCTGATTCATGTCCTGACGTTTCCTCCGGTTGCAGCCGGATGCTTTAGTGCTCTGGCGATGATGACCAGCCCTTCCAGCACCAGATTATCGATGATCCGATGAGGCAGAGAAATATGAGGAGCCAGCAGCGCCGCACCCCCACCGCTTATGATAACAGCTGCAGATCCCGGGTCGTCCGGATATCTCGAAAGCAAGCTGTGCATCCGCTCCAGTGCTCCGGCCAGCGCCTGAATCATTCCACTGTACAAGGCATTTTCAGTATTGCCCGGAAAATTCTGGAAACTGCCTGAAGTCAGAACCGGGAGCATTCCGGCGCGGCCAGCCAGCGCCCGTTGCATAGAGGCCGGCCCAGGCACGATGATTCCCCCTCGGAATTCACCAGCAGCGGTCAGCGCATCAATTGTCATAGCGGTACCCACATCGACCACCAGACACTTCTGCTGCAGCATATGCCAGGCGGCAATCAGTGCCGCCCAGCGATCACACCCCAATTGCCCGGGATCGTTATAACAATTACGCACGCCGCACTGGCTGGTGCTGGCCGCGATCCATCCCGGCCGGATGCGCCATCGCGCCACGAGTGTTGCCAAATCCTCGGCGACCTGTGCTCCTGCCACATTGGAAATTATCACTGATGCGGGTACCGGCAACTCTGCCCAGGCTGTTGTCAGCGTCATGCGTTCGCTTTGCGATATCGTTCCCTTTACCAGCCACTGGCAACCGTCATATAACCCCCACTTAATAGCGCTGTTACCCGAATCGATCGCCAGCAAAAAAGGTGCGGCATTCACTCCGTATCCTCCGACTGGACAGTATGAAACGGCCAAGACTTGATACTACCGCCCATCCGTTTCATGTCACACCGCGCAGGCTCACTTCTCCGCTCCTCAATTGCAATATGCCCGTACGGGTATTGATTTGCAGCGCCCCATCCGGCGCCACCCCGTCTGCAATCCCATATTCGATAGAACCATCCGGAAAGCAAACCCGCACTGCTTTATTCTGATAAGCATCATAATGCGTCCATTCTTCATGAAATGGCTCAAAACCCTGCCGGTCGAACGTATCCAGCACCCTGACCAGTTCTTTCAGAACAACAGCCAGTAGCCGGTTCCGATCCGGCATTCGGCCTGTTACACTTGCGATATCCGTTACAGCCTGATCAATTTGCGCTCTGGTATCACCGGACAGCTTGAGATTGATCCCGATACCAATAACCACAGTGCCGGGACTCAGCATATCTCCATGCAATTCGATCAGTACGCCAGCCAGCTTGTGAAATCCGGACAATATATCATTTGGCCATTTTAGAGTAATGCCATGAATGCCGAGTGATGTCAGTGCGCGCACTATTGCAACACCCACCGCCAGACTCAATCCGGAAAGCGCATGAACTGCACAATGCGATGGCCACAGCACGGAAAAGGTCAGACTGTCCCCCAGACCTGACGCCCAGGAACGTCCGCGGCGTCCGCGTCCCTGTGTCTGCAATTCGGCAGCCAGCACCTGCTTCCCCCCGTTGCCTGGAGCACCTTGGTCAATGGCACGCTGCAGCAGCGAGGAATTAGTAGATTCGACGATATCCACAATTTCTATCTGTACTGAATCCGCAATTTCCGCAAGATGATCGTACACCTGGTCACGATCCAGCCATTGAATCGGATTCAGCCAGCGATAGCCGCGGCCGCGGATCTTGTGGATGAGGAGCCCATAACGATCCAGGCCTTGCAACGCGTTGGATATAGTGGCGCGGGAAACATTCAACGACTGTCCCAACACGGTCCCTGAATGGTAGTTTCCGTTATCCAGTATTTTCAAAATGGAAAATGTGAGCGGCTTCATCCTGGAGACCGTGGTAGAACGCATGCAAATATGCGGTTGGCACACTGCTTGCCACGATACGGCGAAACGGCAGGATCATTCTCTGCAACAAGAAACCACGCAGAGAGGCCGTGGCCCAGATGTGCAATCAGATGCGCAGCCATCTTATTTACCGGGCTGGCAACGAAAGCAGTGAACGACAGGCTATTCATTCAGAGCAGCCGGAAGCTGATAAGCATCAACTTCAGTTTCCAGATTCTTGTCCGGTTCATTTCGGAACCGGAAATACCTGTACTGTTTGTTTCCGCTATTTCCGAAATATAAAAACCAAATCTGACACACCCTAACAAAAAAGCGGATTTTCCGCTTTTCTCTACTGACCTGAAACACCCCTGATAAATAGATTATCAGAGGTGCTTTTCATCTTGAGAACAACACTCAATGTGCAGACTCACGCAGATGCTTGATGGCGTCATCCAGATGTTTGGTGGCAACATCGGCGTGGCCCATTTCAGCATGTTTGATCGCATCTTGCAGATGTTTGATGCCTTCATCCACATGCTCTTTACTGTCAGCATGGGCCTTAGATGCCTCTTTGGCATGTTCGAGACTTTCCCTGGCGTGCTTGAGCAATACGTCGGCATGGCCGTCTTCACCGTGTCCGTGGGCTTTTCCGGCATGCTCCAGAGCTTCGGAAATATGTCGGACATCTTCTGCATGCACCGGCGCACTCGCAAACCATGCCACCGCAGAAACTGCAATCATATTTACCAGAATCTTTTTCATCATATTTTCTCCTTCGAACTTGGTTGGCTTCTCGTCTATCCAGTGATATTCAGTGATAACACGTGCAATCCCACAGGACGGCAACAAAAACCGAATGACATGGCCACACTCATCCTGTTCAGAATTCACGCAGCTGTTTTATACCATAGATAATTAAAAAGCGTTCGTTCTATTTTCCGGTCAGATTCCCCGCAATAATTCATTAATACCGGTCTTGGAGCGAGTTTTGGCATCGACCTGTTTCACGATCACCGCACAATACAAACTATAGCGCCCGTTCTCGGCCGGCAGATTGCCGGGAACCACTACCGAGCCCGGCGGCACCCGGCCATAACTGACCTCTCCGGTTTCCCGATTGTAGATTCTGGTACTCTGACCGATATATACGCCCATCGAAATAACGGAATTCTCACCGACGATCACACCTTCAACAATTTCGGAACGGGCACCGATGAAACAGTTGTCCTCGATGATAGTGGGGCTGGCCTGCACCGGTTCCAGCACTCCCCCGATGCCGACTCCACCGGACAGATGGACATTCCTGCCGATCTGTGCACAAGAGCCTACAGTTGCCCAGGTATCGACCATGGTTCCTTCATCGACGTACGCACCTATATTTACGTAAGACGGCATCAGCACCACGTTGCCTGCAATGAATGATCCCTTGCGAACGGCAGCCGGAGGAACCACCCGGAATCCGCCATCACGAAAATCGCGTGAACTGTAATCCGCAAATTTGGAAGGAATTTTATCGAAATAATTGGAGAATCCCCCTTTGATGAAACTGTTGTCTTCCATCCGGAAAGACAGTAATACCGCCTTTTTAATCCATTGATGAACCACCCACTCCCCATCGATTTTTTCGGCAACCCGCAATTTACCGGTATCGAGCAGATTAATGACCTGCGCGACTGATTCCTTGAGGTTCGCTTCGACATTCCGCGGTGTGATATCGGCGCGTCTTTCAAAAGCATCTTCTATGACAACCTGCAATTGCTCCATGTGACTCCTAATTAAATAAAGATAATCAAATCAGCGTTTCTCAGCGATACTTCTGATTCTTTCCATCGCCTCCATACACTCTGCCACGGGTGCAACCAATGCGATACGGACGAAATTCTCACCCGGATTGATACCATGCGCATCCCGGGCGAGATAACTGCCGGGCAGCACCGTAACGTTTCCCTCTCGATACAGCCGTCTGGAGAATTCGATATCGCTGACCGGTGTCCTCAACCACAGATAAAATCCGGCATCAGGCATACTGACAGGCAAGCTGTCTCCCAGTATACGCATGGCACTGGCAAATTTTTCCCGGTACAGCGTCCGGTTTTCAACCACATGCTGCTCATCACTCCACGCCACGGTGCTTGCCGCTTGTACTGCGGGATTCATGGCGCTGCCATGATAGGTCCGGTACAACAAAAATTTCTTGAGGATAGTCGCATCACCCGCGACAAAACCGGAACGCATACCCGGCACGTTGGAACGCTTGGACAGACTGCTGAATACCACCAGACGGGGAAATCCGCTGCGACCCAGTTTTTCCGCCGCCTCCAACGCCCCCAGCGGCGGATCCTGTTCATCAAAATAGATCTCTGAATAACATTCATCCGCCGCGATCACAAATCCATAGCGATCAGACAGCGCGAACAAATGCTGCCATTCCTCCAGAGTCAATACCCTGCCGGTGGGATTATTGGGAGAGCAAATGTATATCAACTGGGTACGAGCCCAGATCGCATTCGACAACTGCATGCAATCTGCGGAAAAATCGTTTTCCGGAAGCAGATTGAGAAAATGAGGTGTCGCCCCTGCCAGCAATGCCGCTCCTTCATAGATTTGGTAAAAAGGATTCTGGCAGACTACCACCGGCTGAGAAACGGTATGTGTATCGACAACCGCCTGGGCAAATGCAAATAATGCCTCCCGGCTGCCATTGACCGGAATAACTTCAGTATCGGGATTGATGGCAGACAGCTGATAACGCTGCGCCAGCCAGGTGGCGATACTGGTCCGTAACCAGTTGGTCCCGTGTACTGTGGGATAATGCGCCAGCCCCTCAAGACTGTTGATCAGTTCCTGCCTGATGAATTCAGGAGTGGTATGCCGGGGTTCACCAATATGCAGGCCAATCGGGGGCAGGGAAATATCATCCGGTACCAGATCTTCGAACAGTCTGGCAAGTTTTTGAAACGGGTATAACTGAAGATTTTCCAGGGAAGGGTTCATACTTTCTCAAGATTGTTCCACAGGCGGAATGCTTGCGGGGGGTAAATACTCTTTTAGGAAGGCAAAAATATCAAAGGCTGATTATAAAGGGCACAAGTAATGTTGACCAAACAAAAAAGAATACTGTCAGTCACCAGCCTGCTGCTGAGTGCTGCAATCTGGGGAGTAGCCTGGTATCCCTACCGGTTACTGGAACAGGCCGGCATCGGCGGAGAATTATCGACAGCGCTGACCTATTCTATTGCGCTGTTGGTCGGCTTGATTCTGTTCCACAGGCACATCCGGTTCAAAAAAATTTTCAGCCCGACGGCCCCCGCGCTGCTCTGGATTGGTTTGTGTGCTGGCTGGACCAGCATCGCCTACACGCTCGGGATCATTCATGGCGAAGTAATGCGGGTATTACTCCTGTTTTATCTGGCACCGCTATGGACCGTTCTGTTTGCACGCATTCTGCTTCAGGAACAGTTGAGCAGGCAAGGCTATGCGATCATCCTGTTATCACTGACTGGTGCATTGCTCCTGCTCTGGCAACCGGGAAGCGGACTGCCTCTGCCCGCCTCCTACGGTGACTGGATGGGTTTATCCGGTGGATTCGCCTTCGCCCTGACCAACGTTCTGATTCGCAAGAATCAGCAACATGATATCCCGCTGAAATTACTCGCAGTCCTGGCCGGTACTGCCCTGACTGGATTTGCTGCAACGCTGGCAACAGGGAATATGTCTGATTTTACCGGGGTGTATCTCAATGACTGGCTGATACTGCTGGGTACAGGAGGACTGGTTTTTTTTCTGGGGATATTGCTGCAATACGGAATGACTTATACACCGGCCAATCAGGCCATCGTGATCATGCTGTTTGAGTTGGTTGTCGCGGCCGTAGCCGCCTATTTCCTCGCCAATGAACACCTGACCTCCAGAGATCTGGCAGGCGGCCTCATGATCGTATCCGCCAGTCTGTTTTCCGCCCGAATCAATCGTAACTGAAAAAATGATATTAATTCGTTTAACTGGACTAATTGAACGCAGCATCTTAAACTTTCGTTTACAATTTATCATTCTGTGTCAACTATAAAAGGAAACGGCAATGTCACTGATTAACACTACTATCAAACCGTTCAAAGCGACTGCGTACCATAATGGTGATTTCATTGAAGTATCTGACGAGACGCTGAAAGGAAAATGGTCGGTCATATTTTTCTATCCGGCTGATTTCACTTTCGTATGTCCGACCGAGTTGGAAGATCTGGCCGATAACTATGAAGAATTCCAGAAAATCGGGGTCGAAATCTACGGTGTTTCAACCGATACCCATTTTTCACATAAAGCCTGGCACGACTCTTCCAATGTCGTCAAAAAAGTTCAATACCCGCTGGTAGGCGATCCAACCAGAGCGCTGGCCCGTAATTTTGATGTACTCATTGAAGAAGAAGGGCTTGCACTGCGGGGAAGCTTTGTCATCAACCCGGAAGGCCAGATCAAAGCTCTCGAAATTCACGACAATGGTATCGGCCGCAATGCAATCGAACTGCTGCGCAAAGTCAGAGCTGCTCAATACATCGCCACCAATTCAGGGGAAGTCTGCCCGGCCAAATGGAATGAAGGCGCCACCACCCTGAAACCATCCGTAGATCTGGTCGGAAAAATATAAGGCCGGCGGAATTGTAACGAAACTGACCGGTGATATCCTCCCGTCAGGGAAGGGATATCCCGGATAGTGCACTTCTCCGCAGTCGCACATCATATGATTATCAACCGGCTGTCTTTCCTCTTTTTTGCCTGTTCGCGGCATATTCGGAGGAGATTCGACAGGGCTGCGGGCACAATACCGTATTTATTGCTGGCCTTGTGTGCCGGCATCAGCGCCTGCACCAGTAACAGCAAGTTCATCGATACACTTGATCACAAGAAAGACTGGGAAGCTATTCAGGCCAGTCTGCCCGCCTACCCGCAGCCGGAAAACCTGGTGGAATTTGATGCCGGTCCTGCCACCAGTTTACGTTATTACATCGATACTCATTCCATCAGCATCGATGAAAAACGTGTGATCCGCTACAGTCTGATCATCCAGTCTCCACAAGGTGCAAACAACGTCTCATTTGAGGGCTTGCGCTGCGAAACTCGCGAGAGGAAACGTTATGCAATCGGCAATGATGCCACCCGCACATGGGCACGCGCACAGATATCCGAATGGCAGCCCCTGGAAAAGACTGCTCAACTCCATGCCCAGCGGGAACTGGCAAAATATTATTTCTGCCCGCGCGGACTGGT
>JBIQJX010000052.1:0-14769 GCA_044507105.1 Nitrosomonas sp.
AGGTCGCAGCTCCGGATCATCAGCACGAACTGATCTCCCCCGCTGGTTTCCAGCCAGGTGCAGGCCAGACGGGGGAACGCCTGTTCGATTATTGCCTGGTTGTGACCGATTTCCATGATCAGCAGGCCGTTTTCGGTCAGATGCCCGGCTGCTTCGCTGAAAATTCTGCGAATGATATCCAGTCCGTCTACTCCTCCCGCCAGTGCAATGTCGGGTTCATGGCGATATTCTTCAGGGAGGGTGGCCATGGATGCAGCGTTGACGTAAGGAGGGTTACTGATGATCAGGTCATACCGTCTACCTTGCAGTTTCGTAAAAAGATCAGAGTTGATCAGATTGATCCGGTTCGTCAGATCATAATTGGCAATGTTTCGGGATGCGACCTCCAGTGCGTCTGCAGAAATGTCGGTCGCGTCGATGTGTGCCTGGTCAAAGGCATGCGCCAGTAAAATGGCCAGACAGCCGGAGCCGGTACACAGATCAAGTGCCGAATTTATACTGTCCGGGTCCATGATCCAGGGTGAGAGGCGGGTTTGCAGCAACTCGGCAATAAATGAACGCGGTATGATAACGCGTTCATCAACGTAAAAACTGAAATCTCCCAGCCATGCTTCATGGGTCAGATAGGCAACCGGAATTTTCTCGCGGACACGTCGTTTTATAACATGAAGAATCTGATAGCGCTCGTTTTGGGTGAGACGGCTATCCATGAACAGATCCAGCTGATCAGGGGACAGATGCAGGGTATGAAGAATCAGATGAACTGCTTCCTCATAAGTGGTCGGCAGGCCATGACCCGAGAAAAGATCGGACTGGTTGAAGTAGCTTACTGCAAAGCGCAGCAAGTCGCGCAAGGTGCGTAATTCCTCTTCGGCCTGGTCGATTGTCCTATCGTTTGGTCGCTTGGTGGGGGCCATGGTCCGGTATAGTTTTATCAGAACAGCAATTTAGCATAAAAAAACTGATGGCAGCATAGATGATCCAGGTACCGGTACAGCCAGAAGATGAGTTTTTCATGCGTTATGCGCTTGATCTTGCCCGTCTGGCAGGTGATGAGGGAGAAGTGCCAGTCGGTGCAATCGTAGTCAGGCAGAGTCGAATTATCGGTCAGGGTCATAATCGCCCCGTTACAATGATGGATCCCACCGCACATGCCGAGATTTCCGCCTTGCGGGATGCTGCCAGACATTTGAAAAACTACCGGCTGCCGGGGTGTGCGCTTTATGTCACACTTGAACCCTGTCTCATGTGTATCGGTTCGATTTTTCATGCCAGAATCGAACGGCTGGTCTATGCTGCGGATGATCCAAAAACCGGTGCATGTGGCAGTGTGCTTGATTTGCCTGCTGATACCCGGCTCAACCATCATTTGTCAGTCAGCCGCGGCGTTCTGGCAAGTGAAGCCGGTGCTTTACTGAAACAGTTTTTCATCGCAAAACGCAGTATGAACCGGAAAACTGCAGCCGATCACTTATTCGCCTCTGAAGGTTCCGGTGAATGATAAGTTTATTGCCTTTGCTCAGACTCGCCGGATGAGAGTAATTGATACCTACCGGATTGCCTGCCTGATACGCTGTCTGGCGGCATTTTCAGGATGAAAGGACGCGTTGGACCATGGAAGTCATTGTCGATATTTCACTGCAGCAGCTGATGCTGCTGAATGCAGAGAAACAGCCTGTCAGGCGTTATCTGATTTCATCAGCAAAAAACGGTACCGGGCAGAAGTACGGCAGTTTCTGCACGCCCCTGGGGAAACATGTCATCCGCGCCAGAATTGGCAATGGTCAGCCGGTCAATACTGTGTTTGTCAGACGGCGCCCGACCGGAGAAATCTACACGCCCGAGCTGGCCGCCCGTCACCCGGGACGGGACTGGATTTTGACCCGCATCCTGTGGCTTTCCGGATGTGAGCCGGGGTTCAATCGTTTGGGGTCGGTCGATACCATGCGGCGCTATATCTATATTCACGGGAGCCCTGACAGTGCGGAAATGGGCAAACCCGGGTCGATCGGCTGCATACGGATGCATAATCATGATCTGCTGGATTTGTTTGGGCAGGTATCGGCCGGTACATCTGTTGCAATCCGTGCGTGACCTGATGCGGGCAGCCTCACCGGCCGCGAGGGGAGTGCCAGCCAGGAGTTTGAATAAGGAAATATCATGAAGCCGCTGTATGGAAAAAGTCTGCTGGATGATTCGGCACAAAACAAATCTACCGCATTCACGCAGGAAGAACGTGAGCGCTACGGCTTACAGGGGCTGCTGCCGTATGGGGTGATGGATATCAGGAAGCAGCAGCAGCGGGTGCTAGGCAATTTACGCATAAAAAACAACGATATTGAAAAATATATTTTTCTGAATAGTTTGCTCGATCGCAATCAGCGGTTGTTCTATCGCACCCTGATCGATTATATCGGGGAAATCATGCCATTGGTATACACCCCTACTGTGGGCGAAGCCTGCAAAGAATTTGCGCATATTTTCAGAAAACCGCAGGGTTTTTACATTACCCCGGCAGACCGGGGCAAAATCGCATCCCGCTTCGAAAACTGGCCGGAAACTGATATTCGTATCATCGTCGTCACTGACGGGGAGCGTATTCTCGGACTGGGGGATCTGGGTGCGAACGGGATGGGAATACCGATCGGTAAGACAGCGTTGTACGTAGCTTGTGCCGGTATTCATCCTCGCCACTGCATGCCGGTCATGCTGGATGTCGGGACTGGTAATCAGGTATTACGGGAAGATCCCCTGTATCTCGGTTATCCTCATCCCCGATTGACCGGGCAGGATTATCTCTCGCTGGTCGATGAATTCGTACAGGTGGTGCAGAGCAGGTTTCCCGATGCATTGATTCAGTTCGAGGATTTCAGCAGTCATAATGCTTTTACTCTGCTGGACCGTTACAGCGGGCGGGCTCGCTGCTTCAATGACGATATTCAGGGTACAGCTGCCGTTACACTGGCCGGTATTCATGCTTCGTGCCGGATCACGCATAAACAGTTTGCCGATCTGAAAATCATGCTGCTGGGAACCGGATCGGCTGCCACCGGCATCGCCGAACTGATGCTGTCAGCATTCCGGGCGGCCGGGCTGGAGGAAACACAGGCTCGTTCCAGAATTACTTTCGCGGACAGACAAGGGCTCGTAGTTACGACGCGTGAACAGATCAAACCCCGTATCCGGCCGTTTGCCCGGCAGCATGCGGTAACTGGTTTCAGCGAAGCAATTGCTGCCATTCAGCCGGATGTGCTGATCGGGGCAACAGGTACAGCAGGTGCATTCAGTGAAGAGATCATCCGCCAAATGGCACGCTATCAGGAGCGTCCTGTGATCATTGCGCTCTCCAATCCGACTTCGCATACCGAATGTACGGCTGAACAGGCTTACCGGTGGAGTGACGGACGGGCGGTTTTTGCGAGTGGCAGCCCGTTTTCACCGGTGACGCTGAATGAGCGCCTCTATTATCCGGCGCAAGGTAATAATGTCTATATATTTCCCGGAGTCGGACTGGGGGTGATGGCCAGTGGTGCAAAGCTGGTGGTCGAACGCATGTTTCTGGCGGCTGCCGAGGAACTGGCAGACAAGGTACTTCCGGGGGAAATCAAGCGTGGATCGATTTATCCGGAGATTACCCGGGTGCGGGAGGTTTCACGGGCTATCGCCGTTAGAGTCTGTCAGGTGGCCTGGCAGGAAGGACTGACAGAAAGGGAGTTGCCCGATGACCTGGAAGCATATGTGCAAACTCTAATGTATGAACCCGGCTATTGATTACGCTGTAAGCCGCAACGGGACGACTTGAACGCGGCCTCGCTTGCGGCTTACAGATTATTCGAACAGGTTGACAATACCGTCCAGTCCGACATGATTGATAGAAAAAGTCGCTTTTTCCTGTAATATAGGTTTTGCGCGGAAAGCAACGCCTACTCCCGCTTCTCCCAGCATTCCGAGGTCATTTGCGCCGTCTCCGACAGCAATGACCTGTTCTTTTTCGAGTCCGAGTTCCTCTCGAATCTGCTTCAGTATTTCTCCTTTACCAGAGGCGCCGATGATTTTCCCCTGCACTTTTCCGGTTAATTTCCCGTCCTGAATGTCGAGTGTATTGGCAAATGCGTAGTCGAGTCCGAGCCGTTCTTTGATGCGGTCGGTAAAAAATGTATATCCGCCCGAAATGACCATGGTTTTGATACCCGCAGCCTGCAGTTGCTGAAGCATTTTCTCAGCGCCGGGACTCAGCCGCACACGTTCATCGTAGACTTTCTGCAACGCCTCCTGCTCCAGTCCTTCGAGTAAGGCAGTGCGACGGGTGAGACTTTCAGCAAAATTGATTTCGCCGCGCATCGTACTCTGGGTGATGGCGGAAACCTGGGGTTTGACATTCTGCATGTCGGCAATTTCATCAATAGATTCGATTGCAAGGAGCGTCGAATCCATATCCATTGCTACCAGGCCAAAATCTGTCAGTTTCCTGCCTGGCTGAACGAAAGCGTGGTCCAGACTGGCCTCGGCACAATATTCCGGAATATCCGGGTGCGGCCGGGCGTCTGACAGCCGAAAAGCTTCCCCGGTAATTCGGTCGATCTGACTGGCGCCTGCAAGTTTGGCAATAGCCCGTAAATCACTATTCTGGATATCTGTTCCCTGGATAATAAGATTCATAAAGATTATTTTGTTTTAAGTTGGTGACGAATAATTATTGCAATATGCATGGAATGTCATGCCCGAGAAAGAAATGCTATTATCCGGGCAGACGGTTGATGGTGTTCAGATTCTGGTTTGTGAAGTCATTGCCGGATTCCATTCTGTAATCCGGTTGCGGCCGGCGTGTTTCGCTGCATACAATGCACGATCAGCAGCATCAAGCATATCACGGTAAGTATCGAAAGATTTTTCCTTATCCATATTGACCGCCAGCCCAATCGATGCAGTGATACGGATAGTATTACTGGCATCGAGTTTGTAGCTAATCGCTGCAATACTTTCGTGTACCCTCGTCAGGATACTGCGCGAAGCTGACAGTGCAGTGCCCGGCAGAATCAGGGCAAATTCCTCACCGCCGTACCGGCAGAGAACGTCTGTTTGACGGATCTGGGCGGCGATGGCTTTAACGATTGCCACCAGCACGCCATCTCCCGCGATATGCCCATACGTATCGTTGACCGTTTTGAAATTATCGATATCGATCATTGCCAGCGAGAGAGGTATCCCCTGCTGGCTTGACAGCAAAAATTCGCACTGAAATGTGTCGTTGAAATAGGCCCGATTGTGCGCACCGGTCAGACCGTCATGCTGGACTTTGTCTTCCAGTTCACGGACTTTGATCATGGTTCGTATCGTCAGTAATTCCCTGGCTTCATTGACAATACTGCTGAGATGAGCAGGCTCCAGAATGGAAATTTCAAACAGATTCTCCACATGTTGCAGCTCACCTTGCATGGCTTCCAGAACTTCAATCAACGCATGCCCGTCGAGATCCAGATATGCCTGTGCTATATCGGTTGCCACAGTGATCTTTTCTTTTTCGCCGGGAGACAGAAAATAATCAGTGATATAGCCGGACGTTGCCACGCACTCATTGAGACCGGCGCGGGGTGTGGCAGGTGCCTTGTGGCTGTTGCGACACGCAGCGGAAACATAAGCGGGAAGTTTCCAGTATTCGAGTAATACAGCGCCCAGTTCATCGTGTCCGATACCGAAAGCTTCGTGTTCAGCTTCCAGAAGCGCATTGTGATCGGTGGCGGAGGAAAAGATCAGCGGATAAGCATCGGGCAGGATAGCATAAAGCGCAAGAATGCCGATATCCTGCAGCAGCCCTGCCAGGAACAGGTCATCCAGCAGCATGCTCATTCCCAGGCGCCGGCCCAGCGCGCGGCTGGCCAGTGCAGAGGTGATCGAGCGACGCCAGAACATATTGCTGTTAGCCATCTCCAGCTTGTCCCGGGAGCGCTTGATCAACGAGTCCATGAGCGAGAAGGATAGCGCTATCGTTATTACTCCGTATGTTCCCAGCATACTCGTAGCCTGGCTGATATTACTGACCGGATATCTGGATTTGTACAGCGGGGAATTGGCGGTTTTGACGATTTTGGCGGCGAGTACCGGATCAAGCGAGATATAATGATTGATCTGAGTAAGATTAGTATCCGCTTTACTTGCCAGATCAATGATTCTGAGCGCGACTGAAGGCAGGCTGGGCAGATTTGTGCAGAATCGCAGTTGCTTGAGCAAATTTTCTTTCATACTATCCTTTTATCCGGGATATAAACAGATAGTCTGCTTATCTATTCCAGTTTTTCCGGGGAAATATGATTCTACCCGATATAATTTCATGAAAATACAGGAAAAGAGCAGAAAAACAGGGCCGTTTGCACTGAACCTGGAACAGAATCCCGGTTTAAGTGGCAGATATTCCGGTTTTTTCGATCAAATCGGGAATTACAATCAAGATACGGTCATGGTCCGGGTTTATATCGTTTATCAAGAATAATATATAACTGAAACAGGAGTAAGACGTGGATTTCACAATCAAATCCGGCAGTCCGGAGAAATACCGTGGTGACTGTATCGTAGCGGGTGTGTTCGAGTCTCGCAAACTGACCGAAGCGGCCAAAGCGCTGGATGAGGCAAGTAAAGGTTTTCTTGGCAAGATTGTGGGTCAGGGAGACATGGATGGCAAAGCAAACACGACACTGCTGTTGCATGGGATGCCGAATATCGGCAGCAAGCGTGTGTTGCTGGTCGGACTGGGGAAGGAAAAGGAATTCGGGGAGAAAATATTTCTGGGAGCGGTACGCGCAGCGTTCAAAGCGCTGCACCAGACCGGTGCGAAGGACGCCGGTCTATATGTGGCGGATCTGCCTGTCAAGGGCAGGGATATTGCCTGGAATGTGGTGCAGACGATCATTCTGGCAGAGGAGAGTGTGTATCGCTTCGATCAGCTCAAGAGCAAGTCTGAAGAGCGCCAGCCTTCCCTGGCGAAAGTGGCTGTTTCCCTCAGCGACAAATCCATGGCGGTGGCGGCAGAAACTGCGTTGCAGCAGGGAGTGGCGATCGCACGTGGCATGAATGTGACCAGGGATCTGGGCAATCTCGCACCCAATATCTGTACTCCTTCCTATCTGGCTGAGCGGGCCAGAGATATGGCAAAAACATTCAAGCTCAAACTTTCCGTGCTGGAAGAAAAAGAGATGGAAAAGCTGGGTATGGGTGCATTGCTGGCCGTAGCACGCGGCAGCCGTCAGCCGGCCAGACTGATCGCGCTGGAATATCATGGCCGGGAAGATACAGAGAAGCCGGTGGTGCTGGTCGGCAAGGGGGTGACGTTCGATACCGGAGGTATCTCGCTGAAACCGGCGGGCGATCTCGATGAAATGAAATATGACATGAGTGGCGCAGCGAGTGTGCTCGGCACACTGACTGCCGTGGCGGAGATGAAGCTGCCGATCAATGTGGTCGGTATCATTCCTGCCACCGAAAATATGCCAGGCGGTAACGCAACCAAACCGGGTGATGTCGTCACGAGTCTTTCCGGTCAGACGATTGAGATACTGAATACTGATGCGGAAGGACGGCTGATTTTGTGTGATGCGTTGACGTATGCCGAGCGCTACAAGCCCCAGGTGGTAGTCGATATTGCAACGCTCACCGGTGCTTGTGTCGTTGCGCTGGGACATGTGGTGACCGGTCTGATGGGTAATGATGAATCGCTTGTTCAGGAGTTGCTGCAGGCGGGAGAGCGTGCATCGGATCGTGCCTGGCAGCTGCCGCTGCGAGAAGAATATCAGGAGCTACTCAAGAGTAATTTTGCTGATATGGCCAATATCGGCGGTCGGTGGGGAGGGGCAATCACAGCGGCGTGTTTCCTTTCACGTTTTACCGGAAAATTCCGCTGGGCCCATCTGGATATTGCCGGCACCGCCTGGAAATCCGGCAAGGAAAAAGGTTCCACCGGTCGTCCGGTGCCATTGCTGACTCGGTTTCTGATAGATCGCGCCCGGCGATAGTGAGGCAGATCGGGCAAAGGGTATGGCACAAGTCGATTTTTATACAGGCGCAACGGACCGATTGCTGATCGCCTGCCGGCTTTGTGCAAAAGCCACACAACAGGGACTGAAAACAGTCGTTCACGTCCCGGATACCTTGCTGGCAGGACAGTTTGATAAACTGCTGTGGACTTTCTCGCAGACCAGCTTTGTGCCTCATTGTCGGGTCGATGACCGGCTGGCGGATATCACACCAGTGCTATTGAACAGTGAGTCTGCGCTGGCGAAAGAAATCAGTTCTGATGTGCTGCTTAATCTGGATAAAGCAGTTCCGGCGGATTTCGAACGTTTTCAGCGGATCGTCGAAGTCGTGGATGAAACAGTAAATAACAAGCAGCTTGCCCGTGAGCGCTATCGGTTTTATCAGGAACAAGGGCATGAGATACGTCATCACCGGCTCGATGAAAGTTAGCAGTTATCCATCATGGATGTAAAAGATATGTGCATCCCGGATTCTGACCACCCGCCGGGCCGGGAGCAATAGACAATGACAGACGGGCGGCCTGATGAATCTGCGGACCAGGAAGATGAAGTCCTGCTGATCAAACTGGACTCGATGTTGCGCAGACATCGGCGGGAACATTCTTCTTTTATGCCTCCGGCAGAGCAGACCGCGGCAAATCAGCCTGATTCTGCGCACACCGTCTGCGCTGGATACAAGTCAGATGATGTGTCCCCGGAGGATACCGGCTCACCGTCTGAGAGCGACGACATCCCGGTGCTGACTGAACAGGTGACGCTGTCGGTGGATGAATGGCCGGCACGGACGGAAATCTCCGAATTGCTGTATTTTGCTTTTGACGCGGCATTGAGAGAAGCCCATATCAGTCTGAACCCTGCTGACCGGCTGACTCTGATTCAAACCCTGGCAAAACGGCTGCCCGGAAATTTTTAGAGCCTCAATCTTCTCCTCATTCTTCGCTATAATGGCCGGTTTCATTCTTCCGGTTCATTTGCCTCCCTGACAATCATGGAACTTGCAAAAAGCTTCGATCCCAAGGACATAGAAACCCGCTGGTATGCAAACTGGGAAAACGCCGGCTATTTCAGTCCAACCCGACGGGAGAATGCCGCCGCTTATTGCATCATGCTGCCACCTCCGAATGTGACCGGTACACTGCATATGGGACATGCTTTCCAGCATACCCTGATGGATGCATTGATCCGTTATCATCGTATGCTGGGAGACAACACATTATGGCAGCCTGGTACCGATCATGCGGGGATTGCCACGCAGATCGTAGTCGAGCGCCAGCTGGATCAGGAAGGTAAAAATCGTCGCCAGATCGGGCGGGAAGCTTTTCTGGAGAGAGTCTGGCAGTGGAAAGAGGAATCCGGTTCGACCATTACCCGACAAATGCGAAGAATGGGTGCGTCCTGTGACTGGTCGCGAGAGCGGTTCACTATGGATGAAGTACTCTCTCGTGCGGTCACCGAGGTATTTGTGCGCCTCTATCGAGAAGGATTGATTTACCGGGGCAAACGGCTGGTCAACTGGGATCCCGTTCTGCAAACAGCAGTTTCCGATCTGGAAGTGGTTTCAACCGAAGAGCATGGATCGCTCTGGCATATCCGCTATCCGTTCGAGCAGGCGGAAGGCGGCAGTGGAGAGGAAGGGCTGATCGTCGCCACCACCCGGCCGGAAACCATGCTGGGAGATATGGCAGTTGCCGTACACCCCGAAGATGAACGTTACCGGCACCTGATCGGACGACATTTACGTTTGCCGCTGACCGAGCGCACGATTCCGATCATTGCGGATACCTATGTCGATCCTGCCTTTGGTACCGGTTGTGTGAAAATCACGCCGGCGCATGATTTCAACGATTATCAGGTAGGCTTACGGCATAAGCTGGTCGCACTCAACATTTTCACGCTGGATGGCAGGATTAATGACTGTGCACCTGCCGAGTTTCAGGGCATGGATCGTTTTGAAGCCAGAAAAAAAGTAATTGCCGATCTCCAGGCCAGCGGATTGCTGGTGGAGACCCGCCCGCACAAATTGATGGTTCCGCGCGGTGACCGCACGCATACTGTTATCGAGCCACTGTTGACCGATCAGTGGTATCTGGCTATGGAGGGCCTGGCTAAGCGTGGCTTGGAGGCGGTTGCCAGCGGCGAAGTTCGCTTCGTGCCTGAAAACTGGGCGCATGTCTACAATCAATGGCTAGAAAATATCCAGGACTGGTGTATTTCACGGCAATTATGGTGGGGGCACCGGATTCCCGCCTGGTACGACGAGGATGGCAATGTAACGGTGGCGTACAATCTGGAGGAAGCCAGGGCACTGTCCGGCAAAGAAACCCTCCGGCAAGATGAAGACGTGCTCGATACGTGGTTTTCTTCGGCGCTGTGGCCATTTTCAACACTCGGCTGGCCGCAGGAAACTCCCGAACTCAAGGCTTTTTTACCTGGTTCAGTACTGGTAACCGGGTTTGACATCATTTTTTTCTGGGTGGCCCGTATGGTCATGATGTCACTGCATTTCACCGGTGAAGTACCGTTCCGGGAAGTGTATATCACCGGGCTGATCCGTGATGCCGAAGGCCAGAAAATGAGTAAATCCAAGGGGAATGTGCTTGATCCGCTTGATTTGATAGATGGTGTCACGCTGCCGGAACTGATCAAAAAACGCACCACCGGGCTGATGAATCCCAAACAGGCGGAATCAATCGAGAAAACTACGCGCAAGCAATTTCCACAGGGAATTCCCGCATTTGGAACCGATGCGCTGCGTTTTACTTTTGCCAGCCTGGCTTCGCACGGACGGGACATCAAGTTCGATTTGCAGCGCTGTGAAGGTTATCGCAACTTCTGCAATAAATTGTGGAATGCCGCCCGCTTCGTGTTAATGAACTGTGAAGGCAAAGATACCGGACGGGATGAAACCCTGCCGGTTATTTTTTCGCAGGCGGATAAATGGATCATCGGTCGTTTACAGCAGGCTGAACAGGGGGTGATACAGGCTTTCAATAATTACCGTTTCGATCTGGCCGCGCGCGAGATGTACGAATTCGTCTGGGACGAATATTGCGACTGGTATGTGGAACTGGCCAAGGTACAGCTGAATGATACGGATGCGGCCCGGCAGCGGGCTACCCGCCGCACACTGGTGCGTGTTCTGGAAACCATGCTGAGGCTGGCGCATCCGGTCATTCCGTTCATCACTGAGGAGCTCTGGCAAGCAGTGGCGCCACTCGCCGGCCAAACCGGCAAAAGCATCATGTGCCAGCCTTACCCGCAAGCTGATCCGGAACGGATGGATGAGCATGCCACGGCCGATATTCAGCTGCTTAAAGCAATCATTAATGCCTGCCGTACATTGCGCGGGGAAATGAAACTGTCACCGGCAGAGCGTGTACCACTACTAATAGAAGGTCACGACACCCGGCTGGCGGATTTTTCTCCTTATCTGCTGGCGCTGGCCAGATTATCCGCAGTGGATATCCTGCCCGCAGGATTGCCGGATACTGATGCGCCGGTAGCCATCGTAAATGAATTCAGACTGATGCTCAAAATCGAGGTGGATGTCGCTGCGGAATGCGAACGACTCAATAAAGAAATAGGGCGACTGACAGCTGAAATCAATAAAGCCAAAACCAAACTGGATAATTCTGATTTTGTCCAGCGTGCCCCTGAGAAAGTAGTCTCACAGGAAAAAGAGCGTCTCGCTACCTTCAGTGCCACCCTGGAAAAACTCAATGAACAGCTGCGTAAGCTGGGTTAGCAGCCCAATGCCGGCAATGAAACAGACAGACTGCACAGTCTGATTATCATACAGATTTTTTGAAATTAATTATATATTTACAATGGCCAAACCAAAAAACGATACTTTCCTCCGTGCACTGTTACGACAACCCGTTGACTATACCCCGGTCTGGATAATGCGCCAGGCCGGGCGTTATCTGCCTGAATACAACCGGACCCGGGCACGTGCAGGAAATTTCCTGGCGTTGTGCAAGAATCCGGATTTTGCGACGGAAGTAACTTTGCAGCCCCTGGCCAGATTCCCGCTCGATGCAGCGATTCTGTTCTCTGATATTTTGACGATTCCGGATGCGATGGGGCTGGGGCTGTATTTTGCCGACGGGGAAGGGCCGCGCTTCGAACGTCCGCTGCGCGAGGAAGCGGAAATCCGTTCGCTGATTGTGCCGGATCCCAATACCCATTTGCGTTACGTGCTGGATGCCGTCTCACAAATCCGCAGTGCATTGAGTGATCGAGTGCCTTTAATCGGCTTCTCCGGCAGCCCGTTTACGCTGGCATGTTACATGGTAGAGGGGGCGGGCAGCAGCGATTTCCGCCAGATCAAGACCATGCTGTATGCGCGGCCCGATCTGTTGCACCATATTCTGGAGGTGACTGCTCAGGCAGTAACCGTTTATCTGAATGCCCAGATCGAAGCCGGCGCCCAGGCAGTGATGATCTTCGACAGTTGGGGGGGGGCATTGTCTCACGCAGCCTACCAGGAATTCTCTCTGCGTTATATGAGCCGGATTCTGTCCGAACTGAAGCGAGAGCATGACGGTGCGCGTATTCCGAACATCGTATTCACCAAAGGAGGGGGATTGTGGCTGGAATCCATCGTGGAAAGCGGTTGTGACGCGCTCGGGCTGGACTGGACCGTTGATCTCGGCGACGCTCGCCGGCGGGTACAGGATAACGTGGCCTTACAGGGCAATCTGGACCCGGCTGTGCTCTTTTCGTCCCCTGAAACCGTTGCCGCTGAAGCTGAAAAAGTGCTGGCCAGTTACGGCCATGGTCATGGTCATGTGTTCAATCTCGGTCACGGCATTTCGCAATTCACCCCGCCTGAAAATGTCCTGGCGCTGGTGGAAGCTGTGCATGCATCAAGCATCCGCTATCATGCTGATACCGGTTCGCCTGGCGGCTGATATCAGTATGAAACGCTTCCCGCTGAATTCACCGCCGTACGACGCTGGTGGGTATGGGGAAGGAACTGTTCGGGAAACGGCTGCTACAGTAGGTCACTAGCAAGATTGGCCAGTGCTGAACGCTCTCCCTTTTCGAGCCGGATATGCGCAAACAGCGCATGTCCTTTCAGGCGGTCGATCAGATAGGTAAGCCCGTTGGACTGTTCGTCCATATAGGGAGTATCGATCTGGTTGATATCGCCGGTAAATACGACTTTGGTTCCTTCGCCTGCACGGGTAATGATCGTTTTCACCTCGTGCGGGGTCAGATTCTGTGCTTCATCGATGATAAACATGACATTGGAGAGGCTGCGTCCGCGGATAAAAGCCAGTGCCGTAATAGTAAGCTTGCCGCTTTCTTCCATGTTATCCAGTACTTTGGACTTTCTGCCGGTCGCGCGGAACTGGCTTTTGATATAGGTCAGGTTGTCCCATAACGGCTGCATGTAGGGAGAGATCTTGTCTTCTGCACTGCCGGGCAGAAATCCGATTTCGCGATTACTCAACGGAATGACCGGCCGGGCGAGAATAATCTGGTTGTATTTGTTTTTCTGCTCGAGTGCAGACGCCAGCGCCAGCAGTGTTTTGCCGGTTCCCGCCACTCCCTGCAGGGCAACAAGCCTGATTTCATCGTTCAGTAATGCATTCACCGCAAAAGTCTGTTCCGCATTTCGGGGTCTGATGTTATATACATAAGTCTTTTCAACTCGCTCCACGGTATCTGACGTTTCGTCATAGCGCGCCAGCACCGAATCGTTTCCGCTTTTGAGAATATAGTAGCCATTGGCCATTTTATGGCTGCCGAGAAAATCGGTATCAGCGGTTCTGCCTTTTCTGTGGAGCTCGCTGATCGTAGTGGCAGCAATGTTTTCGATGACCGGGAATCCTGCCGAAATATTTTTGACGTTTTTTACCTTGCCGGTTTCGTAATCTTCCGAAGGCAGGCCGATGGCTTTGGCTTTCAGGCGCAGATTAATATCCTTGGTAACCAGAACGACTCTGGCGGATTTTTCGGAACGGGCCAGCGTCAGTGCCGCATTGATGATTTTGTGGTCGTTCTTTCCTTTACCATAGATTTCTTCTGCATCTATCCCGTCAACGAGATTGGACATGACGATTTTTAGCTTTCCCTGCTTCGGCCCGAGCGGAATCCAGCTGTTCAGGCTGTAATTACCTGACAACTTATCCAGAAACCGGATGACTTCCCGCGCCTCGAAGTTTTTTATCTCATTCCCAACTTTGAAACGATCGAGTTCTTCCAGGCAGGTAATGGGGATAGCCACATCATTCTCTTCGAAGTTCTTGATTGCGTTGTGATCGAACAACAGCACCGAAGTATCGAGAACATAAATTTTTTTAGAGCGTTTCGCCATGGCTCAGGAGGTAAGAGGTTGTCAGGAAGCTGCTGTAAGACACAGTACAGGTTAAAAAAATGGTCTGCAATGGAAAAATACTCCAACGCGCATGATCTGCATAAGGCAGTGTATGAGTCCTGAGTCTGATTAGTGTGGCAATGTCACGATGGGTTCAATCATGAAATATTGCTCCTTGCCGCAGGAGTGATCATCAGTATCAGTAATACGATCCCACCAGTCGGATAGCAAGCTCGACGTTGTAGGGCATTGAAGCATCGTAGCCCTACAACCTGCCGTATTTCGGCCGCAGCGCCTCGGTTACGCGGCGGATGAGGGCGTCGCGCTGTGAACGTGCGAAGGCGGCATGATTATTTTCCGCCGACAAAATATAGCCTACGTCACATAAAATGATTCGATTTTAAAGAGTTGCTCGACGGT
>JBIQJX010000053.1:0-2629 GCA_044507105.1 Nitrosomonas sp.
CCCCTGTTACGAAGATCCTTCCTGCCTCAAAGCATCCGATACCAGTTTTAGCAATCCCTATCACTATGTCTTTGTGGGTGCTTATCCCGGGGATGAATTGCTGCTCTATCCTTTTATGAAAGATCACTGTGCCGAGGCAGTCAGTTACTGTGCCATGATCATTGCCACGCGCGGGAAATCGGATTGTGAGTCCAGTTCCGGTGAAGCCTGTGGAGATATTCGCAACAGAGAACTGCAAGCGTCGGCAGAATACCTGAATGCGGATCTGTGGCACTATGATCTGCCCGGCCGCGCTGAAATTTCGCCCAATACCCTTTCACACGTTAGAACTGCTTATGCTCAAATCGCGCACAGCGGGGGTTTTGCTGACGTATCCGACTACTTTACCCATATTTTCCAGCGACTGCAGTTATCAAACGATAAACCGCTGGTCGTCATCAGCCTGCAGCCTCACTATGGATCAATCAATCACCCTGAAGACCCCGTCATTTACGTTATAGATGAAGCCATTACCGATGCAGTAGAAAATCTTCAGCACGCCGGGATGCATATCGGCCATTTTTATGCGGATTCAACGCAACAGGGTTCTCGATCTGTGTTCATCAGCAGGCAGAATGACTCGTTTCTGGAATGCAGAAAAGGCAGGACACAACTGCTGGTGACTCATACTGACCTGACGAATTATGAAGTATTCGCGCACGGCTATAACGAAATTTATTCTTCTCAAACATTTCGTGCAGAGGAATTGAATCCCGATCCTGGTATGCATGAGTTCTGTTTTGACAATACCATCAACTATTTCGATACGGTACATCGCGATAAGATCTTTGGCCTGCTGCTGAGCGAATCGGACCAGTTGAGAGAAGTCGCCGATTTTTCGAATACCTTTTCGATCTCACCCATGCAGCTGTCGGATATTACGGAGTATCTGAACAAAAATGAGGCTGACCTGCTGCCCGTCATCGAAATCAGCCGGTTCTTCTTTAATGCAGGGCAGTATGTGTTTACTCATTCTTACGCGAATGTTTCCGCTATCGTTGAGGCGGTCAGAGCATCTTCTTACCGGGGGCCCATCTTATTTATGCTCGATGAGCCCCTGTGGCGTATACGTATTCCCTGCCGAAAAGAGATAGAGGCAGCCTGCCAGGAAGTCAGGACCGGTTATAGCAGGACACGGGAGGCATTCCGGAAGATAGGGCGGGATTTAAGAAAGGCGCTGCCGGGAGTGGGGATATTTCATGTCGAAGCCTACGCTGAACTGTTTTTTCAGAAACTGGATCATCCCTCCCGCGAGGTCATCATGATAGACGACGCCGAGTATCTGGGATACAACTGCTACGGGCGTTTCGACAGTTGTGGTCCGGCAGATATCTCCAGTGCATTTCTGGCGACCACTCATGCCGGAAGCATAACATCTACTTTCAATATTTCCGCTGCGTCAGTGAGCCATCATTTCGATTCGTCCACGCTGTACAAAATAACAGATCAGGGCGTGGGAACGAATTTGATAGCGGCAGGGGTGTATCCGGATATACCTTCGGGCGGTGAGCTTGGGCTGCTGTGCAGCAGGAACACTCCTCAGTGTGTCACTGTTGCGCTGCCGGCCGGTACAGGGCCGCAGTCACAAATGACATATATCAACTGGGTTCGAGATTCACTACAGTCCCTGGAAGCACAACATGCCATCGGTCGAAAAATACTGCTCGTTCCCGGCGCTTTCCAGGATTTCAATGCTTTTCCCGCAGAATCTCTGGCGATTGAGCAGCTCGATGCCTTTGCAAAGGTATTGGATTCTTCAGATATTTTTGCAGGCCTCGGTAGTTTTCTCTGGGGAGATTTTCAGGAAGGTTTCTTTCCTTATATTGGTGCCCGTTCCTTGTCGAGTGTACGTAATAAGGTCAGGAGCACTTTTTCTGAGAGGCTGCCATCCCCTAAAAAATATAGCACTGGTACGCCTTACCCGCACGCCATGAGTCTGATTGGTGCTGTTGGCGCGCGCGGACATTTTGACCAGATAGCCATCAATGGTGCCGCCCACGGAGATATTTATTTCCAGAATGCGGGTATGAATTCATGTTCATTAACCATCGGCAATGAACCGGGCCAAGTGCTGAAGCTGAACCAGCTCAATCATATTCATATTCCGAATCTGACCGTGCCACTCGATGTTGAAGCAATCTGCGTCTGGGATGAGCAAATGTATACTAAAAAAGTACGCTTTGTGAACTGAGGATTCAAAAAGAGATTTTATGACTCTCCAAAAATTCATGTTGCATAATTGAAGAGCTGTAAAGGCGTCGTGGGCGGTTTGATCCCCCGTATGCCCGGACCAAAAAGTTGATGATCCATAGGGTCTGCTGGGGTAGCTGTAATTGACTGGATCGTCGGTACAGGCAGTATACCTGTAACGATAAGAAGCAAAATCTACCGTCGTATTACGTATATCTTAAATTTTCATTTAATTCTTTATTTTTTGAGAGCCGAAAGGCTATCGAGAGTGACTAGATGACTGTTGTTCTGTTAATTATAAGAGGTAGATCATTATGAAATTGCATTATAAATCTATGTTACTCGGTGTACTGTTGGTAAATGCATTACAGGCCCAGGCAGACATGGAGAATCATATGGA
>JBIQJX010000053.1:2729-14723 GCA_044507105.1 Nitrosomonas sp.
GGAGTTTGTGTCGCCCGCGAAATATTGTTTTCCGCAAACCTTCATCAGGAGTGAGTTCGGCAGATTCGACAGCGTCATACTTGATCATAATATAATTATCGATGAGGAAAATCATTTCAAACATGGAGATCTTTATGTTGCTTTCCGCCGCAAAAGCCAGCCTGATGTCCTGTGGTTTACTGATGGGACGTCATGGTACAGCACTGCTGATGAAGATATACCCAAAGCATATCCGACAATATTGCCACATGGCGATGGCAGACTGCAGCCAGTCATGCCCATTATGCTTTCTCACACACCGATTGATGTCAGTGCGTTTGTCGGAGATGGCGAGATATGGGTGGGGTATGGTGTGAAGGCAGAAGGAGAACCTTGGCATGAATCATTCAGGGATATGCTGGAGAATCAACGGTATGAGCTGATATGGGATATTATTGGACCGACTCCGTTTTCCGGGTTGCGTGGTGTTCATCCTGTTATCTGTCTGACTGCGACTGAGATGAAAAAAATTGTCTTGGTGACCAGAACCGCTGGATCGGATGAAGTTGCTGTGGATGATTAGTGATGCCGGAACGGCAGATTAATATCCTGAGTTAGAAGTTCGCAGAAAAAATCTCTCTGGATGGCTTGGAATCGATGTTGTGAATTTTCAGGTATTGCCTGATTGCCTGTCCCACTGCCGACTCGATGAGTGTTGCGGTGGATGTATTTTTCGGTCAGAGTGGCAAACCAGCGTTCGATTTGATCAAGCCAGGGTAGGGTGTAGTGTTCAGATTTGATCTGACGTTCAATAGTCAGCTCATTAAACCAACTGGGCAGGTCTTCTTTTTTTTGGGGGGTGATGGACGAGTATTTCACTTCGTTCTTTCGCGAAGAAGCCCGCGGCTTCCTTTATGATTCAACCATCCACATATCTCATAACTCTTTAAGATAAAGGGCGCTGAAAATTCAGCCTCAGGTTGTCAGCTGTTCAAGAGCTATTTTACGGCTATTGACATATTGTATTATCTTTGGAAACCATAGCTAATCGCTTATCCGTTTCTGGGAATCTTGATAAATAGCGAGTTTACTGGCTTTGCTCATTCAGGCCGATGACTGAGACTGTTGTACCCGATTGCACGTCTGGCACGCTGATTGCATTACTTCTTGTTGCGGGGAATGGCCATCACCTCGTTGCGCCTTGTCAGGTGGTGCGCCAGATACATGCCCGGAATATTTTTTTGTAGAAGCGTCTGCATCAGGTTTATGATTTGGAGCAATGCCTGTCTGACCGTCTGCTGAAAGCCATGTACGTTCTGGGTTATTACCGGGCTATCTCAAGACAGAAAGTATTTTGTGATGCCTGCAGGCTGGGTCAGATTTTCCACTGCTCCTTGCGTAAGTTGTGCAGTTTGCAGTTCTGTTTCAGGGCGCCATATAGTCCTGGAAACTGCAGTTGGTCGCCTGTCAACTGCGGTTTTTAGATTCAATCAGGCCCTTAAAAGGAGGAAAATCGATGTTTGTCAGAAGAAAAATTATTTTTGCTGTCTGCCTGGGTATGGGTGTTCCAAGCGTAATGGCTGCAGAAACAGCGGATATAAAAAGTACAGATCAGCAAATACAAACTGTTACCCAAACGAATCAGCAATTGCGGGAAAAATCTTTGGATCAACTGCCGGTTGAAGGTCAATCATCGGTGGAGCAACAACAAGCAGGCCCGGGCAAAAAATCCAGTATGGCGGATTATTGCAGAAAGCATACCTGCTAGAGCATCCTGCGTTTAAATTCATACCTGTCTGGAATTAGAGAAGCGTTCCTGTATAACTTGAGTATCCTGTATCGACTTTATCTAGGTGCAGAGTGCTCCAGAGTAAATCGAAGGAGAAGATTAAATGAAAATAAAAAGAGTGGTTGCGTTGGCAGCAATTTTCCTGTTTTCTGCGACTGCATCGGCAGATGAGCTTGAATGGACTCATTATGATCAGGAAAAATGGGGGGCAACTCATGACTCATCTCAAACAACCCCTCCTCTGATGTATCCATTTGCGGTATGCAGCATCGGACAGCATCAGTCACCCGTTGATCTTGCTTCAGCAAGTGTTTCAAATAAACTGAATAAATTAAGAATTCACTATCCTCCGGATGTTCCGGCTTTTTATAACAGTGGCCACGGTGTGCAGGTCAATTTTTCAGAGCATTATGATGGCAGGCTGTCAGTCGGTCATGAGGCCTATCCATTGATCCAGCTCCATTTTCATGAGCCGAGTGAGCATGTGATTGGTTCGCGGAAATTTCCAGCTGAGTTACATTTTGTTCATGTGAGGGAGGACGGTAAAATTGCGGTGTTAGGTGTGCTCATTGAAATTGGAGAGGAGAATCCCGTATTTCAGTCCATCCTGGAAAATATTCCTTATACGGGGGGAGAATCTAATCAGACTGCGAACCTTCGAATCCACCCGGAAAAACTGCTTCCCCGCAATACCCGGCATTTTTATACCGTGGCCGGTTCCTTAACCACTCCTCCCTGCAGTGAAGGCGTCGACTGGTATATTTTGTCAAATATTATTACCGTGTCGGAAAGCCAGCTGGTACAGCTTAAGAGTTTTTACGCGGATAATGCAAGACAACCTCAAGCGCTGAATGATCGGGTTGTGGCTGAGAAAAGGTAGCCTGAAAACCGGTGAGCTGATTTCTCCGAGGTACTGAATGGGATAGCTGAATGTATATCGGATTAATTTCTTGATCAGATTTGCACCAACTCATATTCAATCTGAATAATCTGTTAGTCGGCATTTCACGTCTGTATCCTGGATAGATGCAGGCAGACAGTTTGCGGTACTTTATGCATCTCGCAATCTGTAGCTGCAAGCGCGATTGCGCACGGAGTGTGGCAGAAGGCGGGTTCACGCCAATGCCATACACTTCACGGGTACTGACGCCCGCTATGCCTGTCTGTTTATTTTTGCAGGATTTGCTATCACTTCGCACACAGAGGCGGATGCAGATCCGCTCACCATTCCCCTGCTCTAATGAACTGGAACGCCTGACAAGCCGGGAAATTTGCTTCACGGAGTATCGCCACTGACTATCCGAACACATGTCTCTTCAGCACCCTCAACGAGATATTGATTTTTAGCATAAATATTTGAATAAAATATAAGTTATGGCCGCTCAACAGCATGTGCAGAATTTATTGAATTTTATCGATGAGAGCCCGAGTCCGTGGCATGTAGTTGCTTCGATCGAAGCAGCGATCAAGGCGTTTCAGTTTGTCCGTCTTGAGGAAACGGCTAAATGGCAGCTGAAGCCAGGCGGACGATACTATGTCGTGCGAGACGATTCATCGATTGTATTATTTGTAACGGGCCGCAAAGCACCAGCCGAATCAGGCTTCAAGATCGTCGGGGCGCACACCGATTCACCGGGATTGCGGATCAGGCCAAATGCTGCGGTTGTGAGTGAAGGTATTGCCCGGCTCAGGGTGGAGATTTATGGCGGCCCTATTCTTGCTACTTTCACCGACCGCGATCTGAGTCTGGCGGGGCGGGTCAGCTATATCGATGATCAGGAACATCCTGCACATAAACTGGTGTGTTTCGATCGACCTGTGCTGCGTTTACCGAATCTGGCGATTCACATGAATCGAGGTGTCAATGAAGAGGGCCTGAAGCTGCATAAGCAGAATGAACTGGCGTTGTTGCTCGCACAATTAACTGATGATCAGTTGCCACAGCCTCATTTTCTGGCGCTGCTGGAACAGATGACCGGGATCAGTACTTCCCGCATGCTGTCATGGGATCTGGCAGTGTATGACACTCAGAAGGGGATATTCTGGGGGGCAAATCAGGAATTTTATGCTGACAGCCAGATTGATAATCTCGCTTCGTGCCATGCTGGATTACAGGCGATACTGGATGATGCCATCCTGAACCATAATGACAGCACGCTTGTTTGTGCATTTTTTGATCATGAAGAAATTGGCAGTGAAAGTCATATTGGCGCTGGCGGCAGTTTTTTGGCTGATGTGTTGCAGCGGATCAGCTTTGCGGTATCATCAAATCACGAAGATGCCGCGCGTGCCCGGGCGCAAAGTTTTCTGATCAGTGCGGATATGGCGCATGCGTATCATCCCAATTTTCCTGCGGCTTATGATGCAGATCATAAAGTCTTCGTCAATAAAGGGCCGGTCATTAAATTTAATGCGAACCGACGCTACAGCTCCGAAAGTATTTCTGCCGCCCGTTTCATGCGCTGGTGTGATGAAGCCGGTGTGCCGCATCAACATTATTCCCACCGTTCAGACTTACCCTGTGGCAGTACAATCGGGCCGATCGCCTCGGCGAAGCTCGGTATACGCAGTATTGATGTCGGTTGCCCGATGTGGGCGATGCATAGTATCCGGGAAAGTGCCGGGGTGCAGGATCATGAGTATATGATCAGAGTGCTGAAGCAGTTTTTTAGGGGTTGAGCGCAGAATTACTTTGTTACCGGCAACCACAGGACTGGAGCAACGTGGATATCCCCAGTATTTCAATATTTCGAAAGGTGGTATGCCGTACAAAAGACAGAAAAGGAGAAATATAGATGGCTTTTTTGCCATTGTATATACCGAAGGATAAGCAATTGAAGATCGTAATTGCGGGGGGCGGTTATGCGGGGATTGCCGCATTGACTGTACTGCGCCGATACGGGCCGCCGGATATGGATATCACACTGATCGACCCCGGAACCGATCATCTCAAAATTACCCACTTGCATGAAACTTTTCGTTATCCGTTATCTGACCTGCAGATTCCCTTTCCGGTGCTGGAACAGCGTTTCGGCTGTCGTCATATTTGTGGTGCTCTGAAAACTGACGAATCGACATTGTGCCAGTGGCAACATGACCGTTACCTGCAGGTTGGCAACCAGCAGGTAACGTTCGATTATCTGCTGATCGCATCAGGAGCCAGAGGCATAGGCCAGAATTTCGCAGATGAGCACACTAAAGAGAATGTGGTCAGCCTGAACGACTTTTTCACGATTCCCGGTTCCGATCTGCTGGACAAATTTCTGATAAAAAGGGGTGCCCAGACAGCAAAAAACGGTATGACGCCCCGTATTTCTGTTATCGGCGGGGGAGCAACAGGTATCCAGTTTCTGTTCGAAATCGCCGATTATTTGCAGCGCCGGCATATCAACTGCGCGCTGCATCTGATCGATGGTAAAAAGCGGATACTGCAACAATTTCCTGAAAGATTTGCCCGTTATGTGGAAATGCGTATGCTGGAGCGGGATATTGAGTTTTATTCGGATATACGTTTTCTGGAACAACGTGCGAATACGGTTTTGCTGGAAGAGAAAAGTACCGGGAAATTTTTTGAATTACCTTCCATTTTATCCCTGATATTCCCCGGGAAAAGTCAGGATGAGCGGCTGGCAACCAATTCGTTCGGACAGGTAGTCGTCGATCGTGCGCCACTGGAAAATATTTTTGCCGCGGGTGACTGTTCGGTCTATCAGCCGTTCGGTTCCAATGCGTTGACTGCCCAGTCAGCAGTACGTAAGGGAAAACTGGCGGCGCGCAATATACTGCGGCATTCCGGTATGCTCAGCGTGCTCGAACCTTATCTGCATCGGGATATAGGCTATGTCGTCAGCCTGGGTGCGGCGGATGCGGTGGGCTGGCTGGCACTGGAGAACAATATGGTAACGGGTATGCCGGCCCTGATGATCAAAGAAATTGTGGAAGCACAGTATGATTTGCTGCTGACCGGAATCGATACCTATCTGGTTTGATAAGCTCGGGACCTGCAACTGTCAGAGGCCGCGCATCATGGCAATACCATGCGCGCCCTGTTCCCGGGCGGTAATGAGATCCGATGGCAGCAATCCGCCCAGCGCATAAACGGGCAGGGGATAATCACGGATCAGTGCGGTAAATTTTTTCCATCCGAGTGCCGGTGTATCCGGATGACTGAGTGTGGGATGTACGGGGCTTACTGTCACGAAATCGAGTTCCAGCTGTTCAGCATGGTGGAGTTCTTCTGCGTTATGGCAGGAAGCACCGCACCAGTTCACATCAGGACGGGAGGTCAGCGACAGTAATTGTGCCGCGGGCAGATGGATACCATCGACAGGCACTGTCTCGGCCAGAGGAGTATCGCCGTTTATCAGTACGGTAGCATGATAATGCCGGGCACGTTGCAGCACGGCACGGGCATAGCGTTCCAACTGATCGGGTGCCATCGTTTTTTCACGGATCTGCAGCAGTTTGACGCCATGCTGAAAAGCCTGCTCAATAGCCTGCAATGATTCTGTTTCGCCAGTTTCAGCTGCGCGGGTGATGGCATAGACCGGCGGCAACACCAGGCTGCGCAAGACTGGATGATTGGCTGGAAGCAAGGGGGCCACGGTGAGGTTTTCGGTCGTTTGCCAGGCGAGCTGCTGATGTTCGCGGGCGGCGGGTTCGCCATGCCAGCCGGTCACCCGGTAAAATCGCAGCCGTACTGTGGCATGCGGATAGGTAAAGGTCCGTGTGATCCAGGGTGTGGCCAGCGTAACGGAAATGCCCAGTTCTTCATACAGTTCACGTGACAATGCCTGAATCGGAGATTCACCGGTTTCGATTTTTCCGCCCGGGAATTCCCAGTAGCCGGCGTAGGGCTTGCCTGCCGGTCTGCACGTAAGCAGGAAACTGTTATCCGGACGGAAGATGACGGCAACCGCAACTTCGATCAGTGACGGGCCGGGCATATTATCCTGAGGGTCCCGGTCGGGCGCGCTCGGCTGTGCATCTGACGCACTGCCTGCCAACGCGCGACGAAGCGGCATGGTCATTCTTTGCAATGAAGAGCAACGCAGCCAGCCCGGGTGTCCGGTGTGGAATCGCGAGTGTAGCAAGATTATTCATCAAGTCGGCAGGAGCGAAGGCAGCAAATTTATTTCCCATCACAGATCAGAGCATTCAGACACTGATAAGCGATCAACTGTGATTTACAGGATTATTTTTGTCAGTTTTAATCTGTTCTGATTTTGCCAGTTTGTGCCGGCCGGCCCAGTCACGCGCGAACTGTCGCGCCACCCGACCGTTGCGTGAACCCCGTGCCAGGGCCCAGCGGAGTGCTTCCTGGCGTGCCGGGCCGGACAGCCTGCTGATCCCGTGGTGGGCGAGCCAGTGTTGCACGATATCCAGATACTGCGTCTGATCGAACGGGTAAAAAGATAGCCACAGGCCAAAGCGCTCGGACAGGGAAATTTTTTCCTCGGTCGATTCGCTCGGGTGAATTTCCCCCTCAACGTGACGGGCAGACAGATTCTCATGCATGAATTCCGGTATCAGATGACGGCGGTTGGAGGTCGCGTAGACCAGTACATTGTCGGATGCTGTAGAGATGGAGCCGTCGAGTATCACTTTTAGCGCTTTGTAGCCCGGTTCGTCTGCCTCGAATGACAGATCGTCACAATACAGAATGAACCGCTCGGGGCGCTGACCGATGTATTCGACGATATCAGGCAGATCGATGAGTCCCTGTTTATCGACTTCTATCAACCGCAGCCCCTGTTCAGCATACTGGTTCAGCAGAGCTTTCACCAGCGAGGATTTACCCGTACCGCGTGCGCCAGTCAGCAACACATTGTTGGCAGGAAATCCTGAGACGAATTGCCGGGTGTTGCGGTCAAGAGACTGTTTCTGCTCTTCGATATTCAGCAGTTCGCCAAGTGTGATCGTATGCGGGTGGTTTATTGCCTGAAGAAATCCGCTGTTGCCCCGCTTACGCCAGCGGAAAGCGATATGCTCACCCGGGTCTGCGTGCTGTGTTCCGGCGGGAAGAATGTTCTCGATGCGTGCCAGCAGTCGGTCGAGTCGTTCAAAAAACAGATCAGAATTATTCATATCAGGCTCAGCTGCGGTAATCCGCGTTAATTCTCACGTAATCGTAGGATAAATCACAGGTCCATATCGTAGTGGCTGCTGCTCCCCGGTTCAGCAGGACGCGGATGACGATTTCTGCGGCCTGCATGATGCGTTGACCGTCTTCTTCGCGATAGCCGGCGGCACGGCCCCCCTGGTCGGCTACGAGGACATCGCCGAGATAGAGCTGCACGAGACTGACGTCCAGGTCATCAATACCGGCATAGCCGATGGCGGCCAGAATCCTGCCCAGATTGGGATCAGAAGCAAAACAGGCTGTTTTGATCAGTGGAGAGTGTGCAATGGCATGAGCAACCCTGGTGCATTCTTCCACTGTTTTACCGGTTTCCACCCGGACTGTAATGAATTTGGTGGCTCCCTCACCGTCACGAACGATCATTTGCGCAAGGGTCATGGCTACTTCAGTAATGGCTGTCTGCAAGGCAATGAATTCGGCGCCGGATGGTTCGGTAACAGGTTTATGGCCCGCCTGACCGGTAGCTATCAGCATCAGAGCGTCGTTAGTAGAAGTATCTCCATCCACAGTGATACGGTTAAAGGAATGATCGGCTGCGTGACGTGCCAGTTCGTACAGCAAAGGCTGTGTCACGGCTGCGTCGGTTGCGATATAACCCAGCATGGTCGCCATCTTCGGATGAATCATACCTGAACCTTTGGCAATGCCGGTAATGGTAACAGTCATACCATCGATCTGGATCTGACGGGAGACCCCTTTGGGGACTGTATCGGTTGTCATGATTGCCTGTGCAGCCGTAAACCAGTTGTCCGGGGCCAGATCTGCCAGCGCTTGAGGCAGGTTTGCCACAATTTTTTCCACCGGCAGTGGTTCCATGATGACCCCCGTGGAAAACGGCAAAACCTGTTGCGGTTGACAATCGAGTAATGCAGCGAGCGAAGCGCAGGTTGCATGAGCATGGTCGATCCCGCTCTGACCGGTACCGGCATTGGCATTACCAGTATTGACCAGCAGTGCACGGATCGGCAGAGAACCGGCAAGGTGCGCCCTGGCGACAGTGACCGGGGCGGCACAGAACCGGTTTTGGGTAAAGACACCAGCTGTCCGGGTAGCTTCGTCAAGTTGTATGATCAGCAGGTCTTTGCGGCCGGGTCGCTTGATGCCGGCTTCTGCAGTACCCAAGGATACGCCCCGGACCGGCAGCAAGTGTTCGGGCAGCAAGGAGGGAATATTAACTGGCATAGATGGATGTAGAGGGAAAAAAGATATCCTAACCTATTCCGGGCAGAATCGAGCATCGGATATCCGGAATTGTCGCATTGTTCCCAACTATGGATGGAGTTTCACGAGTACTTTGCTAGAATAACGCCTTTTGGCACGGCCGGGTATTCATCGTATGGAATCAACTTTTCTGGTAGACAATATCTTTTTTATTGTGGCAGCCATGCTGAGTGGCGGGATGCTGCTGTGGCCCATGGTTGCGCGTAATGCTGTCCGTGAGATCGATCCGCAGCATGCCATCCGGCTGATCAACTATGAGGATGGCCTGGTGCTGGATGTAAGGGATGACAGTGAATATGCCACGGGCCATCCTCCCAATGCCAGACATATTCCGGCAGAACGGATCGAGGATCGCTGGCAGGAGCTGGAAAAATTCAAGGACAAGCCGATCGTCATAATCTTTAAGCCGGGATTGCGTGCAGCTCAGGCTGGATCTGTTTTACGCAAGAACGGTTTCAAGCGCGTTTTCAACCTGACCGGAGGTATCGATACCTGGCGGCGCGAAAATCTGCCGCTGGTAAAAAAATGATTCATACAGGCGATAAAGCAGGAAAAAATGAAATGCCCAGGGTCGTGATGTATGTATCGGGATTCTGCCCTTATTGCACGATGGCAGAAAAACTGCTTCGGGCACGAGGTGTGGAAAAAATCGAGAAGATCAGAGTGGACCAGCAACCGGCGCAGCGGGCTGAAATGCTGCAGCGTACCGGCAGACGAACCGTTCCCCAGATTTATATTGGTCAGGTTCATGTCGGGGGATATGACGATCTGGTATTGCTGGATCGTAAGGGCGGAGTGATCAGTCTGCTGACCGGCTGAATCTCTGTAATATTGTTTATCGGCCAGAAAATTTTTGATAATCGCAGTATTTAATCGGAATCTATCATGACTGAATCACAACAGCAGCCTGTTTTTATCATTGAAAAAATCTACGCCAAGGATTTGTCTCTGGAAATTCCCCATGCGCCTCATATTTTCCTGGAACGGGAGGCGCCTGAGATCAATCTTCAACTGGGTACCCAAGATATCGTCGTCGAGGGAGAAATTCATGAAGTAACGCTGACTGCTACTGTTACCGCCCGCCTCAAGGAAAAAGACAAAGTTATGTTTCTGGTGGAGGCGCATCAGGCCGGTATTTTCCGGATACGCGATGTACCAGGCAACGATATCGAGGCTGTACTCGGTGTTTTGTGTCCGAACATTTTGTTTCCCTATCTGCGTGAAACCATATCAGATGTCGTTACGCGCGCAGGCTTCCCCCCGGTGATCCTCAATCCGGTCAATTTCGAGGCGGTGTATCAACAGAAAAAACAGCAGGAACAGGCTGACTCAAAAACCGGCCAGGCTGCGGATGCCGAAACCAGGCATTAATCCGTGAAGTCTTTGTGGTCTCCGGACAGGTATCATCTCATCGACCTGTTATTCCCGCTGTTCATGTTTCTGCTGTTTTTTTCCAGTCCGACGGCTGCGCAGGAATCTGCCGGGAGCGAATTTCAGTCGATTTCGAATTCCGCAGTCATTTTGTATGATGCTCCCTCACGTAATGCCGAAAAGTTGTATGTGGCAGGGGAGAATTTGCCTGTGGAAGTAGTGGTGAAAGTCGAAGGCTGGGTAAAAGTGCGAGACAGTCACGGTTATCTGGCCTGGGCGGAAAGCGGAAATCTCAGTCCAAAACGTTTTGTGATCGTTAATACATCGGTGGCCAGTGTCTATCAATCCTCCAATCCTGCTTCTCCGCTGGTGTTCCGGGCACAGCAGGATGTCATACTGGAGTGGCTGGGTAATGCCGCCGGTGGATGGGCAAAAGTGCGGCATCAGGAGGGTCAGACGGGATATATCAGAACTGATCAGATCTGGGGCGTATGAATATTTCAGTCGTAGGTGCAGGGGCCTGGGGGACGGCGCTGGCAATTCATTTGTCGACACACCATCAGGTAACATTATGGACTCGCAATACAGCGCATCTGGCTGAGCTGGTAGCGCAGCGCGTTAATCAGCGCTATTTGCCGGGGCAGCATCTGCCCGATTCCATGCGGCTGACTTCTGCACTGGAGGAAGCACTGGAGCAGACGGAACTGGTTTTTGTCGTCGTGCCGGTTGCGGGATTGCGTGAGACGTTGCAGCAGATAGTGACCGTGAATCGATCTGTGCCGCTCATTCTGGGATGCAAAGGGTTCGAAGCAGACTCTGCAAAGCTTCCCTGTCAGGTGGTTCAGGAAATCTGTCCGGCAGAGATGATCTGTGGAGTATTGTCCGGCCCGAGTTTTGCACAGGAAGTGGCAATGGGTTTACCGACGGCGCTGACACTGGCGTCTCAGGATGCTGGTTTTGCGAAATTTGTTGCCGGTGAGATTCGCACGTCCCGCCTGCGGGTTTATTCAGGTACTGATGTAGTGGGTGTGGAGGTGGGTGGTGCTCTCAAGAATGTCATTGCGATTGCTGCGGGAATTTCCGATGGTATCTCATTTGGCAGCAACGCGCGAGCAGCATTGATCACACGCGGACTGGCGGAAATCACCCGGCTGGGTATGGCGCTGGGTGGATGCCGGGAGACTTTTACCGGACTGACCGGTATCGGAGATTTGATCCTTACCTGCACCGGAGATTTGTCGAGGAACCGTCAGGTGGGAATGATGCTTGCTACCGGTCAGCGACTGGCAGATATTCTGCCGAGAATCGGGCATGTCACTGAAGGTGTCTATACAGTTCGTGAAGCACGCGGTCTGGGAGAGAAACTGCACATCGAGATGCCTGTCACCCGGGCGGTTTACAGTATTCTGTACGAGCATATTCCGGTTGAAAGCGCCGTTGAGGATATGCTCAACCGGGAACCCGGGACTGAAACAGGCTGAAATCAGTATTG
>JBIQJX010000054.1:0-14616 GCA_044507105.1 Nitrosomonas sp.
TTATCCTGTCAATCGTTTCTTAAGAAACGTCCCGACCTGGACAGGATTTGCCTTGCCTTTTGATATTTTCATCACTTGGCCAACCAGAGAATTAAAAGCCTTTTCCTTCCCGGCACGATAATCAGTCACCTGCTGCGGATGGGCAGCAAGCACCTCATCGATCCATTTTTCAATTTCAGTATCATCTGAAATTTGTCTGAGATTTTTCGCAACAATGATTGCATCTGCACTCTCCCCCTCATTGCGCCACATGCCGTCAAACACATCCTTGGCTATTTTCCCTGACACAGTCCCATCTTTAATACGTAACAACAAACCAGCGAGCTGTTCCGGGCTGATCGGGCATTGCGTAATCTCAAACCCTTCTTTATTCAATCTTCCGCTTACTTCTCCCATTATCCAGTTAACACAAAGCTTGCTCTCTCCGGGCAGAAGCTTAATTAGCGCTTCGAAATAGTCCGCAAGCTCACGCGTTACGGTCAATACATTGGCATCATAGGCCGACAAACCGAATTCTTTGACATACCGGTTACGCTTATTTTCCGGTAATTCAGGCAAATCCGCTCTAACACGATCGATCCATTCCTGAGGAATAACTAGTGGCAGCAGATCCGGATCCGGAAAATAGCGATAATCATGCGCATCTTCCTTGCTGCGCATACTGCGGGTTTCATCTCGATCAGCATCATACAGCCGAGTCTGCTGGATAATGCTACCACCGCTTTCCAGAATATCGATTTGCCTTATCACTTCATGATCGATTGCCTTCTCAAGAAACCGGAATGAATTAAGATTTTTGATCTCACATCGCGTCCCCAATTTTTCGGAGCCTGCAGGCCGCACGGAGACATTAGCATCACAACGGAACGACCCCTCCTGCATATTACCATCACAGATACCGATCCAACGTACCAGAGAGTGAAGCACCCGGGCATACGCGACCGCCTCGGTACTGCTGCGCATGTCAGGCTCAGAAACGATTTCCAGCAAAGCGGTTCCTGCCCGGTTCAAATCAATTCCCGTCATGCCATGAAAATCTTCATGCGTTGACTTTCCTGCATCCTCTTCTAAATGGGCACGTGTCAGACGAACAGTCTTTTCTATATCGTCCGTTCGAATATTGACATACCCACCCTCTACAATCGGGTACTCAAACTGGCTGATTTGATAACCTTTTGGCAAATCAGGATAAAAATAGTTTTTCCGTGCAAAGATTGAAGGTGAATTGATTTTCGCATTAATTGCCAGCCCAAATCTGATTGCATGTTCCACAGCTCTACGATTCAATACCGGCAATACGCCCGGCAAAGCAATATCCACCGCACAGGCTTGGGAGTTAGGTCGAGCGCCATACTCCACGGATGCGCCAGAAAAAATTTTGGATTGCGTCGATAACTGCGCATGTATCTCAAGACCGATTACAACTTCCCATTGCATGATCAGAAAATCCTTATCCTTTCAACCGTCTTTCATTAACTAAGGAACCGGAAATTATATTTCCGTATATCAATACCCTGACGGCGCACGTTGATGCCAGTCCGTTACTTTCTGATAACAATGCGCAGCATGCAGCATCTGTGCCTCTCTGAAATAATTACCGATGATATGCAATCCTACCGGACGGTTATTATTGCCAAACCCGATCGGGACAGACATACCCGGCAACCCCGCAAGGCTGGCTGCACTAGTATATATATCGGATAAATACATCTGGATCGGATCCCCGCACTTTTCACCGATATCAAAAGCCACCGTCGGTGAAGTCGGCCCCATGATTAGATCACACTGCTCAAAAGCCTTCACAAAATCTTCCGCAATCAGGCGACGCAATTTCTGGGCCTGAAGATAATAGGCATCATAATAACCGTGGGACAATACATAAGTGCCAATAAGAATACGGCGCTTGACCTCTGCACCGAATCCTTCTGTACGTGTCTTTGCGTACAAATCTTCCAGATCCGTATATTGTGCAGCGCGATAACCATACCGCACCCCATCAAAGCGGGATAAATTACTGGATGCCTCAGCAGGCGCAAGCACATAATAGACCGGTATGGCAAGCTGACTGTTCGGCAAAGATATTTCCACGAATGTAGCACCCAGTTTACGATACTCCGCCAAAGCGGCCTCCGTTACATCAGATACATCCTTACTCATCCCATGAGCGAAAAATTCCTTGGGCAACCCGATTCTCAGTCTGTCGATCGGTTTTTCCAGGCTATGAGTGTAATCTTCTTTTTCACGCTGCAGACTGGTTGAATCGCGTGCATCAAATCCGACCATAACATTCAGCAACAATGCAAGATCTTCAGCGGATTTAGCCATCGGCCCACCCTGATCAAGACTTGAAGCAAAAGCGATCATGCCATAACGGGAAACTAAACCGTAGGTCGGTTTAATTCCACTAATCCCGCACAATGCCGCCGGCTGACGAATGGACCCACCTGTATCCGTACCGGTGGCAGCGGGTGCCATACGCGCCGCCACTGCGCAAGCGGAGCCCCCTGAACTGCCGCCCGGAACTGCCGAGATATCCCAAGGGTTTTTGACCGGACCATAGTAAGAAGTCTCGTTGCTGGAACCCATGGCAAATTCGTCCATATTTGTCTTGCCAAGATTCACCATACCTATTTGATCAAACCGTTCCACTACAGCCGCATCATATGGCGAAATAAAATTCGAAAGCATTTTCGAGCCGCAGGTAGTCAACCAGCCTCTGGCACAGAAAATATCTTTTTGTGCAAGCGGTATCCCGGTCAAGAAAGAAGATTGTCCCGCAGCGATCATCTCATCTGCAGCTCTGGCCTGGTCGAGGCTTTTTTCTTCATCAATAGTAATAAAAGCATTCAGATCAGGATTGAGCGCTTTAATTTGTACCAGAAACTCTCGGGTCAATTCTGCGCTGGAAATTTTTTTTTCTGACAGCAGCAAAGCAAGCTGTTTGAGGCTGGCGTTCAACATGGTCGATCAGCAGAGCGGGATATTCGAGAAACAAGAATCAGGAAAGTAAGGCTATAAAACAGATTCAGCGGTCGATTTTTATTCGATAACCTTCGGAACCAGATAAAACCCTGCTTCCACCTGGGGGGCAATCGATTGAAACAGAATATGCTGATCAAATTCGGTAATGATATCTTCCCGAAATCTTTGCACCATGTCCTGTGGATGACTCATAGGCTCTACACCCTGTGTATCAACCGCCTGCATCTGCTCAATCAGACCAAATATTCCTGATAAATGAGTAAGGCTCTGCTGCGCATCAGCCTCGGTGGTTTCAATACGGGCCAGTCTCGCAACGCGCTTGATATCATCCAGTGATAGAGTCATATTTTGAAGCTTGAATGTTTATATTGAGATACGTAATAGAGTATCATGCACACCTGTTAAACGCATACTTTTTATGTATCTGCAACCTCTTCTTCGAAAAACGAGATGCAGAATCCCCACCACATAAATAACATACCGAATCTGTCATACTGAATGAATTATCGTCATCATGTTTAACTTCTTGAGCAATAACTTTCTGGGCAACTATTTTTCGACAGATATGGCTATCGATCTGGGCACTGCCAATACACTGATCCATGTCCGCGGCCATGGTATCGTGCTAAATGAGCCGTCGGTAGTTGCTATTCGACAGGAAGGCGGTCCCGGTGGCAAGCGCATGATCCAACAGGTGGGATTAGCTGCGAAACAAATGCTGGGCCGCACCCCAGGCAATATTACAGCGATTCGGCCGATGAAGGATGGAGTCATTGCTGACTTTACCGTAACCGAGCAGATGCTCAAACAATTCATCAGAAAAGCTCACCCTCCCCGTTTGTTTTCAGCCAATCCGCGTATCGTTATCTCAGTACCCTGTGGTTCCACACAAGTAGAACGGCGCGCCATTCGGGAAGCTGCCTACGGAGCAGGAGCACGCAAGGTTGAGCTGATTGAAGAACCAATGGCTGCCGCCCTGGGCGCTGATTTACCTGTTGAAACCCCAACTGGTTCCATGGTAGTCGATATTGGCGGTGGCACGACTGAAGTTGCGGTAATTTCGCTGGGAGGAATCGTTTATTCCAATTCAGTACGGGTGGGTGGTGATAAGTTTGATGAAGCAATTGTCAACTATATTCGCCGTAATTACGGCATGATGATTGGCGAAGTCACAGCGGAAATCATCAAATCGGAAATTGGTTCGGCGTACCCGGGCTCAGAAGTACGGGAAATAGAAGTAAAAGGCCGTAATCTGGCCGAAGGGATCCCGCGCAGCTTCACAATATCCAGCAATGAAATCCTGGAAGCGCTGAGCGAACCCTTAAACAGCATTGTCGGCGGGGTTAAAACCGCCTTGGAGCAAACTCCCCCGGAGCTCGGCTCAGATATTGCCGAGATGGGCATGGTCATGACAGGTGGCGGTGCACTGCTGCATGGTATCGACCGGCTCCTTATGGAGGAAACAGGATTATCTGTCATTGTTGCTGATGACCCGCTTACGTGTGTGGTACGCGGCGCAGGGATTGCCCTGGAAAATATTGATCATTCCGTCGGAATTTTTGCTCGAGATTACTGATTATTTTTCTGTGAGCAAGAATCGTAAACATCCTCTCCGATTACTGCGGGAACTCTGCAATTCCCCCAATCAATCCTGAAAAGGAATGACGTTATTATTACGGAAGCTTTGATATACTTTATGCTGTCTTTTCATTTGCTTCACTTCCCGGGTGCCCGGCCGCCATTTTTTACAGGTCTTTCACTCCAGAGCGCCCGTTGGAGATATTGAAATACCCGAGACCGCATGCAAACTCCCCCGAGATTCTTCAAGACAGGTCCCAGTCCGCTGACACGGTTGTTTTTTTTTACACTGCTATCCATTTTTATAATGATTGCAGACAATCGATCCAACCTCGTTTCCGAAATACGGCGCGCGATCGGGGTCATTATCTTTCCACTGCAAAAGCTGGCATACATGCCTTTTTCTCTGCAACACCAGGCAGAACAATATATTTCAGATTTAAAACTCATTGAGGAAATAGATCATCTCAGACAGGAATATCTGAATAGTCGGCATAAACTTTTCCAGTTACAGGCACTGACAGTAGAAAATCAACATCTGCGTGCATTGCTGGGCGCAGCCAGGCAAACTGAAATTCGGACAGTTTTAGCAGAAATCCTTTATACACCACGCGACCCTTTCAACCGTAAAATAACAATAGACAAAGGCAGTTCCAGTGGAATCAGGGCAGGACAGGTTGTCATCGACGATTTGGGCGTCATCGGGCAGATTACACAGGTATATCCGTGGACGTCGGAAATTACACTGATTACCGATAAAGACCACTCTGTTCCTGTTCAGATTGCTCGTAACGGTTTACGAACAGTGATTTCGGGAGCGGGCAGAAACAGTGAACTGGAACTGCGTTTTTTATCAATCAACACCGACATCCGGCAAGAAGATCTGTTGGTTACCTCAGGAATTGGTGGCGTCTATCCCCCTGGCCTGCCTGTTGGACGTGTGAGCCATATTAAATATGACCGCTCACGCGAATTCGCGCTTATTACCTGCACGCCTGTGGCGGGTGTAGACCGTCACAGACAGGTACTGATCCTGATTGGATCATCAGCCGTCTCGGAAACATCAGATAACCCTGACTCTCATGCGCGACAGACCAACCGGCAAGTTCAGAATCACGAGCCATGACTATCTTGCTCAGGAATTTCCGCTCCCTGTTAAAAAATCACTCATTTACGGAAGCCTGGTGGCGGCTGTTTTACTTAATCTGCTGCCGTTTGATGAAGTAATATCAGTTTTACGCCCCGACTTTGTTGCTCTGACGCTACTCTACTGGAATATCCACCAACCGCAACAAACCGGCATGAGCACTGCTTTTACCATCGGTCTGATCATGGATGTCATAGATACCAGTATCATGGGACAACATGCCCTAGCCTACTGCCTGATCGCATTTTTTGCCCTGATATTGCACCGACGCCTGCGAATGTTCAACGCTCTCCGGCAAATTCCCGCGGTTTTGTGGATATTGCTGCTGGCACAAACAGCAATATTCCTGACCGGAATCCTGGCAGGGACTTATTTTCCCGGCTGGCACCTCTTTTTTGCCAGCACGACCGGAGCGGTCTGCTGGCCACTGATTGCCCTTATACTGGGTAACTTCCGGAAACAACAAATCGACCCGGATGAATTATGAGCGACACTGTTGAACTGCGCGATCATTCACGGGAGATCCGATATTTTTATATCAGACTGACAATCAGTGCGATTGGGGTTGTACTTTTATTCGGTCTGCTGCTCGGTCGTTTCGTTTATCTGCAGGTGTTGCAGGGAGATCATTACACCACCCTTGCTGAAGCCAACCGTATTACCATCCTCCCGCTGATTCCCAACCGGGGCCTGATATTTGATCGGAATGGAGAAATTCTGGCACAGAATTACACGGCATACACCCTGGAAATAATTCCCGATCAAGTCCGCAACCTTGAATCAGCCATTAATGAACTGGCAACCATAATCGAGGTTACACCGGAAGATCGCAGGCGCTTCAATAAGCTCATGCGTGAAAACACTCGCTTTAAAAGCCTGCCTATACGTTCCCGTCTGACAGATATCGAAGTGGCCCGATTTGCAGAAAACCGCTATCGCTTTCCCGGAATGGATATCAGAGCACACCTGCTTAGACATTATCCGAAAGGAGAGCTAGTTTCTCATGTCATCGGTTATATTGGCCGCATCAATGACAAAGATCTGGAACAGCTTGAAGCAGATAAACAATTGGAGAATTACCGCGGTTCCCTGCATATTGGGCGCATTGGTATCGAAAAAAGTTATGAAGGTGTATTACACGGACTGACTGGTTTCGAACAAGTCGAAACCGATGCTGTTGGCCGCCCTGTCCGAACCTTATCCCGGGTGGCCCCGGTTGCCGGCAATGATCTTACACTTTCCCTCGATATCGGCTTGCAGGAGGCAGCAACTCAGGCCTTTGGCGACTTCCGCGGTGCTCTGGTTGCACTGGATCCCTCCACCGGGGAAATCCTGGCTTTTGTCAGCAAACCTGGATTTGATCCCAATCTGTTCATCGATGGCATTGATCACCTCAACTGGCGCCTGCTCAATGAATCCATAGACAGACCGCTAAACAATCGTGCATTGCGCGGTGTCTATCCGCCTGGCTCCACTTTTAAACCGTTCATGGCCCTGGCCGGACTGGAACTGGGCAAACGCACCCCCCGCTACGCAATCAATGATCCGGGGTTCTTCAGTCTGCCCGGCAGTACGCACCGTTTTCGTGACTGGAAACCCGGGGGGCACGGGCGTGTTGATTTGCACAAATCCCTAGTGGTTTCCTGTGATACTTATTACTACATGCTTGCTCACGATCTGGGCATAACCAATATTCACAATTTTATCGGACAATTTGGCTTCGGCAGGAAAACCGGAATTGATATCCCGGGTGAAATGATCGGACTGCTACCTTCTCCGGAATGGAAAAAAAAACGGTTTAATCAAAACTGGTTTCCCGGAGATACCATTTCAGTCGGCATTGGCCAGGGATTCAATTTATCCACCCCGCTCCAGCTGACATTTGCAATGATGTTGCTTGCCAATGACGGTCAGGCCTTCAAGCCTCATTTTGTAAAACATCAGACAAATCATCAAACGAACCTCGCCCAGAATGATTTCGTGGAAGAAATGTACAGACTGAATCTGAAGCAGGAACATCTGGATTACGTTAAACAGGCACTGGTAGACGTCACCCGCCCCGGCGGCACTGCATCTCGTGTTGGAGCTGATGCAACTTATACCTTTGCCGGAAAAACCGGTACTTCTCAGGTAATCAACATCAAGCAGGGTGAACGTTACATTGCCAGCAAAATTGATGAGCGGCATCGTGATCATGCACTTTTCACAGCCTATGCTCCCGCAGAAAATCCCCGGATAGTCCTGACAGTACTGGTCGAAAACGGTGGTTCAGGCGGATCAACTGCAGCACCTATCGCTCGCAAGGTGATGGATTACTTTTTCCTTGAAATAATGCCGGAACCACCTGAAAAATCAGGATAAGAAATTGCTGCCATCCTCAAAAACACCCGGTTCATGCAAACCAGGTCTTCTACTATTATTCACCCGCGATTTAATTCAAATAACCCGTCAATCGACGCCGGGTGCGCGCGGTACACTGACACAAGATTTGCGGTGCGTATTGCACCCTCGCTTGGTGTCAATAGTCGCGCCCTAATAAATTATTGAGCTAGAACCGATAGGAATTCCCGAAGAATTTAGGCCCGGGTATGATTATTCTAAATATAAAAAAGATATGGTATTACCTTACCCGCTATATCGATAACTTTTTGCTTGCCGGCATATTTTTGCTCATGCTGACAGGGTTGATCGTGCTTTACAGTGCCAGCGGAGGCAGTACCACACGGGTTGTCAGCCAATCAGTGAATATGGTTATTGCATTGGGGATCATGTGGGTGGTTGCTAATATCCCGCTTCAGAAAATTATGCGCCTTGCTCTTCCGCTGTATGCTTTAGGCATAATTTTGCTGATTGCCGTGGCATTATTTGGTGAAATACAGAACGGTGCGCGTCGCTGGTTAAATCTGGGAGTCACCCATATCCAACCGTCTGAGCTGCTGAAAATCGCCGTACCTCTCATGATGGCGTGGTATTTAGATAAAGTGCATACTACCCTACGCTGGCGTAATTATGCTGGATCAGCTCTCATTTTAATGCTGCCGGTATTGCTCATTGCACGCCAGCCTGATCTGGGGACGGCCTTGCTCATTCTGTCCAGTGGTTTTTACGTTCTATTTTTGGCAGGATTGCCCTGGCGAATCATAGCGGGCCTGACCGTCACGACGGCAGTAAGCTTGCCTTTACTCTGGATTTTCGGTATGCATGATTATCAGCGCAAACGAGTGATGACGATGCTTGATCCTTCACAAGATGCGTTAGGTGCCGGTTATCATACCATTCAATCCAGTATTGCTATTGGCTCTGGAGGAGTCTCAGGGAAGGGGTGGCAAAAAGGAACCCAGTCGCAACTTGACTTTTTACCCGAACCCAGCACAGACTTTATTTTTTCAGTATTCTCGGAAGAATTCGGATTGATTGGCAACGGTTTATTATTATCACTTTACCTGATTGTAATCGGGCGCTGTCTGATTATCACGGCCAAAGCTCCAACGCGGTTCACTCGTCTGGTAGCCGGGTCGATTACATTAACCTTTTTTACCTATGTATTCGTCAACATCGGAATGGTAAGCGGTATTTTGCCTGTAGTTGGCATACCGCTTCCGCTCATCAGTTACGGTGGCACCTCTCTGGTGACCATACTGCTGGGATTCGGCATTCTGATGAGTATTCATACACATCCTAAACTGGTTAAAACCTGAAAATGCAGCCATACTCTAATTTTCATCTTGCTATCGCGCGCAGCAGCATATTACTCCTTTTCCTCGGTGTCATAACATCATTGTTACTGATCACCAGCTGCAGCAATACTCCCCGATTGGGGCAATCAACACCACAAACCCACATAAAGAAAGCACCCTCCTCGCTCGAAAACAAACATGGAGGCTACTACTTGGATGATGGTCCGGAACAAAATCCTCCTTCCAACCTGGACACTGTTCCCGACGCCACACCCCGCCTCGAACCCTTAAAAACTTCGACCATGCGGCCTTATGTGGCATTCGGTAAAACCTATACACCGATGACGGCGCTTAAGCCTTATAAGGAACGTGGCCAGGCTTCATGGTATGGTAAACGCTATCATGGTAAAAATACTGCCTCAGGTGAAATTTACGATATGTATGCTATGACTGCTGCCCATCCGACTTTACCCATACCGAGCTACGTCCGGGTTACACATCTGCAGAACGGGCAGTCGGTCATTGTCCGTATCAATGACAGAGGCCCCTTTCTGGCAAACCGGTTGATTGATCTGTCGTATGTTGCAGCATATAAACTTGGCGTACTGGCTAATGGGCATGCACAGGTCGAGGTAGAAAGTATTATTCCGGGCCGCACACAAGCCGGTATGACACAATCCACGGGAAAACCAGAAACGACAACTTCCGGCACTAATGCGGAAGAAGTCTATCTGCAGCTTGCTGCATTCAGCTCAGCTCATAATGCGCGCAGCTATTTGGCACAATTGAAATCCGATTTCCCCTCGATCGTCGATCAATCGCGTATCAATACAGCAAACGGTTTATATAAAATTCTTGTCGGGCCTTTCCCCGATTCGGCAACCGCCACTCGAACAGCGGATATCATTTCCAGATCGGGCGTCACAAAACCGATACTGGTACAACATTCTCGCGTATACCGGGACACTTATTAGTTCTTTGAGAGCACAGGAATGTCTCGCTGACATATAAAAATCAATCTTATTTCGGAATGAATATGACCTGTAATGAATTAATTGTGACAGCTTGGGATATTCTCTCACCCGGGCAATAATGTTATAAACTTCATCTCATAATCATAGAGTGTTCATATTTCATAAATATGAGCATGCAAAAAATCTCGACCAGATTACACACGATATGACTCGAAATGTAAAATGCATCAAGCTTGGACATGAAGCAGAAGGGCTGGATTTTCCACCTTATCCGGGAGAACTGGGCCAGCGTATTTTTGATAATGTTTCCAGAGAAGCCTGGAATCAGTGGATTAAACATCAGACTATGCTGGTCAATGAACTCCACCTGAATCTGGCGGATATCAAAGCACGCAAATATCTCGCCAGTCAGATGGAATCCTATTTTTTTGGTGAAGGCGCTGATCAGCCGGCTGGTTATATTCCTCCAGACAAATAAATTTATTCCGGCAATCACGATAACAGCCAATCCTGTGCATTCTGAAAATTTACCGCAGCCACTTCTGCTGGCAAATGATGAGGCAGGTACACTATCCTCTGCGACCCACAAAACTGATATCCCGCTCACTAAACAGTACCTGAATCGTGAACTCAGTCAGATCGAATTCAACCGCCGCGTACTGGCTCAGGCAGAAAATGAAGAAACCCCTCTACTGGAGCGCTTGCGTTTTATCTGTATCGTCAGCAGTAATCTGGATGAATTTTTCGAAGTACGTGTCGCAGGTCTGAAAGAACAAATCAAGCTGGACTCCCCAGGTCTCGGCCCGGATGGCATGGCGCCGGATCAGGCCTTCAAACTGGTATCCGAGCAGGTACGCCATATCGTTTCCCGACAATATCAACTGCTTAACGAGGATATTCTTCCTGCCCTGGCAAATCAGGGTGTCTGTTTTCTACGGCGCAATACCTGGAGCGACACTCAACGCGAATGGATCAGGGATTTTTTCTTTCGTGAACTGATGCCGATGCTTACTCCTATTGGTCTTGATCCTTCACACCCTTTTCCACGCGTGCTGAACAAGAGTCTGAATTTTGCAGTGGGACTGGAAGGAAAAGATGCTTTTGGTCGCAATTCAGGCGTAGCAATCGTTCAGGCTCCGCGTATCCTGCCTCGTGTCATACGGCTGCCCGAGGAAATCAGCTGCAATCCTGACAGTTTTGTATTTTTATCATCCATCATCCACGCACATGTGGGTGAACTCTTCACCGGAATGCAGGTAGTCGGCTGTTATCAGTTCCGTGTTACCCGCAACAGCAATCTGTTCGTTGATGAAGAAGAAATCAAAAATCTCCGTATCGCATTGCAGGGCGAATTACCGCAACGCCATCTGGGAGATGCAGTCAGGCTCGAAGTGGCCGATAACTGCTCAGAGAAAATGGCAGCATTTTTACTGGAACAGTTCTCTCTAAAGCATGAAGATCTGTTCCAGGTAAATGGACCGGTCAATCTGGTAAGGCTGATGCAGGTCTTTGATCTGATCGACCGCCCCGAACTCAAGTTTCCCCGGTTTATCCCGGGTCTCCCTTTTTCACCGCAGAAGAAAAAAACCAATAATATTTTTGAGATGATCCGCAAGGAGGACATATTACTGCACCATCCTTACCAGTCCTTCCAGCCGGTAATCGAGTTCATCCAGCAGGCATCGGCAGATCCGGAGGTCGTTGCCGTCAAACAGACTGTTTACCGTACAGGCCCGGATTCGACCTTGATGGAAGCGCTCATCTCGGCAGCCAGTCTGGGCAAAGAAGTCATAGTAGTAGTAGAGCTGCTCGCCCGCTTTGACGAAGAAGCCAATATCAACTGGGCCGGACGCCTGGAAGAAGTAGGGGCACATGTCGTTTACGGTATCGTTGGCCATAAAACACACTGCAAAATGGCGATGGTGGTACGACGTGAAGCCGGGCAGCTGAAGCGCTACGCGCATCTGGGGACAGGTAACTATCATCCTGGTACAGCGCGTGTTTATACAGACTTTGGATTATTGACCTGCCATGAAGAGATCTGTGCCGATGTAGGAGCAGTATTTTTGCAGTTAACCGGACTTGGTAAAGCAAGCAAGCTGAAACATCTGTGGCAATCACCATTTAGCCTCCATACTCAGATACTGAACAGTATCCAGCAGGAAACGAAACATGCGACAGAAGGAAAGCCGGCTGCTATTATCGCCAAGATGAATGCATTACTGGAACCGGCAGTCATCCAGGCACTTTATACGGCCTCCGGTGCAGGAGTAAAAATAAATTTGATCGTGCGAGGTGCCTGCGCACTGCGTCCGGGAGTGCCGGGTTTATCAGAAAATATTCGGGTACGTTCCATTATCGGGCGATTTTTGGAACACTCGCGAATTTTCTATTTTCTCAATAGAAACAAGCATAACGTTTATCTCGCAAGTGCCGACTGGATGGACCGTAATTTTTTCCGACGCGTGGAAATTTGTTTCCCGGTACTGGATTCCCGGCTGAAGAAACGAGTTCTTACAGAAGGACTGAGGCCTTACCTCCGTGATAATGTACAAGCTTGGGAAATGAACAGTGAAGGTTACTACAAACGCAAATCCCCCCGAAGGGGTAACAAGTTTAATGCACAGGAAATTCTGCTTGCAAAACTGGCTGCCGTAAAACAAGACTCCGCCGACCTATCTGATGCCCAAAGAAATTGAACTCAAACTGGCTTTTTCCACGCGCTATGCAAAATTCATGCAAGGAGATATGGCTTGGCTTAAGCATCATGACATGCCGGTACCTGTCGTCACTAAACTGTATAGTATTTATTATGATACCCCGGACCTGAAGCTGAAAAACTCGGGCTGTTCATTAAGATTAAGGCGTACTGGAAAAACCTGGGTTCAGACAATCAAGGCCGGTGGCCATGTCGTCGCGGGGCTGCACCAGCATGACGAATGGGAAGCGCCGTTACCCGGCGCCCACCCTGATTTCAATTTAATTGATAATCCTGAAATCAGGCAGATTTTCAAAGGCACCGGTCTGCGAAAAACACTCCAGCCGATTTTTACTACCCGATTCGTTCGACGCACACACTACCTGAAACTGGCCCAAGGTAGTGAAATAGAGTTTTGCTTCGACTACGGTAAAATAATTGCCGGTTCAAAACTAAGCACCATTTGCGAAATTGAGCTGGAACTCAAATCAGGAAATCCGGCAGAAATTATCGGGTTTGCAAATCACTTAGTAGATCAGTCTCCTTTCCTGCTCAGACTGGAAAATACCAGCAAAGCAGAACGCGGTTACATACTTTATACCGGGCGTTTATCTCCTCCCGTCAAGGCCACCAGAGTCGAAATCACACCAGACTTACGACTGAATGCGGCTCTCAAGGTGATTATTGCAAACTGTCTTAACCAGCTGGGCAGGAATGAGCACGGCATGCTGGCACGCAGTACCGATATCGAATACTTGCATCAGATGCGTGTTGCCTTACGCAGACTTCGCTCCGCAATCAATCTGTTCTATAAGAATTCTTCTGATTCAGCAGTTGTGTCGATCAGAAAAAATTTGAAATGGCTTATGCAGCAACTAAGCCCGGCGCGGGACTGGGACATCTTCATCACTGAAACCTTTATGTGCATCGCTCCCCATTTTCCCGAGCACCCAGGTTTTTCCCTGACCCTGAAAACCTGCCAGACCCTTCGCAAAAAATACAACAAGGCAGCGCGCATAAGCATCAGTTCGCGGCGCTATACAAAGCTGATACTGGATATTTCCCTCTGGCTGGAGGAAATTGATCAATACAGCGCTCAACAAGCGGAAAATACTAACCAGCACAGGCCAGCAACAAGCACATCTGCTAAAGCATCAGTTACAACCTTCATAGCAGATCTGCATCACCAGATCACGGCAACCGGAAAAGGATTGGACACCCTCGACACTGACACATTACATGCTTTGCGTATCTGCATAAAAAAACAACGCTATCTTTCTGAGTTTTTTTATGGGCTTTTCCCGCAAAAAGCCTGCAAATCCTACATTCTTTTGCTTTCCAACCTGCAGAATGTACTGGGCTCGATCAATGATTACGCCAACACACCGAAATTTCTGAATGAAATCCGGATCGGAAAAAATAAAACAGCGCAACAATACGAAGCTATCGGCATCATTTACGGATGGACTGTATGCTGCATGCTGGAAAAGAAAAAAGAACTGGAAGACGCCTGGATAGCATTCACTAAAGCCAAACCATTCTGGGAAAACACCCCTCGTC
>JBIQJX010000055.1:0-10196 GCA_044507105.1 Nitrosomonas sp.
CAGTTACTGATCATGAAATTTCATGATCGACTCGGCTGAGGAACGTTTGACCAGTGCGCGTTTGACTGTTTCTGCATCGAGATGCGGGGCAAACATTTCGATAAAATCATAGATATAGTGGCGGATATAGCAGTTGCGACTGATGCCGATCCGGGTCGTGCTGGGTTCAAACAGGTGAGCCGCATCAATGGCTCGCAGCCGTTTGTCACGAGCAGGATCAAAAGCCATTTTCGCCAGAATACCGATCCCCAGCCCGATTTCCACATAGGTCTTGATTACATCAGCATCAATCGCTGTCAGTACCACATTTGGTTTTAATCCTTTGGATTCAAACGCCTGATTGATTTTGGAGCGGCCTGTAAAGGCAAAGTCATAGGTAATAATGGTGTACTGGGCGATAGCCTCAAGCGTCAGCTCTTTCAGCTGAAGCAAGGGATGTCGGGGAGGGACAACGACACAGCGATTCCACTGATAACAGGGAAGCATGATGAGTTCATCGAACAGTTCGATAGCCTCTGTTGCGATGGCAATATCTGCTTCCCCTGATGATACCCATGTAGATATTTCGACGGGGCTGCCCTGACGTAAGGTCAGTTTGATTTTTGGATAGCGCTCGATGAAGCGTTTGATGACAGGCGGAAGGGCATATCGGGCCTGTGTGTGGGTGGTGGCAATGACCAGTCCACCGCTTTCTTTGTCGCTGAATTCTTCTCCTATTCTTTTCAGATTATCCGCATCCTGAAGCATTTTCCGGGCTGTTTCCAGAATGGCGCGCCCCGGGGGGGTGATACTTGTAATACGCTTACCATTCCGGGTAAAAATTTCGACTCCCAGTTCCTGTTCCAATAATTGAATCTGGCGGCTGATCCCGGGTTGAGAGGTGTGCAAAGCGTCAGCAGCCTTGGAGAGATTGAGTTTTTGTCTGGCAATTTCGCACAGGTATCGCAGTTGCTGAAGTTTCATGTTATGTTTTATTGTAATATATATTTAATTTAATATTATTTAATATTATAAGAGATTGTTGCTATCCTTGTAAAACTTAAACTTCAAGCGAAAATACGGCTGGCTGAGTACCATATCTAGGAGGTTTAACCGTTATTTTATAGATGCTGGCCCTGTTGTTTTTTTTGATGCAAGCAGAATATACAGCGGGTACGGAGATAAAGGATTTCATATACCACAGATATGAAAATGAATATGTCAATCAATGAAGCTGGTTCTTTTTGGTTCTTTTGTCACGCTACTTACAACAATGGCGTTACACAACAAGCAATTATCAGATAGAATTACACGCTTTCGCTGTTTAAAATAGTACTGCAATCTTATAACAAACAGTAATATAGCGCAACGAAGGAAGCTATTGGAGAGTGAGAATGGATAATTTGACTGATCTTGCTGACGGCAAGGAAATTGATGTCTACGAGCAGGCCTTGCAGGGTTTGCTAAACGGTCAGATTGATGCTGACCGGTTTATGGCTACCCGTCTGCAGCTGGGCATCTACGGGCAGCGGCAGGAAGGTGTGAATATGGTTCGTATCAAGATCCCCGGAGGGCGTCTGGTACGGACACAGCTTGAAGCAATTGCTGATGTATTGGAGCGTTATGCACAGTGCGACGAAGCTCATATCACCACGCGCCAGGATATTCAGCTGCACAATGTCCCGCTGACGGATACCCCGGCTGTCATGCGCCATTTGTCAAAAGGCGGTCTGACTACACGAGAAGCATGCGGTAATACCATCCGCAATATTACCGCATGCCCTTTGGCCGGTGTTTGTTCACGTGAACATACCGATATCACTCATCATCTTAATGGCACCGTACGGCATTTTTTGCGTAAACCGCTCAATCAGTTGATGCCGCGTAAATTTAAGATCAGTTATTCAGGATGTGAAGCAGATTGTGCGCAAGCCATGATTCACGATCTCGGTATTGTTGCGATCAAAAATGAAGAAGGGAAATTTGGCTTCAAGATATTGGCAGCTGGTGGATTGGGGCACAAACCGCATGAAGCTATTCTGATTGAGCAATTCATTGAGGAGAAAGATTTATTTCTGGTCATTGAAGCTGTACTGACTGTTCACAACAAATATTCAGACCGGACCAAACGAGCCAGGTCACGCATCAAGTTTTTGGTAGATAAATTTGGTGAAGACGGTTTCAGAGAAAAATATCAGGAAGAGCTGGCACGTTTAAGAGTAGTGCTGAAAGATCAGCCTTATCCTGAAGGGGTATGGGCCGAAGGAAAAGCCGATGCTGATGTGCCAGGGCAGGGAGCTCCGCGTAGAATCTTTGAACAAAAACAGCCGGGGCTCAGTGTATTGCCGATCAGTGTCCGACTGGGCCACCTGAAGGCACCGCAATTGAGAGGTCTTGCCAGTTTATTGAAACAGCATGATTCCCTCGAAATCCGGACCACCCAGGATCAGAATCTGATTCTAGTCAATGTGCCACAGCTACTGCTTCCCGAAATTCAGGCTGCACTCACTGAATTGAATTTGGGAGTACCTAAAGCAGGTGATGACGTCGTGGCCTGTCCTGGCACATCGACCTGCCGGCTTGGAATTACCTCAAGCCCCACCATCGGTGGTAAATTATCAGGTGGGAAGCATGACCTGCGTATTCGTGTATCCGGATGCCAAAACGGGTGTGCGCAGCCCGAAGCCGGAGATATCGGTATATATGGTCAGGGCAAACGTATGCATGGCAAGCTGGTGCCGCATTACCAAATGTATTTTGGTGGCAATGGGATGGCAGGAGGCGGGCTGGCTTTTAAGGGTCCATTAGTGCCGAGTGCTCGCATTGAAGCGGCAATTGATCGGGTAGAAAACTCCTATTCTTCAGAGCGCAGTGAGAATGAATCATTCTTCAACTGGGCACGGCGGAAGAATAAAGAATACTTTAAAGAATTACTGTCCGATTTGATAGAAGTCAGTCCCGATGAGTTGTCCGCAGTTATACGTGATCATGGTCATGCTGATGATTTCAAGGTATTGCAGCTGGGAGGCGGGGAATGTGCGGGTGCCAAGGATGTGCGAATTGGTACGATATTTTTTGAGGCTGCCAATGAGCGTAATTACCGTAACGCTTTGAAGTTTCAGCGTGAGTTCGGGGAATCTGTAAAATGTGCAGAAGCAGTGGTACAGATGATCGGCCAGGGAGTGACGCAACTGGCAGGAGGACGCGGATGTGAAACACTCGCTGAACAGGCGGAAGAACTGCTGAACGTACTTCCGACCAGGCCCGAGCTGGCCAAGTCTCTGTCTAATTTTGCAGAGTATTTTTCCCGATCGGAAGAGGAACTCAATGATCAGCTGTTGACCGAATGGTATGCCGAAATAGATGAGTGGACAAACGATGTGGCCGGATTCTGCATGGAGTTTGATCATCAGCTCAATCTGAATGGTGCGTTACCGCAAACTGCAGGTAATTCGCCAGCACGGCAAATGGCGCGATCAGTTTCTGCCATATGATTTACGATGTATGACAGAGCTTATATATGAATCAGCAGGGGCTGCAGCAACATATAGAATTGTTGCATAGTGTATTGAATAATATTCAGCAGAATTTTTCCCCTGCTGTATTTGCCAACAGTTTCGGTGCCGAGGACATGGTGCTTACCGATATGATTGTCCGCCATTATCCGGGAATCGGTATGTTTACCCTTGATACCGGACGCCTCCCCCAGGAAACTTATGATTTGATGCAACAAATAAGGGAACGGTATGATGTTCCCATTCAGGTTTACTTCCCGGAGTCGGCGGCTGTCGAGAATTATGTGGCGCAACATGGTCCGAATGGTTTTTATGAAAGTATCGCATTACGCAAGAGTTGTTGCTTCCTGCGTAAAGTTGAGCCTTTGAAGCGGGCATTGAAGGGAAAACAGGCTTGGATTACAGGTATGCGTCGTGAACAGTCAACTACACGTGACGGACTGGAAATAACAGCCTTTGACAGTATGCATGGGTTGTATAAATTCAACCCGCTGTGTGACTGGACAGATAAAGAGGTATGGGCCTATATCAGGCAGCATGACATCCCTTACAATGCGCTGCATGACCGCTTTTATCCCAGTATTGGTTGTGCCCCCTGTACCCGGGCGGTTACCCCGGGCGAGGATATCCGATCCGGACGCTGGTGGTGGGAAAATCCAGATTCAAAAGAATGTGGTTTGCATGCCAGAGGAACAGAGGCAGGTTAATATGTTAAAAACAAATTAGAGAATGGATCACCGATCTTTTTTTACTCATCTGGATGCACTAGAAAGTGAAGCCATCCATATCATGCGGGAAGTCGCGGCGGAATGTACCAATCCGGTTTTGCTGTTTTCAGGCGGGAAGGATTCGGTAGTGCTGTTGAGGCTGGCTGAGAAAGCTTTTCGGCCGGGCCGTTTCCCGTTTCCGCTGATGCACATCGATACCGGTCATAATTTTCCGGAGGTTATCGAATTTCGGGATCGCCGCGCTAAAAATCTGGGAGAACGCCTGATTGTGCGCAATATGGAAGATTCCATCCAGCGTGGGCGGGTGGTACTGCGCGCTGTGAATCAGAGTCGCAACCCTTTTCAGTCAGTTACGCTGCTGGATGCTATTGCGGAGTTCGGATTCGATGCCTGTATCGGCGGTGCGCGCAGAGACGAAGAAAAAGCACGTGCGAAAGAACGCATTTTCTCATTTCGTGACGAATTTGGGCAGTGGGATCCAAAGAATCAGCGCCCTGAATTATGGAGTCTCTATAATACACGCACCCATCCCGGTGAAAATATCCGCGTATTCCCCATCAGTAACTGGACAGAGCTGGATATATGGGAATATATCGGGCGGGAAGGGCTTGAAATACCTTCCATATATTATGCACACCAGCGGGAAGTTATTGTTCGAGGTGACAGTCTGGTGCCGGTATCGTACCTGGTCCAGCCCCGGGAGAATGAATATGTGCAGGAGAGGATGGTGCGGTTTCGTACTGTTGGAGATATGAGCTGTACTTGCCCGGTTGCTTCTCAGGCGGGGAGTGTCGAAGAAATTATCGCAGAGACCGCATTGACTCGTATTACTGAGCGGGGAGCGACTCGTATGGATGATCAGACATCCGAGGCATCAATGGAGTTACGCAAGCGAGAAGGTTATTTTTGAGATATAGCCAATACATTTTTCAGTTTTGAAAATCATTTATTTTCATAGGTGCATCTAAATACATGTCTGTAGTCGAAAATGTCGGGCTTGATCGCGCTGAACTGTTACGGTTTATTACAGCAGGGAGTGTGGATGACGGAAAAAGCACACTGATCGGGCGTTTGTTGCACGATTCGAAATCCATATTCGAGGATCAGCTGAACGCTATTACAAAAACCTCTACCCGGCGCGGTATGGAAAAAGTAGATCTGTCATTGCTTACGGACGGGTTACAGGCAGAGCGGGAGCAGGGGATTACTATCGATGTTGCGTACCGTTATTTCACCACTCCTAAGCGTAAATTCATCATCGCAGATACACCCGGACACGAGCAATATACCCGCAATATGGTAACGGGCGCCTCTACTGCCAATCTCGCAATCATTCTGATTGATGCGCGCAAAGGCGTCCTCACACAATCCCGGCGACATGCGTATCTTGCCAGCCTGGTTGGGATTCCCCATCTGGTTGTAGCAGTCAATAAAATGGACCTGGTGGATTATTCCCAGGATGTTTTTGAGCGGATCCGGGCTGACTTTGCTGCATTTTCCAAAGGGCTGGAATTTCGGTCCATCGAGTATATCCCCATGTCAGCCTTACTTGGGGATATGGTAGTGGAAGAAAGCGACAGATTGAGCTGGTATTCGGGAAAGCCCTTACTCGATCTGCTGGAAACTATTGATCTGGAGCATGACCTTAATACACGTGATTTTCGTTTTCCGGTGCAATGGGTTTGCCGTCCGCAAACAGAAGCATCACGCGATTTTCGCGGATATATGGGACGGATCGAATCCGGGACGATACATAAAGGAGATGCTGTAACGGTACTGCCATCGGGTATGACATCCCGTATCCAACAAATCCTGTTTTATAACGATGTGCTGGAAAAAGCTTTTGCGCCGCAATCTGTGACTCTAACCATTGAGGATCACCTGGATATCTCTCGGGGAGATATGTTGATCAATGGGGGTGAACCCCCCCGAATCACCCGGGAATTTGATGCGATGCTTTGCTGGTTATCAGAACAGGCATTTGACGCCTCCCGTAAATACATCGTCAAACATACCACCCGCATGGTCAAAGGGCTGGTTGCCAGAATCGATTATCGAGTTGATATCAATACGATGTGCCATGAACCGGTCGATGTTCTCGGGATGAATGATATTGCCCGGGTCGGCATGAAAGTACAGCAACCGCTTGTTATCGACGCCTATGCGCAAAATCGTGGGACCGGTTGTTTCATTCTGATCGACGAAATCAGTAATAACACTGTTGCAGCCGGGATGGTCTGTAGCCCGGAGGTTTGATCGATTTCCCTGAATGGCTGAATGATTGCCCCGGACTGTATGGGGTTCGGCATTGACTCACTTCCCTTTTTCGTACAGAAAAAATATCCACAGTACCTGAATAAAGATATGATTGATTCAAGATCGATACTCATCGATTCTCCACCTGCCACTATTGCTGCGCTTTCTCTCGGATTTGATGTGACTTTCCAGGAGCTGTATGATCGTACCGGTCTGGTTAGACTGGATCAGATATTTCTGGATTTTCTTAAGGAAGGCGCTGCTGACCTGTATGCCAGGCTGAGTCAGGCCCGTCTGAATCCGGAGATGCTGGCCCCCAAGGATGAATCCGCCTTCCTGATAGAGCTCGCGCCATGGCTTGAGGATTTTATCGCAATACTTTTCGGTATTAAAAATGAAGTGCATGCGCTGGCTGCACGACATCATGAGCTTGCGCCACTTTATTTCTGCAAACGTCAGTTCGTACAACGGCGTGCCAGAACCAAGGTGAGCGATCAGGTTCTGCAGACGATAGACGGAACGGCACTCGAACAAAAGCTGGAGGAAGAGTTTGGCCAGCCCTTCTCAGAGTTGGTTTTTGCCACACACGTTACACGCTGGATGGAAGATGAGGCTAATCATGCAGCTCAGCTGGAGCTTGCGCTGCATTATGCCGCATGGGCGCTGCGTACACCTGAAGGTCAATTGCATACCCGGCAGGGTATTTTGTTCAAATCTCCGCGCAAGCTTGATCCCCAGCATTTATTATCGCTGGTCACCGACGATCAGCAGGGTTATACAGTTCATCGTCTTGATCATATTCGGTATCGGGAAGGCTTTTCCCTGACTGATCAGGGAACTGATCTGGCGGGTGCGCTGGATGAAGCAAATTATTGTATCTGGTGCCATGAGCAGGGCAAGGATTCCTGCTCGAAAGGATTTCTTCAGAAAACGAAAGACGCCCCAGCGGTAAAGGCGTTCAAAAAGAGTGATCTTGGTGTGTTGCTTGCCGGCTGCCCGTTGGAAGAGCGTATCTCCGAGTTTCATAAACTCAAGACTCAAGGCATCGCTATTGGCAGTCTGGCCATGATCGTGCTGGATAATCCGATGTGCGCGGGAACAGGACATCGTATTTGTAATGATTGCATGAAGTCGTGCATCTACCAGAAGCAGGATCCAGTCGATATTCCACAAGCTGAGACACGAACTCTCAAGGATGTGCTCGAATTGCCGTGGGGATTCGAGATTTATAGTTTGCTGACACGCTGGAATCCACTCGATCTGCACCGGCCCTTCCCTAAATCACCAACCGATAAGAAAGTGTTGGTGGTAGGGATGGGGCCTGCAGGGTATACACTGGCACATCATCTGATGAATGACGGTCATACAGTTGTCGGAGTAGACGGATTAAAAATAGAACCCCTGCCAGCTGAAATTTCGGGTGTAACCATGAAAGGTGAACGGGTCCCTTTCACTCCTATTTATGATGTCGAGCAGCTGCGTGAAGATTTGGACGAGCGCCTTCCCGCGGGTTTCGGTGGAGTGGCAGAATACGGAATTACCGTACGTTGGGATAAGAATTTCCTGAAGCTGATCCGCCTTTTGCTGGAGCGGCGCTCAGAATTCGCGCTGTTCGGCGGTGTGCGCTTTGGCGGGACACTGACTGTCGAAGATGCCTGGAATCTGGGTTTTGATCATATTGCACTGGCTGCAGGTGCCGGGCGTCCTACTATCCTCGATATGCCTAACGGATTGGCGCGTGGAGTACGTGCAGCATCGGATTTTTTGATGGCGTTGCAACTAACGGGTGCGGCGCAGAGCGATTCTATCGCCAATATGCAGTTGCGTCTGCCGGTAGTGGTAATTGGTGGCGGGTTGACTGCCATTGATGCTGCAACCGAGGCCCTGGCCTATTATCCGGTTCAGGTGGAAAAATTCCTGCGACGGTATGAAATATTGTCTGCTGTGCAGGGCGAGTCTGCCGTACAGGCGAATTGGGATGAAGAAGAACGCGTCATCGCCAAGGAATTCATGGATCATGCCCGGGCTATCCGACGTGAAAAAGCACAAGCTGTTGAAGAGAATCGCGTCCCGCGTATTGCAGCATTGCTGCAATCTTGGGGTGGCGCAATGATTGCTTACCGTAAACGGCTGATTGACAGCCCTTCCTATACGCTCAACCATGAAGAAGTTGAAAAAGCACTGGAGGAAGGGATATATTTTGCTGAAGGTCTGACACCGTTACGGATTGATGTCGACCAGTGGGAACATGTGCAAACGATTCGTTTTGCTGTACAGGCGATCAATGAGGAAGGCAAGTGGTATAAAATCCGCGAGACGGATCTGCCGGCTCGTACAGTGCTGGTGGCAGCAGGTACTCAGCCGAATACTGTTCTGGCCCGGGAAGACGCGCAGCATTTCAAACTGAATGGACGCTATTTTGCTTCTTGTGATGAAGAAGGTCAGCCGCTCGACGCCGTAAAAGGTAATCCTAAACCTGAAACACCGGCAGTATTGCTGAGTTATTCTGATGATGGTCGTTTCATCAGCTTTTTTGGTGATTTGCATCCCTCTTATTCAGGTAATGTGGTTAAAGCCATGGCAAGTGCCAAACAAGGTTATCCAGTAGTCAGCCGGGTGCTCGCCAGAGTTGCACCGGTATCGACTCAGTCGGTTTCCCGGTTTTTCACTGAAATCGGGCAACAGCTGCGTGCTACTGTGTATAAGGTGGAACGACTGACATCCAATATCATCGAGGTAGTGGTCCACGCACCCTTGGCTGCCCGTCATTTCCATCCAGGGCAGTTTTACCGTTTCCAGAATTTTGCTTCCCTGGCAAAACTCTCTGAGCAGACCCGCTTAGCCATGGAAGGCATCGCCCTGACAGGGGCATCCGTAGATATATCAAAAGGTCTGGTATCACTGATCGCATTGGAAATGGGTGGATCCGCAGATTTATGCTCGCTGCTTCAACCGGGCGAACCGGTTGTGCTGATGGGGCCAACAGGGACGCCGACAGAGATTGAATCAGGTGAAACAGTTGTACTTGTTGGAGGCGGGCTGGGGAATGCGGTGCTGTTCTCGATTGGTGCGGCAGCTCGTGCTGCCGGTTGTAAGGTATTGTATTTCGCAGGTTACAAGAAGCTGGCTGACCGTTATAAAGTTGAGGAAATAGAAGCCGCAGCCAATACCATTGTCTGGTGCAGTGATGAAGCGCCCGGATTTCAGCCTTCCCGACCGGGTGATTTGAGTTATGTTGGAAATATCGTGCAGGCGATGGTTGCTTATGCCAACGGCGAGCTGGGTAATCCACCGATTCCCATGCAGGCAGCTGATCGTATCATCGCAATCGGTTCCGATCGTATGATGGCTGCAGTAGCCGCTGCACGACACCAGCAGCTTGCATCTTATCTAAAAGCGGATCATTTCGCAGTCGGTTCGATTAATTCTCCCATGCAGTGCATGATGAAGGAGATTTGTGCCCAGTGTCTACAACCTCAAAAGCATCCTGAAACCGGTGAGATCTCCTATGTTTTTTCCTGCTTTAATCAGGATCAGCCACTGGATCAGGTCGATTTCAGCGGCCTTGCTTCCCGTCTGCGCCAGAACAGTATTCAGGAGAAACTAACAAGCCGATGGATCAGTCATTGTCTGTATCACAGCGGCAATATTCCCGGAACGGATATTGAGAGGCCTGACGGGATTCAATCTGTTTCAAATTGATTTATAATTGAAAACC
>JBIQJX010000055.1:10296-14431 GCA_044507105.1 Nitrosomonas sp.
AAGGGAGACTATCCATGCACATAGGCATACCTGCCGAGACGCGTGCAGGGGAAACGCGTGTGGCGGCCACCCCCGAAACTGTCAAGAAATATACTGCCAAAGGGTTACATACCATTCTGGTACAGACCGGTGCAGGTGCGGGTGCCAGTATTCCCGATTCGGCATATCAGGAGGCAGGAGCAACTATCGTCGCTGGAGCACCGCAGTTATATGAACAATCCCGGATCATACTGAAGGTGCGTGGTCCGGAAGTTGATGAACTGGCACTGATAAGAAAGGATGCCATACTGATCGGTCTGCTTTCTCCTCATCGTACGGAGGAGATCGAAGCAGTGGCTCGATATGGTCTTACCGCATTCGCGATGGAAAAATTGCCTCGTATTTCACGTGCACAAAGTATGGATGTATTGTCTTCCCAGGCAAATATCGGGGGATACAAGGCAGTAATTCTGGCTGCGAATGTCTATCAGAAATTTTTCCCCATGTTGATGACAGCAGCAGGTACAGTCAAGGCAGCGCGAGTATTGGTTCTGGGGGCAGGTGTGGCGGGATTGCAGGCGATTGCGACTGCCAAACGCCTTGGTGCCGTGACTGAAGCGTTTGATGTGCGTCCGGCCGTCAAGGAGCAGGTCGAAAGTCTCGGTGCAAAATTTGTGGAAGTTCCGCTGACAGACGAGGAAAAGGCAAATGCCGAGACTGCCGGCGGTTATGCGACTGAAATGTCGGAAGATTATAAACGCCGGCAGGGTGAGCTGATTCATGAGCGTGCGGCTGCAGCAGATATCGTTATCACAACTGCATTGATTCCGGGGCGTCCGGCTCCAGTTCTGATCAAAGAAGAGACGGTAAAGGCCATGAAGCCGGGCTCGGTAATTGTGGATATGGCGGTAGAAGCAGGGGGTAACTGTCCTTTATCAGAACTCGACAAGACAGTGGTCAAACATGGTGTGCATTTGATCGGTACTGCAAATTTGCCAGGATTGGTCGCAGCAGATGCCAGTGCGCTTTATGCGCGCAATTTGATGAATTTTCTAAATCTTATACTTGATGCTCAAACTGGCGAACTCAAAATAGATCGGGAAGATGAGATTGTCGCCGGCAGTCTGGTCTGTATGGATGGAGAGATTATTGGTAAAGCATGAAGGGGTGGACATTCTGTCGTTCCTGGAAAAATTTATAAATCTGTGAGGAAGAAACATGATTGGCGAAATTGATCCAACGATCATTCATCTGACGGTATTCGTACTGGCGGTGTTTGTTGGTTACCATGTGGTATGGAATGTCACACCTGCTCTCCATACTCCGCTAATGTCGGTAACCAATGCCATCTCCAGTATCATTTTGGTAGGGGCAATGCTGGCGGCAGGATCGGCCGAGGCCGACTGGGGAGTGTGGCTGGGAGCAGCGGCTGTGATTCTGGCTTCCATCAATGTGTTTGGTGGATTCCTCGTTACCCAGCGCATGTTGGAAATGTTCAAGAAAAAAGACAAAAAAGGAAAAGCCTAAATGTCTGCTAATTTCATTGCATTAGCCTACCTGGTTGCTGCAGTATTTTTCATTTTTGCCCTCAGAGGGCTAAGTTCTCCTCTTTCCGCCCGGCGCGGTAATCTCTTCGGCATGGTGGGCATGGGTATTGCCGTAGCCACTACACTGACTATTACCGGGAACTGGGGATTGATTCTGGGCTGTATTGCCATTGGCGGAATCATCGGTTCGATTGTGGCACAGCGTGTGCAAATGACCGCCATGCCGGAGCTTGTGGCATTCATGCACTCACTTGTCGGGCTGGCTGCAGTACTCATCGCGATTGCTGCGGTCAACAATCCGGTTTCGTTCGGCTTGCCTGAAATACTGCCAACCGGCAGTAAGCTTGAACTTTTTCTGGGGACTTTCATTGGTGCCATGACATGGTCCGGTTCGGTTATCGCATTTCTAAAACTATCCGGCCGTATGAGCGGTGCTCCGGTCATCTTCAGAGGTCAACATCTGGTTAATCTGCTGCTGGCAATCGTCATGATCGGTTTCGGTTTATGGTTTTTCTTCAGCGAAACGACTAATTGGACAGCGTTTTCCGTGATGACTGCCATTGCCTTCCTGCTTGGTTTCCTGATCATTATTCCGATTGGGGGCGCAGATATGCCTGTCGTAATTTCCATGCTGAATTCTTATTCCGGATGGGCGGCTGCAGGCATCGGTTTTTCTCTCGGTAATCCCATGCTGATTATTGCCGGATCGCTGGTTGGCAGTTCGGGTGCGATTCTTTCCTACATCATGTGCAAAGCCATGAATCGACCCTTTCTTTCAGTCATTCTGGGTGGTTTCGGCAGTGACGGGAGCAGTCAAAGTGCAGATGATGGAACGCAGAAAACCTACCGCAGTGGTAGCGCAGATGATGCAGCATTCTTATTGGGCAATGCGGATAGTGTCATCATTATTCCCGGGTATGGGCTGGCCGTGGCACGTGCACAGCATGCCGTCAAGGAATTGGCGGAGGCTCTGCTCAAGAAGGGAATCAATATTCGTTTTGCTATTCATCCTGTTGCAGGGCGTATGCCCGGTCACATGAATGTGCTGCTCGCTGAAGCGGAAATTCCCTATGAGCTGGTACAGGAAATGGATGAGATAAACAGCGATTTCCCGAATACTGATGTTGTGCTGGTATTGGGTGCGAATGATGTGGTTAATCCGGCGGCAAATATACCAGGCAGCCCCATTTACGGCATGCCCATTCTGGAGGCCCATAAGGCGCGCACAGTGATGGTGGTTAAGCGCAGTATGGCTGCAGGTTATGCAGGGCTGGATAATGATCTGTTTTATATGGATAAAACTATGATGGTATTCGGAGACGCCAAGAAAGTTGTGGAGAATATGGTCAAGGCACTTTAACGGTGTTCCCTGTGGTATTCTCGCCAGCTGCCCGGGACAACTCATTTTCCAGGTGCTTATTTCTGGAATCGAGCCACTCCCGGGCGGCTTTTTGAGCAGATGACAGCTGCGCTCTGCTCAGGGAACGCATGGCTTTGTCGCGTGCTAGTGAGGCCTGTTCGATTCCGGCAGCCGCGGCCAGGTTGAACCACATATAACTTTTCTCATTATCCATTTCCACCCCCTGGCCAATCTGATAAAGCAAGCCAAGTTCGTATTGTGCAAGAGGGTGGTTTTGCTCGGCTGCCAGAATAAACCATTTGGCAGCTTCCGAGAAATCCTGAAGTGTCCCTCTGCCGGTCAGGTACAATAATCCCAACTGATATTGGGCGTCCGCACTGCCTTTCCGAGCCTTTTCAAGAAAAAGACTGACAGTATAAAACCGATTATCACTCGGATCAGGTAAAGAATAGGTTTCTTCGTCTTTGGCGACTTGAAGATCGATTTTGTCCCCACGTTCAATTGCTTGCGAGATAAGAGAATTCTGCAGGGGCGGCGTTACAGGTACGGATGAAAAATTATCCTCTGGCGGCTTTGACAGAGCCGGATAGGATTGGTTACTCCAGTTGATTTCGTTTGGGGAGACGGCAATCCAAATCAGTGTACTCAACAATAATACACTGCCTGCACTTATAGCGGTTACCAGATAAGCCTCACTATTACGCCCCCAGAAACGTGCCTTGCAATCACGACAACGATAGGGAGCAAGAAAAAAATTCGCGGCAGTACGTTCTCCAGGTCTGAAGCGGGACTTATGAATCCGCTCACTCCCGCATTGAATACAATGATAAGTCATGAATTGGTTTTATAAAAAATAAGTAACCTGCAGAATTAACCAGTGTATATTTTATCAGTACATTCTAATATCCCGATATCAAAGATGACTGATATTACTCATGTATGTTCATATACATATATATGCAAGGCCGCAGATTACAGTCTGCATTTATTCGTCTTATGAACCTGTTTTAAAGGTTAGGTTTTCATAAGCCAGGGAGAGAGATTAAAGATAAAATCATATTTTCCTTTCCCTCATCCTGATTGGCTTTATTGTATTAAATATACTTGTCTGACAGCATCCATATGCAATGCTGAATTTTCCTGATTCAGATCCAGTATCTGGTAAACCCAATACATCATTTATTTCCATAAATCTGGTAAAAACCACCGTCTTTAGACGGTGACTTTGACTTTAAATGTGTTGACTCAT
>JBIQJX010000056.1:0-14278 GCA_044507105.1 Nitrosomonas sp.
CCAGTTAAGATTATTTTCTCTTAACTGGATTGTCCGGACTCATTAGACCATGTCAAACAGCCTGGCTAAAGCTTAAGGGCTTATCCCGAACTCAGGTTACGTTAAGCGTTCGAAATGCGTTTCCGCAATACAGTGAATCGTGCATAAAATCCAATACCCAGCAATCGTTGACCTTATTAGCCAGATTCCAACGGTTGGCGTTGGCGGTTGGGAATTCATTTTCTGATTCGTTTTGGCAGATTCAGTTGCATATGACAATACACGCGGTGTACGCGTTTATGGTTCCACTTGTAACCATTCAGGTGTAACCGGGAAAAACACTTATGTCAGGATTACTGAACTACAGTTTTCGCAATTAGGATTCATCACCCTGAAAAAAAGCCCATAGCAACTGCTGTTACCATGAGCTTTCTCTCCTATCGGATAAATAGTCGGTTACATTCCCTGCATGGCGTTGTATTCATCAGTGAAGAAAAACTTCTCCTCACCAAAGGCCGGTTTGAGGTCATCAAACCAGGTGGCCTCGGGATCGTATTTGGCAAAGAAGACGCGTTGTACCCAGTCGGGGTTGCGGCCCTGGATAAAGCGCAAGACAAAGACTTTCTCGCCATTCAGCTCAACGATGCCCTGGATTTCCACCTTGCCGGGACCGGCGCTCATGGACGGACCGCGTACCGTGCGTGCCAGTCCTGATACTTGCTGGATAGCTTCACGGTAAATCTGGTAGGTGCACTCCAGCGGGACTTCAAAGTAGCGTTTGGCACCGGTATCGCGCTCAACAAACATGTAGTAGGGAATGATGCCCATGCCCACCTGCATGCGCCACATTTTTGCCCAGACGGCCGGATCGTCGTTGATGTTGCGCACAACCGGGGCCTGGGCACGAATCACCACGCCCGCCGCACGGATGCGCCTGACCGCCTCGCGCACAATGGGTGTATCCATTTCACGCCAGTGGTTGAAGTGCGCCATCAGGGCCACATGCTTGCCCGCTTTTACCAGCTGCTCCAGCAGCGCCAGCAGCTCGTGTGCATCCTTGTCGGTGACATAGCGCTGCGGCCAGAAGGTCAGCGACTTGGTACCGATGCGGATGTTCTGCACATGTTCCAGCGCCGGGTGCAGCATGGCTTCCAGATAGGCTTTCAAGTGATGGGTTTTCATCACCATAGGATCGCCACCGGTTATCAGCAGATCAGTGACATCCTTGTGGCCGACCAGATATTTGTGCAGGTTGCTGGCTTCATTGCTGGCAAAGCGCAACTCCTTGTCGCCGATAAATTGCGCCCAGCGGAAGCAAAAGGTGCAATAGCTATGACACACCTGCCCCTGGCTAGGGAAAAACAGCACGGTTTCGCGGTATTTGTGCTGTGTGCCCGGCAGAGGGTCGTCGTGAAAAACCGGCACATTCATTTCCTGCTGTCCGGCAGGATGGGGGTTCAGTTTGCTGCGAATATCGACAGCAATCGCCTGGATCTCGCTGCGTTGCGCATCGTGGCGCAATGCCTCGGCCATGCGCTCGAAATCCTCCGGTTCCAGCATGTTGCGCTGGGGGAAAGTGAGCTGGAAAACAGGATCTGCCGGTATGTTATTCCAGTCAATCAGTTCGTCAATCACATATTGATTGACACGAAACGGCAGGACATTGGCCACTACATGCATTTCAAAACGCTGCTCTTCTGTAAACCTCTCCAGCGGCCTGATTTTGTCCAGTTGCCGCTCGGTATATACCTGGAATCGGGTATTTTGAGTCAATGCTTCATGACCCGAAGCCATTATTTTTATAGCATGATTCATGGGTTTCTCCACTCTACGCAAGCACCCCTGAAGCCTTGACGCGGTACTCGCTTGGATTGGGTCCCCGCAGGGAAGACAATTACCCGGAACGGCCGGGCAATAAAAAGCGGCATCGACAACCTGGGTTGCCGCAATCGCCTGATACCTGAAATCGATTCCACAAAGCTCGGAAAGTATCCGAAAAGGCACCTTTTCTGAGAAAGGACGGGAAGGGTAAATTATTTTTTGCCTTGACTCAAATTTTTCTGCACTATTTTTTCCCTGTCAAGTGTGTGCACGGGTTCAAGATGTTCAAGAGCATCTCTGTATCAGGTACTTACACCTTGTTTTGTGTATCCCCTATCCTGTTTGCAGAGATAGACCTGTTTATATTTGAACCCAAACTGCTCCAGTTTTCTCCATGACCGAATTCATATCACCCTTTGATCAGGCGTTCGATATGGTGTAATAACTCTTCCTCCTGATAAGGCTTGCCCATGAATTCATTTACACCCAATTCTTCCGCCACTTTACGATGCTTATCCGCGGTGCGAGAAGAAATGATGATGATCGGAAGGGTATGCAATTGCGGATTGTTCCGTACCGTCCGGATCAGCTCAAAACCGTCCATGTGCGGCATTTCGATATCGACCAGCATGATCGCGGGCGTCGTTTCACGCAACAGTTGCAGCGCTCCCACCCCATCTTTAGCAATCAGGATTTCATAGCCTTGCCGTTCCAGCAAACGGCTGGTGACTTTGCGCACCGTCAATGAATCATCGACGATCATCACGACCGGTGCGGTGGCGGAGGGATGAATATCCACGGCCTTGACCGGTGCAGTCGGCCCTGCAGACAGCAGCTCCTGCACCTGCTCGCGCTGCAGCAGTCTGACCGGGTCGATGATCAGCACGACGCTGCCATCTCCCGTGATAGTAGCGCCTTCGATACCTGGTGCACGGGATAATTGCGGGCCGATGTTCTTGATTACCACTTCACACTGACCGGCCAGCGCATCGGCATGAACAGCCAGCCGCTCATGTCCTGCCTGCAATAACACAATACGATTGTGACGTCGTATTTCAGGAAAAGTATGCGGCACGCCCAGCAAGTGCGGCAAATAGACCAGCGGGAAACGATTCCCCTCCCATGTCAGATAGTGTTCCCGGTAAGCTGCACCAAGTGCTTCTTCATTCATTTCCAGCACATGTGCCACGATCGCAGACGGAATGGCATAGGTACTGTCGGCTGCCCTCACCATCAGCGCTTGCGTTACCGCCAATGTCACCGGCAGACGCAACGTGAACGTAACACCATGGTTCTTTTCCGAGGTAACGGTGATATTGCCACCGATCTCGCCCAGCTCATTTCTGACGATATCGAGACCGACTCCCCGCCCTGCCATAGCCGTTACATTGTCGAGCGTGGAGAATCCATGTGTAAAAATCAGCGGATACCACTGTTCATCATCCTGTGCATTTTCCGGACCATCCAAGCCAAGTTGATGTGCCTTGTCACGGATACGCCCGGCATCCAGCCCGACACCATCATCCCGCAGCTTCATGACGATTTCACTGCCTTCCTGATGCAAATCGAGTGTGACCTGACCGGTTTCCACCTTGCCGGCCTGCAGACGTTCTTGGGGTTTCTCGATGCCATGTACCAGCGCATTGCGCAGTAAATGTTCCAGGGGAGAACCAATTTTATCGAGCATACTCCGATCGAGTTTGATATCCTCTCCCTGAATTATCAGGCTGGCCTGTTTGCCGGTATCTTTTGCCGCTTGTCTGACGACACGGTAGAAGCGTTCAGAATAATGTCTGAACGGGACGGTACGAATACGGACCAGATCCTGCTGTAAACGGCGATTCAGATGTGCCTGCTGATCCACTGCCATATCGGCGGCACGCCGCATTTCACGCAGGCTTTTATGGATGGTAACCACATCATCCATACTTTCTGCCATCAGCCGGGTCAATTCCTGGAAACGTGTGAAATGATCCAGCTCCAGCGGATCGAAATCAGTCTGCTCAATCGAGGGTAGTGTGCCGGATGGAATCCGGATTTCAGCCAGCAGCTCGATTTCACGCAACTGACCGCGCATACGATCCACACTTTCACCCAGGTCCTGCAAATATTGTTCCAGATCATACAACTGCGCCTCGATCCGGGAACGGATGAGGCTCGATTCGCCCGATTCGTTGATCAGGCGATCTATCAGTTCCGCATCGACCCGCAGAATAGTTTTGTGTACAGGTTGATCGCTATCTGCAGATACAGGAAAAACGGGGAAATCCGGTACAGTTTCCGTTGCCGGCTGGAGCAGATCCGATCGTATCTCGGTTTCTTCTATTGGTGAAACATCATGCTTCGGCACAGGTTGTAAGGATGACCGTAACCGTTCGATATCGTCCAGAATGGTATCGAACCGGGCTTCAAGCTGATCGAGCAATGTCGCAGGCACAGTCCGGTCGTATACAGACTCGATATCGCTTTCCATCTGATGTGCCTGATCACTTACCTGCCGTGCACCGGCAATGCGGGCGCTGCCTTTCAGTGTATGCAATGCGCGTAATACTGCCTTGCGTGCAGTAGCTTGCTCGGGCTGTCTGCGCCAAGCTCGCAGGTTTGCTCCAATTTCGGATTGCAGCTCCTGTGCTTCTTCAAGAAATACTTCCAGTAATTCCCGATCCACACCGGCAGGTTCAGCCCCGGATTCGGTTTCAACCGGCTCGATTGATGAAACCGGCAATGTAACGGCAGGCGCCTGTAACAAAGCAGGTGCAATCTCTGCCAGCATTTCGCTCACCCGTGATTCGGCAGCAGATTCAGATTCAACAGATCCGGGTACAGCCGGCTCTGTTTCAGGCATTTGAACAGATACTTCTTCCAGCAGATGCGCCAGCTCATGCGTCGTTTCTTCTCCCGCCCGTAACGTTTCGACCGAAGGATACTGATGGTTGCAAAGAGCTGTCACCATGTCGTCCAGCAAATTTACGGCTGCTGTCATGTGAGACAGTATCTGCGGCCCTGGCATGCCTGAAGTCGTCAGCAGCCGATTGAACCAGCGTTCCAGCATCTGTCCGATCTGTGCGATGCAGTCCAACCCCAAGGCACGTGCAGTGCTGGTCAGGGTATGTGCCGCCAGCATCGATTCATGGGAAACCGACAGAATGGTATTGCCTCCGGACAATCCAAGCGCCTGCTTGAGAGTATCAACATGAGTACTGGCTTCCTTGATAAAGATACTGAACAGCTCGGCCGGTACCTCGATCTTCCCGATTTGCACCACCGTTTCCGTTGCAGGTTCAGCTTCCACAGCAGGCGGGGATACCACGCCTTCTACCGCCCATTCAGGGCTTGTGCCCTGTTCAGAGACAGTGGATGTGGAAAGTGTGGGAGACGCAGCGCCAATGATCGGCTGTTCTTCCGTGCCGTACATCATTTCTCTGATCCGATTGAGCAGGGATTGCGCCCTGATATCGGCAGTACCGTTCTTTCTCAGGCTGGCACACCAGTTGCTGAACTGCCTGTGGCTTTCCGCCAGTAAATCCAGAAGCACACCGGTTGCCGGTTTCTGCTCACTCAGCCAGCGATTCATAAGTTGCTCGATACGCCATGCCACTTCACTCAGGGCTTCCAGTTTCACCATGCGACCACTGCCCTTGAGGGTATGAAAGTCGCGGCGAATGGCTATCAGTGCAGCCAGATCCAGATGATCGCTGTAACAGGCTTCCAGATGCGCTGCAATGCTTGCCAGTACATCAGCGGATTCGTCGAGAAAAATCGCCAGCAGTTCGGGGTCATACAACTGATCCGTGATGACTTCAGAGGGAATTTCAGGAACGATTGATGCCGGTTCGGCAGAGATTGCCGGAATATCCTCCGACAGAGATTGCACGGTCAGCTTCTGATTGAATTGGTTGATCGTCGCAGTCAGAATTTCCTCGGAATCTGATTGGGCATTTCTGAGTGCCTCGATATAGAAACCGAGGCCGCTCAGTGCATCAGCCAGCAGAATCTGTTCAGCCTGATCCAGCGGTCGATCCGGATCGATCAGTTTTTCAACGAGATCACGGCATGAATCGAGCAGCGTACCGGCCCGATCCAGTTCGAGCATAAGCAATACGCCGCTGATCTGCTTGAACAGTTCCGGCAGAACCGGCAGATCGTTCCGTATTTCCGGTTCAAAAAAGAAACGATCGAGGATATCTTCGACCTGGGCCAGATTGGCGAGCACTTCCTGTGCCACCTGCTTGAGCAGCTTTTTTTCCTGGGCGAGATGCCCTGCCTGATCCGGACTGGGCAGATCAGGCAGATTATCTTCATTCCCCTTTCCGGTAGTCACCGTACGTATACGGGTAGCCAGCGCTTCGACCTGTGCTGGAAATTCCAGTGACAATCGGTGGAAATTGTCGATGGCGTTCTCAGTCAGCAACAGAGATGAAGCGATGTCGAGAGCAATCCCCTCGTTCATACTCTGCGGGCGAATACGGAGATAGGATAAAGCTCCATGGATGACACCCGCCAGTTTCTCCAACGGTGGACAATTTACTCGCGCGATCTGAGTTCTGAACCGTTCGACAAGCGTCAGCAGCGAGGAAAGAATTTCCTGATTCTCTGCGTCGAATCTACGCCACCGATCATTGATATCCTCCAGCAGAACACGCATGTTTTGCAGATCCGAGGCAGTTGCCTCTTCATCCATGATGGATTCGTCGAGATGCTCCCGGTTGTCTATTGTGGCCAAAGGAATCCGCCAGTCATAAACACGACCGATTTCCTGCAAACGTTCACTTACCGGCTGACTGCGAGCTACCCGGTAAAGCAGTTCTCTCGTCAGGCGATCAGCGACGGTATGCGATTCCTTGTTCAGATGCCGGATCTCCTGTTCGATCTTGCCGCATAATCTGCGGGCAGATTTGTCGGCAACCTGCACCTGATGCAGCAGACTGTCCAGAAAGCCCGAAGAGATCCACCAGAATCTTCGTTGTTCGATGGGAGCAGGCAGCTTCTCGATCGAACGCACGGCTTCCACCATTTTCTGCAGACTTTGTCTGTCTTCCGCATTTTTCAGCCAACTCAACAAGCCTGACTGGAACTGCGCGCGCGCCTGTTTAGCAGTCTCCTGTCGAGAGGAATCATCCAGATCCGGCGCCACTGGTTGCAACGGTAACGATTCACGTATATCCGGGAAAAACAGATCACTTTCGGAAATTTCTTCCAGCCCCTGTATTTGCATGATTTTCCGGTAGATCGGAAACAACCGGACCGGGTTATCCACCTCACCATCAATCAACGCATCCAGATAACGATAAATGGAACGGATTGCCTGCCGGGTAGCGGTCAGCACCTGCGCATCCGGTTCAATACGCTGTTCCTGCAGGACAGTAAGCAACTCTTCCACATTATGGCCGACGAACGCAACGCCGTTCAGCTCCAACATTTCCAGCATGCCATTCAGCTGATGCATGTAGTAGCGGCATTCCTCGATCTGCCTGGTATCGTCGATATCCGTGGCATAGGAATCAAAATGACGATGGATCAGGGTAAAAATCTGCTCGATGGCTTCTCTGATCCCCATGACGGATGAGATGTTTATCCTGGTTGCAGTATTCATGATGCGATCTTATTGAGTCCTGAAGTTGATAACGGATATTTCTGCCTTACTGAGTGTGAACTTATATGATGCGCTGTCATACCTTGAAACTGGCAACGGATGATTTCAAGTCGGTGACATGCTCAGCGATCTGCTTGATGGAATCAGCATTCTGCTGGGTACCCCGGGAGGTCTGACGCGTAATGGACAAAATCTCCTCCATGCTTTTGGCTACTTTATTGGAAACACGGTTTTGCTTATGTGTCGCTTCGGTAATTCGAATCACCAGTTGCGCCAGGCGTTTCGAAACTGTTTCGATTTCTTCCAGGGCACTTCCCGTGGTATTGGCGCGCCTCGCACCTTCAACCACCCCTGCCGTACTGCGCTCCATGGCAATGATGGTATCTTGCGCATCCCCCCGGATATTACGAATCAGCATACTGATCTGACGGGTCGCTTCGGCTGAGTGTTCAGCCAATCGCTGTATTTCCTGAGCGATGACAGAAAACCCTTTTCCGGCCTCCCCCGCTGCCGTGGCCTGAATAGAAGCATTCAATGCTAGGATATTGGTCTGTTCAGTAATATCTGAAATCAGGGTGACGATCTCACCAATCTCCTGAGAACTTTCTCCCAGCCTCTTGATCCGTTTGGAAGTTTCCTGAATGTAAACTCGGATTTCATTCATACCGGCCATAGCATCCTGAACGGCATTGGCACCATTCTCCGCTGCATGCAGCGTCTGCCTGGCCACATCCGTACATTCTTCTGCCGAACCGGCTACCGCCTCCAGCGATTCGGCGATTCCCAGTACGGCAACCGTGGCATCTTCGATTTTGCCTGCCTGTTCCTGAGCGGCATTCAACAGGGCGGATGAAATACTTTCTGCCTGATGGGAAGCATTCATTACCTGGGAACTGGCATGATTCACTTTCCTGACCAGCTCCTGCAATGCCTCGATGGTCAGGTTGATCGAATCGGCAATCGTACCGGTCACATCTTCGGTGACGGACATCCGGGCGGTCAGATCTCCTTCTGCCGGTATTTCCATTTCATCGAGCAGACGCAGTATCGCCTTCTGGGTGGTTTCGACATTTTGTTCGCTCTGGTGAATATACTTGCGCAAACTGGTAGAGAACAAATGAATGAATACCAGGCCACTGACGACGGCTAGTACCACCATCAGATAGAACAGCGCGGTTGTGTGCATGTCCTCATTATTGTTGTGCGCAGTAATTGCCTGTTCGATCTGACTGATCAGTGTCGACAAGCTGTCGCTGGCCGAGAAAGTCTCATGCATTGCATGCCAGGCACCGGTGACTTCCGGTGTCAATCTCTGCGCAACACGCAAAAGATCTTCCAGTGCATTGAACTGGATACGAATCTGGGACAAGGTCCCGGAAGAAAGCTGATTGCCCCGCACGGTCGAATACAGCCAGTCTCGCCCCTTTATCAAAGTCTGAATCATCTCGGTCATCTGTTCGGATTCGGCTGACTGTTGATCCACTGAACCCGAGACCTGAAACCCGCCTTGTATCAGGGAACGGACATTTCCGACAATGAACTGGACAAGAATTTTTACAGTTTCGACTGCCACTGCCTGATTGGATGCGTGCCCTGTCTGTGTCAGTTCGACGGAAAATTCCTGCAGCTTTCTTTGTAAACCATGATTGACCAGGTCCACTCGTTTGAGAATCTCCGCCAGATTGACCAGGGCTTCCCGGCTTTCCAGAATCTGACGCGCCCGATTCTCTTTTATGCGCAATGTATTCTGAAATGTCTTGAATAAATCAGCGGGCAGCAGTTCAGCTACAGCCGGGAGAGTTTTCCGTTGATATTCCCCCCCGTATTGCAGCAGGGTTGCATAATGATTCAACTGGTCGAGGTTATTGCGCAATTGCACGAAAGCCTGCTCGTTACCACGCAGTGCTTCCGGAGAAACGATGGTCAGGTGCTGGATACTGGCATGAATACGGCCGATCATTTCAAGTGAATCGGTATGAGTGCGTGCCTGTTGAGTATCGATGCGCAATATGATCAGCGCAACCGACAGAAATAGAACGGACAGTACTCCGGAGAACCACGATTGGCGGAAGATCTTCAAATATTTCGTTACCGGGAGCAGTACAGTCATATCATTAGGATCGTTATAACCTGTCATACGCTGGAAATAAACCTTGTCTTTGATGGAACTTCTGTCAAAACCACTCCCTTGGCACTCCAGAGAATTCCTGAAAAGCCGATATTATGATGACATAATTCCAGTGTAATAGGATAGCCGCAGCCCTTCAGCTGCAAAAATTGGAAAAAATTCGTAAAAATCTTCTTTATCGCGCTTTTGAAACGAGGTGCTTCTATTCTGCAAAGCCAGTCACATCATCGTCTTATAAAACAGGCAGGATGATAGGCTGTTATTAGCCAGATGAATAAATGGAAAAGACAGAAACAGCCAATTCGGCTCAAGTATTCTCTGAAAAACAATCAATTCCTCAGCGACAATTCAAAGATTGAAGATCAAGTTGGCAATTCGCTCCCGTATCGATTCTTGTACGACCAGATAGGTATCAAGATTCCTGGGGCGACCCCGGTGTATCGAGATTTCAACATGCCAGGAGATGGTAGGGAGATCACTTTTGACAACTTGATCTCACCGGAAGTGATCAGGAGGGCTAAATGATGATAATCGACCTTAATGCTAAAGTAGAGGGTTTTCAACCAGAGCACCTGGCAAGCGTTGTATAAGTATATAGGCAAGATTGTTGCACGTTATGCAAAGTCAGAGCGTTCGGCATTGTGCAGGGAGTCGCTGTAGTGACCGAAATAGAGGAAGTGGTTACCTGCAGCTGCACCGCACCTGCCAGCCAGTTTTCGACACCGTTCAGGTATTGGTCGCCGCCTTCTTGGCAATTGTGCCCCTGGCAGCCGGACTCAACAGAGAACTAACACAAGACCGAATAGCCTGATATTCACGCTTCTTTTTAATACTTCCCTTATTTCCTTCATGATGGTTTCCACAAAAGAGTGAAATTCTCCATTGCTTCTTATATAGAACAAAGACTGCTCTTGGGATAATATTGCTCCATCAATGGAGCATTAGATATGGAATTTTTGAACGACATGGCCCTGTTCGTGGAAGTTGTCAAGGCTAAGAGCTTTCGCGGTGCTGCCGACACTATCGGAATGCCGAACTCGACCCTGTCACGACGGATCAGTACTTTGGAAAAGACGCTTGGATTACGTCTTTTACATCGCACAACACGCAAGATCATGTTAACCGAGGCTGGGCAGATTTATTACGAGCGCTGTAAGCGCATCGTTGATGAAGCCAAGCTCGCGCATGAGCAACTCAGCGAAATGGTCGCACAGCCCAGTGGCATTCTACGTGCTTCACTGCCTGTGGATTTTACTGTGACCTACATGGCACCCTTGGTCGCCGAATTTGCAAGGCTCTATCCGGGCATCGTCTTCGATTTCGATCTTACGTCACGATGGGTCGATCTGGTGAGTGAGCCTTTCGATGTAGCAATCCGCATAGGGAAACCAGAGAATTCCCAATTGATCGCACGTCCATTGGCTGTGCTCCCTGCGTACCTTTATGCTTCACCCCGTTATCTTGACCGCTCGGGAGAGCCTGCCGAGCCTGCTGATCTGGCGCACCATGAGTGTCTGAGCATCATGAAGGCTGACACGTGGACACTGCACGATGGGGTTAACACCACAAAAATTTCTATTGGTAGCCGGTTCACACTCAACAGTGTCGGGATGATTTGCCGCTTGGCAACACTCGATATGGGCATCATCATGATGATGGAAAAAATTGTCGCTGATGATCTTGCCAGTGGGCGATTGCGTCGCGTACTACCCCAATGGCATGGGGCCCCAGTATCCGTCTACGCCATTACGGTAACCCGATTACTGCCCGCAAAAACACAGCACTTCATTAAGTTCTTACAGGAGCATCTAGGCAAGGTTTAGCAAGATGCTAAATTTCCTCTTATGCCGCGCTACCAGCTAAAGATCATCACCATACGCATCAAATCGTAAGAAATTAAGATGAAAAAAGCGCCTTCACCTTTATCAATAAAAAAAGCTCAAAATAATTCATACAGCTCCAAGCTGCCCGGTGAGCATTACCCCAGTGAAATAACACAGCGGCGGGCAACGGAAGCGCCGCACTATATGCAAAATAAATTTCCTCAGGTTTTGGGAAGGCTCCAACCTTTGAGAGAATGGAGCTATGGGCAATCGAACCAAATTTCCCTCCGAAGTCCGTGGGTGCGTAGTTCACCTGCTGCAGGAACGCTAGGGCGTGTTGACGTTTCACATAGGTAGCCAGAGGGTCATGCAGGCCATTGCTACTACACTCTCGTAATTGCGTTTGAGTTTGTCGAAGCGTGAGGCCACCGCCCGATAATGCTTCAGACGGGCAAAGGTATTTTCCACCAGATGCCTATACCGATACAAACCTTTATCCAGATCGGTGTTTCCCTTGACGGAGTTGCGCCTTCTGGGAATGACGGGCCTGGCTCCTTGCGATTCAATGGCTGCTCGGATTTGCTCACTGTCATAGCCCTTGTCCGCGATGATCACCTCTGCTTCAGGGAACTGGACAATCAGTTCCGGAGCTACCGTGCAATCATTGATGTCTCCCCCAGTGATTTCAAAATCAACAGGCAGGCCATAAGCATCCACCACCAGATGAATCTTGCTGGTATTGCCTCCCCGGCTTTTTCCGATCGCTTCATCAGCACCACTGGCAGCGCCACTGCTATGCTGGTGCGCTTTGGCATAGCTGCCATCGATAAAAATCCATTCCATATCAGGTTCAACCACCAGCGCCTTGAACAGGTTGACCCACTTGCCTGCAGCAGACCAGGCATTGAAGCGTTTGTAGATGCTGTTCCAGCAGCCGAATGCCTCGGGCAGGTCTCGCCAGGGACAGCCTACCCGCATGCGGTAGAGCATACCCTCGACGGTCAGATGTAGATCGGGCTTGTCATAGATGGCCATCTGCCGCAGAATATTACGCAGCTTCGACCAATGCTCATCGCTGAGCAGTAAGCGGGGCATTGAAAACTCGTATTGTGATGGTGTAAGAACTTTAACAATACGAGTTTTCTTTTCTAGAGCAATACCTTAGAACGAAACGTCAACAGACCCTAACCAGAAGTGGCTGGCGCAAGCTTTGCCGGGAAGGCTCGCTCTTGTGGTAGGCATCGCCGCTTGCCGTGGGTGTGGCTGCAGTTCCTTTGGACGATGTGCCTCGCCTCCTCGAATTGGTAGCCGCCGCCCATCCCGAAGCGCGCGATGAAGGGATAACGCTGCACCTAAGGGGACACGAGAATGAGCCCGCGCGGGTGACGTGGGTAGAGGACGAGCCGCACGAGGCCAGCCAGCCGCATGGGCATGTGCACTGGTGGGCGACGCTCAAGCCCGATGGCACGCTGCTGGCAAAGCAGGAGGAGCCGTTCGAACTGGCGGAGTTCATCAATCACATCCACATGCGCGTCGGGATTCCAAGACCGTGGGGATCGTATTTCATGGGGGTGGTTTCGCTACTCTCTACGGTGTGGCACTGATCGCCGGCGTGATCGTGCTGCTGCTGCCGTCGCTCGTAAAGGATTTTTTCGCGCTGCGTGTCGGCAAGAATCTCAAGCGCATGTGGCTGGACGCCCACAACGTCGTCGGAATTACCGCACTCCCATTTCACATTGCGATGGCGATCACCGCGACCGCATTGAGCTTAAGCGGCGAACTCTGGTCTTTGCAAGAAATTGTTATTTTTGGCGGCAAGCAAGCAATCCTGGACGAACGCGATAATGAGCTATTTAGAGCGCCAAAGCCGATCGGCGAGACGGATGTAATGATGGCCCCCTCACAGTTGCTTCAAAGACTCAAGGCACAGGTGCCTGATTTCGAACCCCGCGTCATGCGCTTCAAAAATATCGGAGACAAGGCCGCTTCGGTGAGAGTTGCAGGTGCCGAGCGCGGCTATGTCGGAGATACCCATCTTGGGGGCGTCATGCTCAGCGCCGTGACCGGCGAATTGCTCAAAGACAGCACACGTCCATCGCGTCAGGACCCGGAGCGGCGCACATCAGAGACGTTCTTCGGCCTGCACACCGGGCAGTATGAGGGTGTGACGATTACGTGGGCATACTTCTTCCTGGGCTTCTCCGGCGCGTGGCTGTTTTATAGCGGTAATCTGCTGTGGATCGAGACACGCCGGAAGAAGGCGCGCAATGGCGGCGAAGTCGAGCAGTCACGTTCCACCCGGTTCCTGGGCAGCGCCACGATTGGCGTGTGCCTTGGCTGCGTCGCAGGCATCTCGCTCACCATCGTCGCCGCCAAATGGCTGCACGGCCGCGTCGGCGATCTCAACCACGCGCCGCGTCAGGAACGGCCCCGCCGATAGTATCTGGTCCGTCCACTGAGCTGATGGCGGCACAGCGCCGCATAAGCCTGCGGCGACCCCGGCTAAATGAACATGCACGCGCCAGCCTCCATAATACGGGAACGGGACAGGCTGCACTAGCCCTTCGGGAGGTCCGGTACCGTCATTGTCGACGGGGCGAAGTGTCTATGAGCCTTCCCCGGCACCCTGCAGATGACACTCTCAAGATCGGTGGCACGCAATTTGCCGCACAGCCTTGTTGGATATGCTTTCGTTTCTGGATGAGTTATGTACGTGCAACTGATACCTACTTTTTGCAGCAGACTCTGTATTTGCTTCCATTGAGGGTGTTTCTTTGACAGGCAGCTCAGAAGCAGGCCGGGCAGTCGCTTCTGTTGCCGGCAAGCATCTGAAAAAAATGGTACTGGAACTGGGTGGCTCCGATCCATTCATCGTAATGAACCTGAGTTCGGGATAAGCCCTCAGGGTTGAGCCAAGCTATTGACTCTGGTCAG
>JBIQJX010000109.1:0-2126 GCA_044507105.1 Nitrosomonas sp.
GCCTTTTTCTCATCTGGGGAAAGTGTGGTGCCAAATTCATGACCGCACCGGCTGTTCCCGGAATTCCGGTCACTGCAATCTGTAGTCTGCAACGTGTAGTCAAATCGGGTTTGCTCTGCCGCAATTCCAATATTAACGATATCATAGGCCGGACCCACCTTGAACGAACTGACTCGCTCAGCAGCTGGTTTTAGCAATTCCGCCAGTGTTGGTACGGATCCATTATGAAGGTAGGGTGCAGCGGCCCAAATTCCTTCCAGAACTCTTGATTCATATGCATAAGTTGGCTTTTGAGATTCTTTAGATACTGTCGGCGCAATGAATGCATCACGGAGGGCCTCCGTTTCCGGTGGGAACAGTGACATAAAATCATCCGCCTGTATTGCCTGTACCTTATCCTTGCCCTTCAGCAGAACAGGAACATAATGCTGGAGAATGGTACCGAGAACAGCGGTCCCCAGAACGTTGAAGGCAGTATCAACCGGCTTGAGTGGAGCCGCAAGCAGTGGGATTCGTGCGCCTTCAAGCACACCTGTTTTTACAGTACGACTGAGAATCTCATATTCCTTTGAATCTGTGCCGACATCCAGAATCGGAGTTTTCCACGTTTTTTGCTTGAAAAACCTGGTTTCACCGGATGCGATGCCATGACAATCCGCACAACCGCCTTCTTCAGTTTTGCGTTCATAAATTGTTCTACCTTTACCAGCAAGGGCTTGATCTATCTTCCATGGCCATTTAGGAGGACCTATTTTTTTGACCAGATCCTCCAGCGCGATTAATCCCTGAAAATCAGCCGAGTTATTGGCCAGGTAGTCAATCCCGAGTAAATGACTCGCATCCTTTTTCGGATGGAAAATACCAAATACGCCGAAAACTTCTCCAAGATTGCGGGAAAGCCCCAGTATGCTGTTGCCATTACTGGCAAAACCAGGCCATTGCGTTCTGTCCTGAATCGCAGCATTCCATAGAAATGGATAACGTACTGGTGCAGTAGCTGGCTGGATATTTTCGGGGATCATGTAGGTGGGTGCAGGACCAATATCCAGCCCGGCGAGCCGATTAAAAATCATAGATACGGCATCAAGTCTTGCCGGGCCCCAGGGTTGTTCAGGAAGTGCACGTTTTACCAGCGTATGGTAGGGCAAATGCCAGGCTTCCACCTCCTTACGCAATTTTTCCTTATCTTTCAAAGCAGATGAGGTACCCAGTACGGCATGGGCAAAGTCAGTGAATGCCTGCTGATTCGTTAAGATCGTATTTACTGCAATATCGAGATCAGCAAGAAGACTCTGAAAATCAACAATTCCAGGCCCCCCGTCGATTCGATATGAAGTACCGTCAACCTCGATCTGACGCGTATGGCAGGCAGAGCAACTCATGCCGATTTCCTGCCCGTTTTTCCCGCTGGTCACGGTAAATCCAACCGGTAATCCGGCAGGTCGACTTGCCTCGTTGGGTAAATAACCATAGCGACTAAGGCTATCATCCATGAATGGCTTACCGTTGGGTTGCTTTAAGGCAACCATCCATCGAAGCGGTATGAGTTGAGATCCCTGATCTCGGCTATAGAAATCATTCCTGGCAGAAGTTGTCCATTCTGTGCCCTGATCGACGATTACCGGTTCTGCAGCGGGCGAAATTGCAGGAAATAGTAAGGCACATACTGATGCGATACTGCCAATTCGGGATATAAATCCGATTTTCAACATTTATTCTCTCCTTGAAGAATGAATCAGAACATAGTTCACAGCATCCTTGACAGCTCTGGCCATGCAGACGACTTATTCGCAGGCATGAAGACCTTGACGGAGAATAAATGCTTTTCAGACTGACGTTACTAACCCTGTACAGAAATAATAAGAAGTTATAAGTAGGCTCGGGTTAATGCCCGGAATTCATTTGATCCCCATCCCATAGGATGAATGCTCAAACAGTATAGGATCCGTCGAATGGGCACTGTAAATGGATAAGAGCAGCTTTTTTGCGTTGTTTGATAATTAGGATGTTCAGGAAGAGTGATATGTCGCAAATCTGCCGACTAACCGGATGTCATATTGCGGATTGTGCCAGTTATACACAAGCTGTATCAAGCACGAAATTGATGTGCGGTTTGAGTCAGGGGT
>JBIQJX010000057.1:0-13597 GCA_044507105.1 Nitrosomonas sp.
AAATTCTTTTCTTTCTTTAAGTCAATCATTTCTGACATCCAGGGGAAAGGGTTATTTACTTCGGAAAATATCGGATCCAGGCCAATCTGGTGGCAGCGACGATTGATGATAAAACGCAGATATTCCTTGAACTTGGGAGCATTCAGGCCGAGAACACCGCGGGGCATCGTATCTTCCGCATAGCGATACTCCAGTTCCACTGCTTTATGCATCAACTTCCTGATTTCTTCACGAAACTCCCGGGTCCACAAGTGTGGGTTTTCAAGCTTTATCTGGTTAATGACATCGATACCGAAATTACAGTGCATGGATTCATCGCGCAGAATATATTGATACTGCTCAGCAGCGCCTGTCATCTTGTTTTGTCGGCCGAGTGCCAGAATCTGAATAAAGCCGACATAGAAAAACAATCCTTCCATAATGCAGGCAAACACAATCAGGCTTTTCAGCAGCTGCTGGTCAGCTTCCGGTGTGCCCGTCCGGAATGCAGGATCGGTAAGAGTATCGATGAAAGGGATCAGAAATTCGTCTTTGTCACGGATCGATTTGATTTCGTGGTATGCATTGAAGATTTCACCTTCATCCAGCCCGAGAGATTCGACAATATACTGGTACGCGTGCGTGTGGATTGCCTCTTCGAAAGCCTGTCTTAACAGGTACTGACGGCATTCGGGATTGGTAATGTGGCGATAGGTTCCCAGTACAATATTATTGGCTGCAAGTGAATCGGCCGTAACGAAGAATCCGAGGTTGCGCTTGACAATACGACGTTCATCTTCCGTCAGTCCATCAGGATCCTTCCAGAGTGCAATATCACGGCTCATATTGATTTCCTGAGGCATCCAATGATTGGCACAGGCTGCCAGATACTTTTCCCATGCCCATTTGTATTTGAATGGCACCAGCTGATTGACATCCGCTTTGCAGTTGATAATACGTTTGTCTTCTACTGAGACGCGACGATGATTATTGGCTGGCGTTTCATGCAGAGTTCCGTGTTCAGTGGTGGGGTCAGCTGCGGGGGCGGGGGTAATGATACCTCCGGGGATATTTTTCGGTTGCAGTATATCGTCTTCGAAAGTCAGCATAGTTTTACTCCTTAAATTCAGAGAATCGGTTTTTCAGTGTTTATTGACATGCCTCGCATTCCGGATCATCAATAGCGCATTGGCTGGGTGCTGCAGGGGTTTGCGCCGAGCCGGATGCATAAACATCATGTTGAGCAGGGACTGCATTCAAAGTGCCGGTGTGAACTGTCGATTTTTCTGCAGTAGTTGCGCCTGTGGAGCGCAGATAATAAGTCGTCTTGAGACCACGCAGCCAGGCAAGTTTATACAGTTCATCCATTTTTTTGCCGGAAGCACCTGCCATATAAAGATTCAGCGATTGTGCCTGATCGATCCACTTCTGCCGTCTGGCTGCAGCTTCGACCAGCCATTGGGGATCAATTTCAAACGCAGTGGCGTAAAGATTGCGTAAAACTTCCGGAATCCGGTCAATTTTACTGACGGCACCATCGTAATGCTTAAGATCAGCAATCATGACTTCATCCCACAAATCCTGCTTTTTCAGATCATTTACCAGCCATTGATTAGTGACCGTAAACTCTCCGGAAAGATTAGATTTGACATACAGATTCTGATAAGTGGGTTCGATACTCGCAGAGACGCCGATAATATTGGAAATTGTTGCAGTCGGCGCAATAGCCAGACAGTTGGAGTTGCGCATCCCATGCTGTTTAATCCGGGCGCGCAGAGGAGCCCAATCCAGGGTGGCAGCGGCATCAACCTCTACATAATCACCACGCTCATTGCGCAATAACTCCAGCGTATCCTGCGGCAGGATTCCGCGATCCCACAAGCTGCCGCGGTAAGTAGCATAAGTACCCCGTTCTTCAGCCAGTTCAGTAGAGGCCCAGTAGGCGTGGTAAGCAATGGTCTCCATCGACCGGTCGGCGAATTCGACTGCCTCCCGGGAAGCATAGGGAATACCCAGTTTGTGCAGGCAATCCTGAAATCCCATGATACCCAGTCCGACCGGCCGGTGCCGGAAATTGGCATTGCGAGCTTTTGGCACTGCATAGAAGTTAATATCGATGACATTATCCAGCATGCGCATAGCAGTCCTGATTGTCTGTTTCAGTTTATCCTGATCCAGTTCCCCCTCTGTGATATGTGCTGGCAGGTTGATTGATCCCAGATTGCATACGGCAATTTCTTTCTCACTGGTATTCAGCGTAATCTCGGTGCACAAATTGGAGCTGTGTACGACTCCGGCGTGGCTCTGTGGCGAACGGATGTTGCACGGGTCCTTGAAAGTAATCCAGGGATGGCCGGTTTCAAACAGCATGGTCAGCATTTTGCGCCATAACTGTCGGGCAGGAATGCGTTTATGCAATGCTATTCCGCCCCGTATGGCCTGGTCTTCATAAGCAGCATATGCTTCTTCAAACGCATGGCCATATTTTTCATGCAGGTCGGGTACATCCGAAGGGGAGAACAGTGTCCATTCTTTATCTTCCAGCATGCGTTTCATGAACAGGTCCGGCACCCATACGGCGGTATTCATGTCATGAGTACGCCTCCGGTCATCCCCGGTATTTTTACGCAGCTCCAGAAATTCCTCGATATCAAGATGCCAAGTCTCCAGATAAGCACATACCGCACCCTTGCGCTTGCCACCCTGATTAACTGCCACTGCCGTATCCGACACAACCTTGAGAAAAGGCACTACGCCTTGTGACTTGCCATTGGTGCCCTTGATGCGTGCCCCCATTGCCCGGACCGGCGTCCAGTCATTACCCAGCCCGCCCGCAAACTTGGATAGCAACGCATTTTCCTTGATTGCTTCGTAAATACCGTCGAGGCTGTCTGGCACCGTGGTCAGGTAGCATGACGACAATTGCGATCGTCGTGTGCCGGAGTTGAACAGGGTCGGCGTCGAGCTCATGAAATCGAATTTCGACAGCAGATGATAAAATTCAATCGCACGAGCTTCCCGATCGACCTCATTCAGCGACAGCCCCATGGCGACACGCATGAAGAACGCCTGCGGCAGTTCGATACGCCGTTCAGCAATATGTAAGAAATAACGATCGTACAAGGTTTGCAGACCAAGATAACCGAACTGCAAATCACGATCGGCCACCAGCACTTCTGATAATGCTGCCAGGTCGAATTGGCTCAGACGCTCATCCAGCAAATCTACTTCGATACCTTGCCGGATGAATTCGGGAAAATAGTCGGCATAGCGGGAGCGCATTGCTTCATGGGTAACTTCTTCTTTTAATACTTCGTATCGGATGTTATCCAGCAGCAGCCGGGCAGTCACGAAACTATATGCCGGCTCCTTCTCAATCAGCGCCCGGGCAGACAGCACGGCAGATTTTCTGACTTCCTCAATGGGCACACCATCGTACAGGTCCTTGAGCATCGATTTGACGATCAATCCGGCATCTACCGTGTCTTCCAGGTTCCGGCAGGCTGATTCTATCCGTGCTGACAGCCGGGCGGGATCAAGCGGAACCTGTTGTCCGTTTTCCAAGACATGCAAAACTGCTGCCGAAGCTGCTTGTGTTTTCTGCTGTTTAGCCCGTTCACGCGCACGTTCTTCGCGGTACAGCACATAGGCGCGTGCGATGTCATGATCACCCGAGCGCATCAGTGCCAGTTCAACCTGATCCTGAATATCCTCGATATGGAACGTGCCGCCCTCCGGCCGTCGGCGGGTCAGGGCATGCACAACCTCTCCCGTCAGTTGAGCCACAATCTCACGTACACTGGAAGAAGCAGCACTTTGTCCGCCTCTTACGGCGATGAACGCTTTGGTCAGTGCGATGGAAATCTTGTCCGGCTCAAATGCCACCACAGCCCCATTGCGGCGAATGACTTTATACTGGGAATAGTTTTGCCGGAGGGTGGGGAGATCAGTGGTTTTTTCCAGAAAATCATTCTGGTGAGCAGAATGAGGAGAATGGGTGTCTGTAACAAGCTGCATGATCGGTTCCTCCTGTTTAATCCGGGATGGTGTTGCTGATGATCGCTAAAAGGCTAAAGGTAGACTGAAAATCTGCTCAAGCCATTTTGAGTTTAATACCACAATATATTGTGGTCGATAGGGTTGAATAATAATATCTGTAGTGTGATCGGGTTGTCAACCGCAAATCCGGAGAGAACGATTCAGACAGATTTTCCCAATTGCGAGGTCGATTCATGGGTATGGTTTTCGATGACAGTCACCTATAATTCTGGAACCGTCGTTAACCGCTTCTCAACCTTTGGAGGCTTGATGGATTCCAGAGAATAGAGAAGGGTAAGCTTGCCGTTTCTGCTCATGTCGGCTTGAGGGGAGAAAAACTGACGGCGTTGTTCCCGGTTACAGAAAATAATGATCCTTTTGCCTCGCCTTGCTCCGCCTTCTCTTATCGCGTCAGGCAGTGTGCCCGACGCATACTGGAGTGCGTCCTGCGACGATTTCCAGGATAATTCGTCAGTCATCATGTGAAAGGGTTGGATTTGCCATGCATCCAGATCAGTGGAAATTACTTTCAAGCAGGCGCTTTTTGCCTCTTTTCGTCACTCAGTTCCTGGGGGCGTTCAATGACAATGTTTTCAAGAACGCACTGGTTATCCTGATCACTTATACCGCCATGGGAAAAGCGGGTCTGAGTCCGCAGATCATGGTCACGCTGGCGGCCGGGATTTTTATCCTGCCATTTTTCCTTTTTTCTGCCACTGCCGGTCAGCTGGCTGATAAATGGGACAAGGCACGACTTATCCGGTACGTCAAGTTTGTCGAGATTGTATTGATGGCAGGAGCCGCTGCAGGTTTTTATCTGGATAGCGTGGTATTTCTGCTGGGGATACTGTTTCTGATGGGAGCGCAGTCCGCCTTTTTCGGGCCGCTGAAATACAGTATTTTACCGGATCAGTTGTATCAGGATGAGCTGATTGGTGGCAACGCACTGGTCAGTGCCGGAACCTTCATTGCTATCCTGCTCGGTACCATTACCGGTGGATTGCTCATCCTGGCTGAACAGGGTGGAGTCATTGTGTCCACTATGACGATAGGGGCCGCATTGGCGGGCTGGCTGTTCAGTTTGTTCATTCCTGCCGTCCGTCCGGCTGCCCCGGATACAAGCGTGAGCTGGCATATCCTTGATGAAACACGCGCAATCATCCATCAGGTTCGTCAAAACACCACAGTATTTCGTGCCATTCTCGGCGTATCCTGGTTCTGGCTGTTCGGTGCCACGTTTTTGTCACAGTTTCCGACATTTACCAAGGACGTTATCGGTGGGAATGAGCAGGTCGTTACGCTGTTTCTGACAATTTTTTCGGTCGGTATCGGTATCGGGGCGCTGCTGTGCAACAAACTGCTCAAGGGTAAAGTCGCAGCGACCTATGTTCCCTTGGGTATTCTGGGGATGACCGGCTTCACTATTGATTTGTATTTTGCCAGTACTGCAGTGATACCTGCATCAAATCAGGAGCTTATTGGTGCTTTGAGCTTCCTGGAATCCTGGGTGCACTGGCGTATTTTATTCGACTTGCTCGCCGTCTCGGTCAGCGGCGGTCTTTATATCGTGCCGCTTTATGCCATTGTGCAAAGCCATGCCGAGGCCGCCCGCCGGTCACGTGCTATTGCCGGGAACAACATCATGAATGCGCTGTTCATGGTGGTTTCCGCACTTGGTATTAGTCTGATGCTTGCAATGGATTTTACCGTTCCTGAAGTATTCCTCACTATTGCACTGCTGAACGGGCTTGTCGCAATTTACATTGCCGGTCTGCTGCCGTATGAACTGGCCAGATCAATCTTGCAGTGGGGATTTCACACATTTTACCGTCTGGAAATCAAGGGGCTGGAACATTACCGGCAGGCGGGAGAAAGAGTACTGATCATTGCCAATCACTTGTCGCTTCTGGACGCCGCATTGCTGAGTGTTTGTTTTCCCGACCGTTTGTGTTTTGCCATCAACTCTAACGTCGCCCGGAAATGGTGGGTCAGGCCGTTTTTGTTTCTGGCAGATACAGTCGCTATCAATCCTGCCAGCCCTCTTTCCACACGTCTGTTGATCGAGCGTGTCAGAAATGGAGACAAAGTCGTGATTTTTCCGGAGGGCCGACTGACATTGACCGGGTCGCTTATGAAAATCTACGAGGGCCCCATTATGATCGCCGGTAAATCTGGTGCGCAGGTGCTTCCTGTAAGCCTTACGGGTCCGCAATATACGCCTTTTTCCAGATTGAAAGGGAAGGTGAGGATACGCTGGTTTCCCAAAATCACAGTGACGATTTTTCCTCCGGAAACTTTTGAGCTGCCGGCCTCGGTTCGCGGTAAACGGCGACGGCGTGCTGCCGGCCTGAAACTCTACGATATCATGACTGCCACGGCTTTTCAGAGCAATACTCTACGGCAGACTCTGTTCCGGTCACTGCTCGATGCGGCTGCCACACACGGTCGAAAGCATATCATCGCAGAAGATGCGGAACGTAATCCCGTAACTTATTTCCAGCTGATAACCAGAAGTTTTGTCCTGGGCACTGTATTGTGCAGATATACCAAAGCTCAGGCCAATGTCGGAATCATGTTGCCCAATATGGTGAGCAGTCTGATCGGCTTCTTTGCATTGCAGGCATTCGGGCGGGTACCGGCAATGCTGAATTTTTCCACCAGTCCGAGAAATCTGGTGAGTGCCTGCCGGGTTGCCCGGATTCAGACGGTGATTACTGCCCGCAGATTCATCGAGAAAGCCAGGCTGACCGAATTGACTGACAGCCTGAAAGCACAACAGATCACACTGATTTATCTGGAGGATTTATCTTCTCGGATACACTGGTGGCACAGGCTCACGGGCCTGGCGGCAGGAATGTCGCCAGAAATTTGTTATCGTTTTACGGATTCCCGACAGGATCCGGATGTGCCAGCTGTTATTTTGTTTACTTCCGGGTCCGAAGATACCCCCAAGGGAGTCGCGCTTAGTCATGTTAATCTGCAGGCGAACCGCTTCCAGACTTCTTCTCGGATCGATTTCGGCCCTGCTGATATCGTGTTTAACGCATTGCCGATATTTCACTCCTTCGGGTTGACAGGTGGGACGCTGCTGCCGGTGTTGTCCGGTATCAGAACCTTTCTTTACCCTTCGCCGCTCCACTACCGGATCATTCCGGAACTGGTCTACGATACCAACGCGACTTTGCTGTTTGGCACCGATACTTTCCTTGCCGGTTACGCGCGTTATGCCAATTCCTATGATTTTTACAGCATTCGCTATGTATTTGCAGGTGCTGAAAAACTGCGGGAAAGTACGCGTCGGTTATGGTCGGAAAATTTTGGTGTGCGTATTTTCGAAGGTTATGGTGCGACCGAAACCTCTCCTATTCTCAGTCTGAACACGCCTATGCATAATCATCCGGGCTCGGTGGGTCGCCTACTGCCTGGCATTTGCCATAAACTGGAATCTGTGCCGGGGATCGAACAAGGAGGCAGACTGCTGGTATCCGGGCCGAATATCATGTTGGGTTATTATCTGGCCGCAACTCCCGGGGTAATCGTGCCGCCTGTCGAGGGCTGGCATGATACCGGTGATATTGTCGAAATCAATGAAGAAGGTTATCTTTTCATCAAAGGTCGTGCCAAACGGTTTGCCAAAATTGGTGGAGAGATGGTCTCACTGACTGCAGTAGAGGAGTCCATCAGCCGGTTGTGGCCGGGGTACGGGCATGCTGCCATTCAACTCCCTGATGAGAAAAAAAGTGAGCAGATCATCCTGGTGACGACTCATCCGCATGCAGATCGAAATGAAATAATCGCTTATTTCCAGCAAAACGATCTGGGAGGATTGGGGATCCCGCGGGATATTCTGTATATTGATAAATTGCCGCTGCTTGGTACCGGTAAGACTGATTATGTTGCACTGCATGAATGGGCGGTGCAACACTGTACTTCATAAATTTGTCATGCATCCGTATTGTGGCAGATTTTTTTCTGCCTTGACAAGAATGTTTACTGATAATTATTCTTGTTAATGCATGCTGCCAAAGTAGGGGTTTTGTGAGGTTCGGGAACAAGATTGTTCTATATTTTCACACCCTGCTTTCAACGGCAGGATCGAGCGCTTCGTCCATTTTTAATTTCCAGGGTAGAAATCATGTCTTGTTCTTTTATTTCCTGTCGCCGCTTTGGCCGCTGGTATATCAGCATTTTATTTCTTATTTCACTGTTTGCAGCACCCGTCCTGTCTCATGCCGAGGAGGTCATTGTTTATTCGGCACGAATCGAGCAGCTGATTAAACCTTTATTTGATGCTTTCACGCGTGAAACAGGGATACCTGTCAAATTTACTACGGATAAGGAAGGCGCATTGCTGGCCCGTCTGATCGCAGAAGGGAAAAAAACACCTGCAGATGTGCTCATTACCACGGATGCCGGTAATTTATGGGAAGCTGCACGCAAAGGATTACTGAAACCGGTGACTTCTTCCATATTGACAGCCAATATCCCGGAGCATCTGCGAGATCCGCAGGGACAATGGTTCGGGTTGACAGTACGGGCGCGTACGATCGTTTATAATACCCGGAAAGTAAAACCGGATGAGTTGTCGACGTATGAAGATCTGGCAGACCCGAAGTGGAAGCAGAGGTTGTGTTTACGTACCTCGAAGAAGGTCTATAATCAGTCGCTGGTCGCGATGATGATTGCGGAACATGGAGAAGCCGAAACAGAGCGTATCGTTAAAGGATGGGTCGCGAATCTGGCAACTGATCCCCTGCCGGATGATACGCGCGCAATGGAGTTTGTTGCGGCAGGGCGATGCGACGTGACTTTAGTCAATACCTATTATTTCGGCCGGCTGATGGATAGCAATCCGGCGTTACCTTTGGCAATTTTCTGGCCAAACCAGAATACCAGCGGGGTGCATGTGAATATTTCGGGTGCAGGTGTGATTCGGCACAGCAAAAATGAACAGGCTGCTATACGGTTGCTGGAATACCTTTCTTCTGAACAGGCGCAACATTTGTTTGCAGAACTCAATATGGAATATCCGGCCAATCCGCGTGCCGAGCAGGGAGAGGTCATCAGCAGCTGGGGAAGTTTCAAGGAGAATCCGATGAATGTCGTGCAGGCAGGAGAATTACAGGCCGCCGCGGTCAGATTGATGGATCGCGCAGGTTATCGCTAGGTTTCCCTTCATTTGGAAAACAGTCATTCTTCTAACCGGGGAACCAGTGCATATTCTGTTTCCCGGCCATTCTCCCACCGTTCGACAGGCAGCAGTACCCATCGCGCATGGCGCATCTTTCCTTTTCTGGTGGCGGGTCTGGTACTTGTTCCGGTATGTGTGGTATTTGCGTCGTTTTTTTCACCAGAAGATGAAATCTGGCAACACCTGGTCGCCACCACACTACCGCACCTGCTGACCAATACCTTGTGGTTATCGCTGGGAATCATACTGGGCACATCGGTTCTGGGGGTCAGCCTTGCCTGGTTTACGGCTGTGTATGCATTTCCCGGCCATCGTTTTTTCTCCTGGGCGTTGTTTTTGCCGCTTGCAATCCCTGCTTATGTGATTGCTTTTGTAGCGCTTGGGATGTTCGATTATACCGGTCCACTGCAGACCAGCTTGCGTAACTGGTTCGATTCCGATTTGCTCTGGCTGCCTGATATACGCAGCGGACCGGGAGTGGCAGTCGTGATGACACTGGCTTTTTATCCTTACGTTTATTTGCTGGCGCGCAATGCTTTTTTGACACAGGGAAAGCGCCTGCTGGAAGTGACTCAATCCCTGGGGCTCAACCATCGTCAGGGTTTTTTCAGGGTGGTGCTTCCGATGGCGCGCCCCTGGATTGTCGCGGGTATTATGTTGACATTGATGGAAACCCTGGCAGATTTCGGTGCCGTGGCAATATTCAACTATGATACGTTTACCACTGCAATTTATAAGACTTGGTTCAGTATGTTTTCGCTTTCTGCCGCCTCGCAACTGGCCTCACTGCTGGTCCTGATCGTACTGGTGATCGTTCTTACGGAACAGCGATTCCGTTTGCGTATGCGTTTTGCCGAAAGTCGTAAGAGTGCACGAGTTGAGCGTATCCCGCTGACCGGATGGCAGGCTGTGGCAGTGACCGGCTTTGCCGGAACAGTACTGTTTTTTGCCTTTATACTACCGGTCATTCAATTGAGTATATGGGTACTGGATTCATTTACGATGGGCCTGGATAAGCGTTACCTGGAGTTTGTCTGGCATTCATTGTTGTTGTCAACACTGGCTGCTTTGATAACCTGCCTGGTTGCCATTATGCTGGCGTATGCTGTACGCCTCCACTCGGACGTTTCCACGCGCTTGGCGGTGCGTCTGGCTACTATTGGTTATGCCTTGCCGGGTGCAGTGCTGGCGGTCGGGATTTTTATACCGATGGCATGGATGGATAATTTGCTGAGTGAAGGGATACAAATTTTATTTGGAATTGAAACCGGATTACTGATTCAGGGCACCCTTGCTGTCATGCTGGTTGCCTATATGACTCGTTTCCTTGCCGTCAGCTATTTCCCTCTGGACAGTGCGCTGCAGCGTGTGACTCACAGTATCGATGAGGCTGCTGCAGGATTCGGAATCACAGGCTGGTCAATGTTGAGAACCGTCCATCTTCCAATGCTGAAAGGAGGCTTGTTTACTGCAGCGGTGCTGGTATTTGTGGATGTCATGAAAGAGATGCCTATCACATTGATGACCCGCCCATTTGATTGGGATACGCTGGCAGTCCGTATCTTTTCGCTAACTTCAGAGGGTGAATGGGAGCAGGCCGCGTTACCTGCGCTGACGCTGATTCTGGCCGGACTGATTCCCATTATCCTGCTGGTGCGTCAGACCGAGGTCTGATATAGCGATGAGTGCGCTGCTGGAGCTCGACAGAATCAGTCATGTCTATGGCCGTCAAACCATCGTAGATGAGCTGTCCTTTGAGCTGGCAAAGGGTGAGATTGGTTGCCTGCTGGGGCCGAGCGGGTGTGGTAAAACTACTGTTTTGCGCTGTATTGCCGGATTCGAACCGGTTGTCTCAGGTGAAATCCGACTGAACGGACTATCCGTCAGTCGGGCTGGATTCGTTCTATCGCCCGAGCAGCGGCGGATAGGTATGGTATTCCAGGAATATGCCCTGTTTCCGCATCTGAACGTTACTGCCAACGTTGGATTTGGCTTACATCACTCCCCTAAAGCAGAACGGGTCCGGCGAGTCACCGAATTGCTGCAGGTTACCGGATTGATGGAAGTAGCTGACCGTTATCCACATGAGCTGTCTGGTGGCCAGCAGCAACGCGTGGCGCTGGCACGTGCCCTGGCTCCTCGCCCTGCTCTGCTGCTGCTGGACGAACCTTTTTCCAATCTGGATGTGAGTTTGCGTGAGCGCCTGGGTCAGGAAATACGTGAGCTACTCAAGGAGCTGAACATTACGGCGATTCTGGTGACACATGATCAGACAGAAGCTTTTGCCGTCGCGGATAAAATAGGGGTGATACTGGCAGGAAAAATGATGCAGTGGAGCAGTGCCTATGATCTCTATCATCGTCCGGCCAATCGTTTCGTCGCTGATTTTATCGGACAGGGTGTGCTGCTTCCCGGAAAGATTTCGTCTTCCGGAGAAGTGGAAATTGAATTAGGAATTCTGACCCGCGGTGTTTACCATTCTTGTGGGCCCGCCTGTGAACTCTGTCGTGCGGGCGGCCCGGTCGATGTACTGATACGTCCGGATCACATTATCCTTGACAAGGATAGTCCGTTGCGCGCAGAAGTGGTTTACAAAGTGTTTCGTGGTGCGGAAATTCTCTATACATTACGGCTTACCAGTGGACGGACCCTCTTGTCGCGCATTCCCAGCTGCTATGATTATGCCGTTGGTGAGAAAATAGCTATTAAACTGGAGGCTGATCAAGTTGTGGTATTTGATCAGTCCCTTGATTTTTGACAAACAACAGGGTTTTAACGGAAAGAACATGCTGCTTACAACGACTCCCAATATCGATGGCAAGCGTATTACACAATATTACGGTATTGTCGCCGGTGAAGCGGTCTTGGGTGCCAACGTATTGAAGGATCTTTTTGCCGGCATCCGGGATTTTGTCGGAGGCCGTTCCGGAACCTATGAAAAAGAACTGCAGCGTGCTCGCGGAATTGCACTGGAAGAGTTGCAGGAACATGCCCGTAAACTTGGCGCTAATGCGGTGATCGGTATCGACATCGATTATGAGGTCCTGGGCAAGGAAAACGGTATGCTGATGGTGTCTGTGAGCGGGACTGCGGTTTTTGTCGAATAATTTATGATTATTGCAGGCAGTAGATCGTCCGGATCATTCAATCTGATCGATGCTCGGATTCGCGAAGAAAAATATCAGCCGCATCACTGAGCCTGTCATTGACGGCCGGCATGTCGACGTGCACGTATTGCTTCAGCCAGCTCGAATACAGACATGGCATAAAAAGTACTGCGATTGTAGCGTGTGATCACATAGAAATTTTTGAACCCCAGCCAGAACTGGGGCTTCCCCTGACTGTTCAGTTCCAGAAAAGCTGCCACCTCATCATTCCCGACAGGGCCAAGCGGGACGATACCGGCCTCGCGCAGTTTTTTGACGGAATGTGAGGGTTCTATACCGGCATCTAGAAATTCCTGGAAATTTTCAGTCCTGATCTGTGCCCGGGCGGCGATCGGACTGCCTGCTTCCCATCCATATTCTTTTAAATAATTACCTACACTGCCAATTGCATCGGCTGTGCTTCCTGAGAGGTCAATTTTTCCATCACCATCGAAATCCACTGCATATCGTCTGTAGCTTCCCGGCATGAACTGTGGAACACCGATTGCACCGGCGTAAGAGCCTTTGATACTCAGCAGGTCAAAATTCTGTTCTTTTGCCAGGAATAGATAGTGTTCCAACTCTTCACGAAAATAATCGGCTCTTCTGGGAAAATCAAAAGCCAGCGTCGTGAGTGCATCAATGACACGATGGTTGCCGGTCGAAGTGCCGTAAGAAGTTTCGATACCGATGATCGCTGTAATGATTTCTTCAGGGATCCCGTAGATTTTCTTTGCACGCGTCAAATCGCCGGAATATTTGTCCCAGAAATCGACTCCGTTTTTGATACGCTGATCGTTGACGAATCGTTTACGGTACTCATTCCAGGTAATCGCTGAGGCTGGTGTGGAGATCAACTTGAGAATATCTGCCCGGGGAGTTGCCTGGATAAAAGCTGTTTCCAGTTCCTCCCGATTGAATTCATGATGATCGACCATATATGTGATGAAATTCCTGATCTCCGGGCGCAGAGTGGGGGAGGGCTGCGCAGCTACGCAAGAGGAAACGAATGAAGCGATGAGCATTGCCGTTGATGCTAATAAATACAGCGTTTGTAGAGAGGCGGGAAAATAACTGTGTCGGATCATATGTATAGCTGTAGAATGCCGATATATTGGGTTAGGAGAATGGTCATCGGATTTCATTCAAAAATGCCCTGTATTTGTCATAGAATAATGCGGATCTGTCTTAAACCTCGTCTATTTTGAGATGCGTAGTTTTTCCTCCGCTGGATCGAGCTGGT